>NZ_NOXZ01000053.1:0-2535 GCF_002258225.1 Rhodococcus sp. RS1C4 | reverse complement strand
CCGCAAACCGGAATCCAACACAAACAACGCATCACCCGGCACCGGCGTACCGATAGGAGCTCCATGACCAGGCTTCATGGGCGCACTCATAGAGGCGTAGAACGTCTCTGTCTCCCCGTAGCCATTGATCATTTCTCGGCCTGAAGCCCACCGATCGACAAGTTCGGGCGAGCATGCCTCACCCCCCACAAAAATGGTCCTTACTTGATCTATTCCCTCGGGCGAGAGCATCTCGAGTGCGGACGGGGTCTGGTTGACGGTGGTGACCTGCTCGTCTACCAGGATTCGGTGAAAGTCCGTTGCGGAGCGGGCGGCATGCTCAGGGATGATCACCAAGCGGCCGCCGTGCAGCAGAGCGCCCCACATCTCCCACACCGACACATCGAACGAGTACGAATGGAACATCGACCACACCTGATCTGGGGAATGTTTGAAAGCATGTTCCGAAGCTGCGTAGGTCTGGGTGACGTTCGTTTGTGTGATGCCGACGCCTTTGGGTGTGCCTGTCGTTCCTGAGGTGTAGATGATGTACGCGAGGAGGTCAGCATTCGGCACCGGCAACGTCGTCGTCGGCTGTTCAGCGACCTTGGGATCCTCGACATCTATCAGTGGGACCCCGGACTTACTGACGCGACCAGCGAGGCTCACCGTGGTCAAAATCGCGGCCGGCGCAGCGTCTTGTAGAACGAATGCCAGGCGCTCGTCAGGGGTGTTGATGTCGATCGGCAAGTAAGCAGAACCCAGCTTCAGCACCGAAAGTATGGCTATCACAGTGTGTTCCGAACGTGGCAGCAACAGTGCAACAACGTCCTCTACTCCCACCCCACGCCCAGCCAACAAATGAGCCAACTGCGTCGATGTGTCGTCCAACTCCTGATACGTCCACGACCGACCCTCGAACACCACCGCTATGACGTCCGGCCGCACCCTCACCTGCTCGGCGAACAACTCCGGAATCGCGGGGTCCACGATCGATTCATTTAGCACTGACCGCGCTCCGAGGGCGTCCAGCTGCGTCAGTTCTCTCTCGTCAAGCAAGTCGATTGACGCCACCGAGCGGTCCGTGCCGGCGAGCATCGTCGTGAGCACCCGCTGCCAGCGGGTAACAAGTTGTTTTACAGTTTCGGCGTCATAGACGTCGGTGCGGTACTCGACCAGACCCCCAATGCCTATGGGACGGCCGGAGTTGTCGAACCGCTCACGCAGGCTGAAAGTCAAGTCCATTCGAGCGGTCAAGGTGTCCGTGCGCTGCGGGGAAATGTCGAGACCTGGCAGAGACAGATCGGGCAGGGTGACGTTTTGCCAGGCGAACAGGATTTGGATCAACGGATGGTGAGCCTGCGTACGGACCGGATTGAGGCGCTCGACAAGCGCATCGAACGGCACATCTTGGTTCGCGAACGCGTCCAGGCTCCGCTCCCGTACCTCCTCCAACAAATCACCGAAGTTCATCTCGGCTGAAACCCGCGTACGCAACACCAGCGTGTTGACGAAAAACCCGACCATGCCGTCAAACTCGGTTCGCCCCCGCCCCGCCGTCGGCACCCCGAACGCCACATCCGCGCTCCCGCTCAAACGCGCCAACAGCACCGAAAGCGCCGCCGACATCACCATGAACGTCGTCGCATTGCGTTCCCGCGCCACAACCCGCACGAGTTCCTGCAGTTCGGCGGGCCATTCGACGACGACTTGGCCGCCCTGATGGTTGGCGACGGCGGGGTAAGGCCGGTCCGTGGGAAGCTCCAGCAGTCCCGCGTATCCAGCGAGGTTCCGCTCCCAGAAAACTGTTTGTCGACCAGATCGGGTATTAGGATCGTCGGCCTCGCCGAGGAGCTTGTGCTGCCAGATTGTGAAGTCGGCGTACTGAACGGGCAACGGCTCCCAGCCTGGCTCCGTCCGGGTGGTGCGGGCCTGATATGCGGTAGTCAGGTCGCGAACCAGCGGCGAGAGAGATGATCCGTCGGCGGCGATGTGGTGCATTGCCAGGGCCAGATGGTGTTCCGTGGTCGAGACTGCGAAAAGCCTTGCACGAAAGGGAATCTCGGTTTCTAAGTCGAAGGCGTGGCGGGTGACAATACCGACCGCCTCATCCAACTGTTGATCGGTCCAGTTGGTGGCGTCGATGACTTTGCAGGCGACAAGCCCTTCAGAGGCATCGAGAATGCACTGCTCGGGCACGCCAGCCGTAGCGGGAAACACTGTGCGAACACTCTCGTGCCGGGCTACGACATCGGCAACCGCCAGGGTCAGCGCGTCGACGTCGAGTAGACCGATTAGGCGTAGTACCAGAGGGATGTTGTATGTCGCCGATGGTCCCTCTAGCTGATGGATGAACCACAACCGACGCTGGGCGAACGACAGCGGCAACTGGGCCGGACGCGCATATGGCTCCCAGATTTGCCTGGTGCCCGACTGTCCTCCACCCACCACACGAGCCAGGCCCGCTACGGTGGGGGCTTCCATGAGTGCACGGACGCTGATTTCACAGTCGAAGGTTTCCTGCACGGCGGCTACGACACGCATCGCAGAGAGCGA
>NZ_NOXZ01000037.1:0-369620 GCF_002258225.1 Rhodococcus sp. RS1C4 | reverse complement strand
CGTGAACACAGACCCGTCCGTGCAGGCTGTGAATAACAACAAACCGCACGGACTTATTCTGTCCCGAGAACATATACCAAGATCCTGTTTCAGGAAAGATTTACGACTTGATGACTTTTTGAGCGTTCTTTGCTGATGAACACGCCTCCTCCCGCGTCCAGTCCGGGCGGTCAGTCCAGCGAACTTGCCGCCGCGACGGCGATCACCGACGCCAACTCGGCCAAAGCGGCCGTTTTCAACGTCCACTGCTGCCAGTAGAGCGTGACGTCGACGCCGGTGCCCGGCGCGAGGTCGACGACGTCCACTCCTGTGCGCATTCTGTCGATCTGCTGTCGGGGCAGGACGGCCCAGCCCATTCCGAGCCTCACCGCTTCGGCGAAGTCGGCCGACGACGGCACGAAGTGCGTGGGACCTGCACGCCTCGTCACACCCCACTGTTCGAGATATCGGTGTTGTAGATCATCGGAGCGGTCGAACACGATCATCGGAGCACGGGACAATGCGTCGCCCGACGGTCCGTCGCGAAACCATGTGTCCCGGAACTCCGGCGAGCACATCGGCCGATACTTCATCACCCCGAGTCGGGTCACGGAGCACCCCTGGACGGCATCCGCCGACGTGGTGACCGCCGCCACGACAACTCCCTGACGTAGCAATTCCGCGGAGTGATCCTGGTCTTCTCTCTTGATGTCGAACTCCATGCGGTGCGACAGCTGTGCCACTGCAGGAAGAACCCAAGTGTTGAGCGAGTCACCGTTCACGGCAATCGGTACCGACGCGGGCGCGCCTGGAGTCAGCTCTGCGACGAGCGTTCCTATTTGCTGCGCCAGCCGCAGGTAGGGCATCCCCGCCTCGGTGATCCGGGCCGGCTTGGAGCGGTGAACCAGCACCGTCCCCACCGATGTCTCCAACGCTTTGATCCGTTGACTGACCGCCGAAGGAGTGATGTGCAATTGCGTGGCTGCGGAATCGAACGAGCCCTCGGAGACGACGGAGGCGAGAGCGTGAAGCTGCGACAGGTCGGGTTCGCGCATAAGTAATACTAATCATGGTGAAGATATATTCGCTGTACTTCAGATCTGACCGTTCTTAATCTTTCCTTCATGACGTGCGCACTCGGTCCTACCCTCGCGGGCCTGGCTTTCGGCCTGTCGCTCATCGTGGCCATCGGAGCTCAGAACGCGTTCGTTCTGAGGCAGGGGATCGCGCGGACGCACGTGCTTCCCGTCGTCGCGGTCTGCGCGGCGTCGGACATCGTCCTCATCGCGGCCGGCGTGGCCGGGGCAGGTTTCCTCGTCGACAACTCCCCCTCCTTGATGACGATCGCCTATTGGGGCGGCGCTGCGTTCCTTCTCGGATACGGCGCATTGTCGATGCGTCGCGCTCTGCGCCCGTCCGCCATGTCCGCGGATCGTGCGTCGCAACCGGCCAGGATCGGCACCGTCCTCGCTACAGCGGTGGCGCTGACCTGGCTGAATCCGCACGTGTACCTGGATACGGTGGTCCTCCTCGGATCAGTGGCGGCAACGTACGACACCGCGCGAATCTGGTTCGGAATCGGTGCGTGTACCGCCAGCGTCCTGTGGTTCACCGCGCTCGGATACGGTGCCCGCCTTCTGCAACCGGCATTTGCGAAACCGATGGCCTGGCGGGTCCTCGACGGCGCGATCGCAGCGTTCATGGTCGCTCTGGGCTCGACGTTGGCAGTACAAGCAGTAAATAGTTAGTGCACTAACCATTCGTGTACTATCAAAAGCGTGTCCGACGACGATCCACTCGCTCTCGACAGGCAGGTCTGTTTCGCACTGGCGGTTGCCAACCGAGCCGTTCTCGCCGTCTACCGGCCCCTCCTGGAGCCGATGGGGCTCACTCATCCTCAGTACTTGGTCATGCTGGCGCTCTGGGAGTCCTCGCCGCGGTCGGTGAAAGAAATCGCAGCGGCATTGCAACTGGACTCCCCCACCCTGTCCCCGTTGCTCAAACGGCTGGAGGCAGCCGGTCTCCTCGTTCGAACCCGCAGCCGTAGCGACGAGCGTCAGCTCGCCGTCGAGTTGACCGCAGACGGTGCCGAACTGAGGACGCAGGCGGAGAACATTCCCCCTGCCGTCGTCGAACGACTCGGAGTGGAGATCACCGAACTCGAAGAACTTCGCACGGTGCTCGGGCGCATCAACCGAGCCGCTATCGATGCAGGGGC
The DNA here is from genome assembly GCF_002258225.1 of Rhodococcus sp. RS1C4. Taxonomy (NCBI): domain Bacteria; kingdom Bacillati; phylum Actinomycetota; class Actinomycetes; order Mycobacteriales; family Nocardiaceae; genus Rhodococcus; species Rhodococcus sp. RS1C4. The sequence continues at coordinate 367,423 of NZ_NOXZ01000037.1, read as the reverse complement.
GCTGCAATGAGCACGACACCACGAACACGACCGAACTTTCTGCAGTGGCTCGGCTACGTGGCCGGGCGCAGGCTTCCGATGTCCATGCAGGATTGGGTCCGCAACGACCTGATCGGGCGAGGGGCCGTTCCGAGACACCTTCTCCGATCCATGATTCCGTTCCTCCCGATCTTCATCGGGTTCTTCGTGCTGTTTCCCGGCGCACTGTGGTTGCGCGGAGCGATGGTGTTGCTGAGCGTGCTGCTCGCACTCTTCTACACCGTGGCGTTCATGGAGCTCAACCGCGCCCGCCGGCTCGAATTACACGGTCTCCCATCGAATCTCCAGAGCGATCGCAAGACGGCGGCACTCGAGGACGAGCGCGTTCGATACGAGCGCCTGCACCTCAGGAATCGTCAGCCGCCCCCGCGCCGACGATGATGCGTTGGCCGACCGTCACCACGGCACGGCTCAAACTCTTGGATGCGTGCTTGCTCAACGGACCTTCGTCCATGCGGAGGGCGTGCACGATCATCAGCAGTTCGATGAGCGTGCGAGTGGACAGGGTATGCGTGGCATGCTGACTCGCGGCAGCGCGCCGGCTCAGTGGTGTGGGGCTGGGCGGCAGGTACTCGAACGCGCGTTGCACGTGAGCTTCCTCGAACTCACGTCGTAGCACCGACGCCTCAGCCGTGGCACCGGGCAGATGGTAGTGCAGCAGGCGTGACTCGTCGGGATGCGACTCGACCCATTTCCACACGGCGAGGATCACGGCCTCGAGCGACGGATCGTCGTCGCCTTCCTGGGCACGAACCTGGGCTACGACAGCGTCGACCATGTCGAGCACCTGCCGCATGGCCAGCTCGAACAGCTCGTCCTTACCCGCGAAGTGGTAGTAGACGGCCGATGGAACGACGTCTGCTTCGAGCGCGACGTCCTGAATACTCGCGTCCGAGAAGCTCTTTGCTGCGAAGACTTTGATTGCCGCCGACACGATCTCGTGCCGCCTCGATGGTCTGTGCGGTGATTTCTTGCCCATGCCGACGCCCGCCCCCTTCTCGCTCACCTGGAAGTCTCACCTCTCGTTCGCCGAAGCACTAGTGTTGCATGACCCCGTTACAGAGGAGATCGAATGTCGGCAACAGTCAAGCGGCCCGCTCACCGTCCGTCGCGGCGGGGCGTCATAGTCTCCACCGCTTTCGAACTGTTCGCCGCTCGACCCGCTGATTCGATCACTGTCGCCGACATCGCGGCCGCCGCCGACATGACATCTGCGGCCATCTACTACCACTACCCCTCCCGTGAGGAGATTCTTCTCGAGGGTCTGCGGGAGTTCGCCGCCGACTACGTGAACGAAGTGGAACGCATTGCAACGGAGGTCGTTGTTCCCGAGCGGCAAATGGGAGCACTCGTCGCGCCGTTCGTGAAGTGGCTCGGCGACAACCGAACAGCCGCAACGGTGTATTTCGTCGCCTCCCGCGGCGCGAGCCAGCAAGTGGAGGCGATTCGGCGCGAGAACGCGCTCGTTCTGATTCCCGTCCTGGCGGCAGCCGCGAAGAAGGTCAGAGGGAAGGTGCCGGCTGCGGAAGCCGGAGTCATCGCGGTGGCGACGATCTCCGAGATCGAGATTTTCGCGTCGGCGTTCCTGTCCGACGACCGATCCTTCACGACCCTGGGGCGCCGCCGTTTCATCGAAGAGGGTGCGCGTCTGGCGGACCGCATTGCCGGAACAACGAAGCCGACGGACTGAGGTTCTGCACACAGCACTACTCAGGGCGGTAGGCCTGTAAAGCATTCTGCGGCAGCTCGATTGCCTGCCGACTTGCGCGAGACCGGTCGTCGAACCCAGACGATCGACGAAATGTGGTGGGCGCAGAGGGGTTCGAACCCCCGACCGCTGGTGTGTAAAACCAGAGCTCTACCGCTGAGCTATACGCCCGGATCCCGATGACCGAGGCCACCGGAACACGGAGAAAAACTTATCCTGTCCGCCGGGAATCTACAATTCCGCAGGTCAGCCCACGTGAGTGGAAATGTAGGCCATCGCCTAGTTTCCACTCACGTACGGACTGTGCTGAGAGCTGTTTCCCAAGCGGTCTGGTCACGCGCTTCGCCGGGCTCTTTCATCTCGGCGAAACGAATGATGCCGTCGGTGTCGATGACGAAGGTTCCGCGGTTGGCGAAGCCTGCTTTGTCGTTGAACACCCCGTAGGCCTGTGCGACCGAACCGTGTGGCCAGAAGTCGGACAGCAGGGGAAATGTGTACCCCTGTTCTGCTGCCCAGATCTTGTGCGTCGGCGGTGGACCGACCGAGATGGCAAGGATCGCGGTGTCGTCGTTCTCGAACTTGGGTAGTTCGTCGCGAACCTTGCACAGCTCGCCCTGGCACGTGCCGGTGAAGGCGAGTGGATAGAACACGAGCAGTACGTTCTTGTCGCCTCGGTACGAGGACAACGTCACGTCCTGATTGTTCTGATCCTTGAGGGTGAAGTCCGGCGCCTCCGCGCCCACCTCGAGTGGCATGGAATCAAACTTCCTTGTCGACGGATCGTTAGCGCTTGACCGCGCGAGTCTTCGGCTGCACCAACCTGCTGCCGATCCAGTCACCGAGGTTGGCGGCCGACGTCTGAGTCAGTCCCGCCGTGGGGGCGGACTCGGCGATCTCGCTGGGCTCGACGTGGCCGGGAAGGCCGGTCTTGGGGCTGAGGACCCAGACGAATCCGTCGTCCGACAACGGACCGATGGCGTCCATCAGTGCATCGACCAGATCACCGTCGCCGTCGCGCCACCACAGCAGCACCACGTCGATGACTTCGTCGGAGTCCTCGTCGAGGGTTTCACCGCCGATGGTGTCCTCTACGTCGGCCCGCAGATCGTCGTCTGTGTCCTCGTCCCAGCCCAGCTCCTGAACGACCAAGTCGCGGGTGATTCCAAGTTTCTGAGCGTAGTTCTGAGCGTCCGCCGCGGCGACCACGGTGGTGACCTCCTTGCATAGTGGGTGAAGTAGTGCAAGCGAACAGTGTTTCTCCCGTTCGCGCAAGCTGACCGCGCCGAAATTGCGTACATAAATTTCTACTGGTGGGTATTGGGACTCCGTACTACGTCGGTGAAACATATGTAGGAGGATTGAGCGGAGTCACCGAGAAACCGAGAAGTAGCTCGCCGTCACAGAGCGCGAGTTGCATGGACCGGCCGCCGCACCGAGCGACCGCCACATGGAGGAGTACACACGTTGTCCGAGTTGAACCAGGACGATCGGCAGAGCACACAATCTGCAGGCAAGACGAACGGGCCCATCGGCTCGGAGGGTCGGGTACGCGTCATCCGTGAGGGTGTCGCCTCGTATCTGCCCGACATCGACAACGACGAGACCAACGAATGGATCGAATCGTTCGACGGCCTCCTCGAGCGGTCGGGTCCGAACCGCGCGCGCTACCTGATGCTGCGTCTGCTCGAGCGCGCAGGAGAACGACGTGTTGCGCTGCCGTCCCTGACTTCGACCGATTACGTCAACACCATCCCGACCGAGAACGAGCCGTGGTTCCCCGGTGACGAAGAAGTCGAGCGCCGCTATCGCGCGTGGATCCGCTGGAACGCCGCGATCATGGTGCACCGCGCTCAGCGGCCAGGAGTCGGCGTCGGCGGACACATCTCGACCTACGCGTCCTCGGCCGCTCTGTACGAGGTCGGCTTCAACCACTTCTTCCGCGGCAAGGACCACCCGGGCGGCGGCGACCACATCTTCATCCAGGGCCACGCCTCCCCCGGCATCTACGCCCGCGCGTTCCTCGAGGGTCGTATCCCGGCCGAGCGGATGGACGGATTCCGTCAGGAAGCCAGCCACGAGACGCAGGGTGGCGGACTGCCGTCCTACCCGCATCCGCGTTTGATGCAGGATTTCTGGGAATTCCCGACGGTGTCGATGGGCCTCGGTCCGATGAACGCCATCTACCAGGCGCGTTTCAATCACTACCTGAACGACCGCGGCATCAAGGACACCTCGGACCAGCACGTCTGGGCGTTCCTGGGCGACGGCGAGATGGACGAGCCGGAATCGCGCGGCCTCGCACACGTCGCCGCGACCGAGGGCTTGGACAACCTCACGTTCGTGGTCAACTGCAACCTGCAGCGCCTCGACGGCCCGGTCCGCGGTAACGGCAAGATCATCCAGGAACTGGAGTCGTTCTTCCGCGGCGCAGGCTGGAACGTCATCAAGGTCGTCTGGGGCCGCGAGTGGGATGCGCTGTTGCACGCCGATCGCGACGGCGCCCTGGTCAACCTGATGAACACGACGCCGGACGGCGACTTCCAGACGTACAAGGCCAACGACGGCGGCTACGTGCGCGACCACTTCTTCGGCCGCGACCCGCGGACCAAGGAGCTCGTCAAGGATCTCTCCGACGGCGACATCTGGAACCTCAAGCGCGGCGGTCACGACTACCGCAAGGTCCACGCTGCGTACGCCGCTGCGATGGCACACAAGGGCCAGCCGACGGTCATCCTGGCGCACACCATCAAGGGCTACACGCTCGGCAAGCACTTCGAGGGTCGTAACGCCACGCACCAGATGAAGAAGCTGACGCTCGACGACCTCAAGACCTTCCGCGATCTGCAGCACATCCCGATCTCCGACGAGGAGCTCGAGAAGGATCCGTACATGCCGCCGTACTACCACCCCGGTGCGGATGCTCCCGAGATCCAGTACATGCTCGATCGTCGCAACAAGCTCGGCGGGTTCGTCCCGGAGCGTCGGGTCAGCCCCAAGCCGCTTCCGCAGCCGGGCGATGCCACCTACAAGACGCTGCTCAAGGGCTCCGGCAAGCAGGAAGTCGCCACCACGATGGCGCTCGTGCGCGTCATGAAGGAGCTGCTGCGCGACAAGGAGATCGGCCACCGGATCGTGCCGATCATCCCGGACGAGGCGCGCACGTTCGGTATGGACTCCTGGTTCCCGTCGCTGAAGATCTACAACCGCAACGGCCAGCTGTACACGTCGGTCGACTCGGAACTGATGCTCGCCTACAAGGAGAGCTCGGTCGGTCAGATCCTGCACGAGGGCATCAACGAGGCCGGCTCGACGTCGTCGTTCACGGCGGTCGGAACGTCCTACGCGACGCACGGCGAGGTCATGATCCCGCTGTACATCTTCTACTCGATGTTCGGCTTCCAGCGGACCGGTGACGGCCTGTGGGCAGCGGCGGACCAGATGGCCCGCGGCTTCGTCCTCGGCGCCACTGCGGGACGTACGACGCTCACCGGTGAGGGTCTGCAGCACGCGGACGGTCACTCGCTGCTGTTGGCGTCGACCAACCCGGCCGCGGTCGCCTACGATCCGGCGTTCTCCTTCGAGATCGCGCACATCGTCAAGGACGGTCTGCGACGGATGTACGGCGGCACCGAAGGTGTGGACGGCTTCGGCGGCGAGAACATCTTCTACTACATCACCCTGTACAACGAGCCGTACGTGCAGCCGGCCGAGCCGGAGAACCTCGACGTCGAGGGCCTCCTCAAGGGCATCTACCGGTTCGAGGCTCCGCAGGACGGCGACGGACCCGAGGCACAGCTCCTCGCGTCGGGCGTCGGTCTCGTGTCGGCCCGCAAGGCTCGTGAGCTTCTGCTCGACGAGTGGGGCGTCCGGTCGGCGGTCTGGTCGGTGACGTCGTGGGGCGAGCTCCGCCGCGACGGTGTCGAAGCCGAGCAGGAAGCACTTCGCAATCCCGGTGCGGACAAGCGCGTCCCGTTCGTGACGACGGCTCTGCAGAACGCTGCCGGACCGGTCGTCGCGGCGTCGGATTGGATGCGGGCCGTTCCGGATCAGATCCGCCAGTGGGTTCCGGGCGACTACGTCACCCTCGGAACCGACGGATTCGGATTCTCGGACACGCGTCCCGCGGCTCGACGGGTGTTCAACGTCGACGCCGAGTCGATCGTCGTCGCGACGTTGTCCGCTCTCGCGGCCTCGGGTGAGATCGACAAGTCCAAGGCTGTCGAGGCCGCGGAGAAGTACAAGATCGACGACGTGACGGCGGCTCCCACGTCGTTCGCGGACACCGGCTCGGCGTAACGACCGACCGGAGACCACCAGTGCGCCCGTCCATTCGTACCGCTTCCCCGCGGACGAGTGGACGGGCGTAGGTTTTTCCTGTGGTCGCAGACAGAACGCCGACCGGCGCCGGTGACACACCGCCCGGAGTCGGCGACAGAACGGCATCCGCCGCCGGGGAGGAATACATCACCGACAACGAGGTGCATCTGCCGGTGACGGCGTTGACGTCGGCCCGCCAGAAGCGCGACCCCCTTCCCGACGCATTGCTGCGGCGCGTCAAGCAGTTCTCGGGGCGGCTCTCCACCGAGGCCGTGACCGCGATGCAGGATCAGCTGCCGTTCTTCGGTGGTCTCGATGCCGCGCAGCGTGCGAGTGTGCAGTTGCTGATCCAGACGGCGGTGGACAACTTCCTGGAGTGGTTGAAGAACCCGCAGAGTGATATCCGCTTCAGCCTGGACGCGTTTCAGGTGATCCCGCAGGATCTGGCCCGACGGTTGACGCTTCGCCAGACGGTGGACATGGTGCGGGTCGCGATGGAGTTCTTCGAGCAGTGGCTTCCTGCGTTGGCTCGAAACGATCAGCAGCTCGTTGCACTGACCGAGGCTGTCCTGCGGTACGGACGCGAGCTCGGTTTCGCTGCGGCGTCGGTGTATGCGAGTGCCGCCGAGTCCCGAGGCGCATGGGACACCCGCCTGGAAGCTCTCGTCGTCGACGCTGTGGTGCGAGGTGACACGGGTTCGGACATGCTCTCGCGTGCCGCAACGCTCAACTGGGACGCGACAGCGCCGGCGACGGTTCTCGTCGGTACACCGCCGGACGATCAGGGGGTGTCGGTCGTCGGCACCGTTCACGCCGTCGCACAGAAGCACGGTCGAGCGGCGCTCGCGGTGGTTCAGGGCACTCGGTTGGTGATGGTGGTCAGTGGGCAGCTCGTGGACGATTCTGCGAGCGCGGCGTTTCTGGCGGACATGTTGGAGAATTTCTCCGACGGCCCGGTCGTCATCGGGCCCACGACGAGGACTCTGGGCGCCGCGCATTCCAGCGCGGTGGAGGCGTTCGCGGGTATGCAGGCCGTTGCGGGGTGGCGCGGTGCGCCCCGTCCGGTGCACGCGGGCGAGCTTCTGCCGGAGCGCGCACTGTTGGGTGACTCGGCTGCGATCAGCGCTCTGAACGACCTGATCGTGCACCCGCTGTCGAGCGCGGGCCCCGGCCTTGCCGACACGTTGGACGCATACCTCGACAGCGGGGGCGCTGTCGAGACTTGTGCACGTTTGCTGTTTGTTCATCCAAATACGGTGCGGTATCGCTTGAAGAAAATCACAGAGGTCACGGGCCGCGACCCCACGACTCCGAGGGATGCGTACGTGCTTCGAGTTGCGGCAACGGTGGGCAGACTGACTCAAACGCATCACGAACCGCACTATCCAGCCCCACAAATCCCACACGTCACATTCGGGGAAATCGTCACGTAACGCGAATGCGGACCGTGGCGATGTCGCGACTCCGGCCGAGCATTTGTTGGGACCCTACAAATTGGGCGGTAAGAGTTCATCGAGAGCGACATCTCCCAAACGGGTAGTCACGGTGTTCTCTTAACGATGTGATTGCGTTGCTTGCGCCCGGCCAGGGCTCCCAGACACCCGGCATGCTTCTGCCATGGCTCGAACTACCCGGAGCCGCCGACCGCGTGGCCCTGTGGTCCAAGGCGTCCGGACTCGACCTGGCACGGCTCGGTACCACCGCGACGGCCGAGGAAATCACCGACACGTCGGTGACCCAGCCCCTCGTCGTCGCGGCGGCTCTCCTCGCGTTCGAGGAGATCGCCGGCCAGGACCTGCTGCCGCAGGACGCGCTCATCGCCGGACACTCCGTGGGTGAGCTTGCCGCTGCCGCCGTCGCCGGCGTCATCTCCGCCGACGAAGCCGTCACCCTCGCTGCCGTGCGCGGGTCCGAGATGGCCAAGGCGTGCGCTCTGGAGCCGACGGGCATGTCCGCTGTGCTCGGCGGAGACGAGGCCGCTGTGCTCGCTCGGCTGGAGGAGCTGGGACTCGAACCCGCCAACATCAATGCTGCCGGGCAGATCGTTGCAGCCGGGTTGCACAGCGCGCTCGAGGAACTGGCCGCCAACCCGCCGGAGAAGGCACGGGTCCGCTCGCTCCCCGTGGCCGGTGCTTTCCACACTCGCTTCATGGCGCCCGCGCAGGAAGCAGTCGCCGCTGCTGCCGCCGCGATCACCCCGTCCGACCCTGTCCGCACCCTGCTGTCGAATTCCGACGGCAAGGCGGTCACCAACGGTGCGGACGCACTCACCAAACTCGCAGCACAGGTCACCAAGCCTGTGCGGTGGGACCTCTGCACCGCGACGATGCGTGACGCCGCCGTCACGGCTGTGGCAGAGTTGCCGCCGGCCGGAACGCTCGTCGGTATCGCCAAGCGCGAACTGAAGGGCACACCGAACCTGGGCCTCAAGACACCCGAGGACATCGCCAAGCTGGCGGACCTGATCTGACCGCACCCGCGGCCGCCGATGACAGGCAGCCTCGCCGCGCACTCGCTCGATGAACGTACGAGTGCGCACCCATGACTTCGGTATGCCGATTCACGGCGTGCCGACCCGAAAAAGATAGACACCAACAAGAAGGGAGCCACTCAAGTGGCCAGCCAGGAAGACCTCATCGCCGGACTTGCAGAGATCATCGAGGAGGTCACGGGTATCGAGCCGTCCGAGGTGACCATCGACAAGTCCTTCGTGGACGACCTCGACATCGACTCCCTGTCCATGGTCGAGATCGCAGTGCAGACCGAGGACAAGTACGGCGTGAAGATCCCCGACGAGGACCTCGCCGGTCTTCGCACCGTCGGTGACGCAGTGTCGTACATCCAGAAGCTCGAAGCGGAGAACCCGGAAGCCGCAGAGGCAATCAAGGCCAAGCTCGACGACTCCGCGAGCGAGTGAGTCGGACCGTGACCAACCCATCCACCAACAACGGACGCTTCCCGAGTGTCGTCGTCACCAGCCTCGCTGCGACCACGTCCATCGCCGGTGATGTGGACGCAACGTGGAAGGGTCTACTGAACGGCGAGAGCGGAATCGGAGTGCTCGAAGACGATTTCGTCGCCGAGTACGACCTTCCCGTTCGAATCGGCGGACACCTCGCGGTGAACCCGGCGACGCTTCTGAGCCGAGTCGAGTGCCGCAGGCTGAGCTACGTGGAGCAGTTGTCCACGGTTCTCGGTCGCGAGGTGTGGAAGAACGCCGGCAGCCCCGAGGTCGATCCGCTCCGTCTCGGAGTGTCGATCGGCACCGGTCTGGGCGGCGGTGACTCCCTCATCGACGCGAACGACAAGATGAAGTCGGGCGGCTACCGCAAGGTGTCTCCTCTCGCGGTTCAGATGGTCATGCCGAACGGACCCGCAGCGGTCGTCGGCCTGGAGCTGAAGGCACAGGCAGGCGTCATCACGCCTGTGTCGGCATGCTCCTCCGGATCGGAAGCCATCGCGCATGCGTGGCGGATGATCGTCATGGGTGACGCCGACATGGTGGTCACCGGTGGCGTCGAGGGATACATCGACGCGGTGCCGATCGCGAGTTTCTCCATGATGCGAGCGATGAGCACCAACAACGACAACCCCAAGGGCGCGTCGCGACCGTTCGACAAGGATCGCGACGGATTCGTCTTCGGCGAGGCAGGCGCACTCATGGTCATCGAGACCGAGGAGCACGCCAAGGCTCGTGGAGCGACGATTCACGCCCGGCTGCTCGGCGCAGGCATCACTTCGGACGGTTTCCACCTCGTGGCACCCGACCCGGAGGGCAAGGGTGCTGCTCGTGCCATGCAGCGGGCAATCGAGAACGCTGGTCTGCAGAAGTCCGACATCAAGCATGTGAACGCGCACGCAACGGCAACACCTATCGGTGACACCGCCGAAGCGCTCGCGATCAACAAGGCAGTCGGTACCCATGCAGCGGTGTACGCGCCGAAGTCCGCTCTCGGACACTCGATCGGCGCTGTCGGCGCCCTCGAATCGGTGCTGACCGTTCTCTCGGTCCGCGAGGGAATCATTCCTCCCACGCTGAACCTGGATAACCAGGATCCGGAAATCGATCTCGACGTGGTCAAGGGCGAAGCCCGCAGCCTCGAAATCGATTACGCGATCAACAACTCGTTCGGATTCGGTGGGCACAACGTCGCGCTCGCCTTCGGTCGGGCCTGAACCGGCTCGACACCGTCGTAGCACCCGGGCGGGAGCGCACTCTCGCTCCCGTCCGGGGATCGCCCCTTCGATCGTGCGAGGGGCATGTAGAAGGAGAACGCGATGACCATCCTGTCCCCCGCCACTCGCTCAGGTCAGTCCACCGACCCCCGCGATCCCGTTACCCGCCTCGAGAAGCTGTTCGACGCCGGGACGATGACTCCTCTGCACGATCGTGACAAGTCCGGCCTTCTCGCCGCTGCAGGCGACATCGACGGCGTCCACACGATCGCCTACTGCTCCGACGCCACGGTCATGGGTGGCGCCATGGGTGTCGACGGTTGCGCACACATCGTCGACGCCATCGACGTCGCCATCGAACGCCGCGCACCGATCGTCGGAATCTGGCATTCCGGCGGTGCCCGCCTTGCCGAGGGCGTCGAAGCGCTGCACGCCGTCGGCCTCGTATTCGAGGCCATGGTCCGCGCTTCCGGCCTCGTCCCACAGATTTCCGTCGTTCTCGGTTTCGCAGCCGGTGGCGCCGCGTACGGTCCAGCGTTGACCGACGTCGTCATCATGGCTCCCGAGGGACGCGTGTTCGTCACCGGTCCCGACGTGGTTCGCAGCGTCACCGGCGAGCAGGTCGACATGGCGTCGCTCGGCGGCCCGGACACCCACTTCAAGAAGTCGGGCGTGTGCCATATCGTCGCCGACGACGAACTGGATGCGCTGACCCGCGCACGCCGGCTGGTATCGATGTTCAGCGAGCAGGGCACCTTCGACATCGCGGCAGCCGAGCACGGTGACACCGATCTTCGCGCACTGCTGCCCGAGTCGAATCGTCGTGCCTACGACGTGCATCCGATCATCGACGAACTTCTGGACAACGTCGAGGGTGAGTCGACCTTTGAAGAATTTCAGGGCGGTTGGGCTCGCAGTATCGTCGTCGGTCTCGGTCGTCTCAGTGGACGTACCGTCGGCGTCATCGCCAACAACCCGATCCGGCTGGGTGGGTGCCTCAACTCCGAGAGCGCCGAGAAGGCAGCGCGTTTCGTTCGCCTGTGCGACGCCTTCGGCATCCCGCTCGTCGTCATCGTCGACGTTCCCGGCTATCTGCCGGGTGTGAGCATGGAATGGGAAGGCGTCGTACGCCGGGGAGCGAAGCTTCTCCACGCCTTCGCCGAAGCGAAGGTCGCTCGGGTGACGCTGGTGACCCGCAAGATCTACGGCGGGGCCTACATCGCCATGAACGCCCGAGCATTGGGTGCGACGGCGGTCTACGCGTGGCCCGGATCTGAGGTCGCGGTCATGGGCGCCAAGGCGGCCGTGGGCATTCTGCACAAGAAGGCGCTGGCCGCTGCACCCGACACCGAGCGTGATGCGCTGCACGACCGTTTGACGGTAGAACACGAGGCGATTGCCGGCGGTGTCGATCGAGCGGTGGCCATCGGTGTCGTGGACGAGGTCATCGATCCGGCGAAGACGCGCTCCATCGTCGCGAAGGCGTTGTCCTCGGCACCGGCACTTCGCGGAAATCACAAGAACATTCCGCTCTGATCAGGGGCGAACAGCACTGTGCCCCGGCGACTTCGGTCGCCGGGGCACAGACGTTCGTTCCACCGACTCGTTCAGCCCTCGAGCCACTTGTGCGACTGCGCGATTCGCATGACGACCTGCCGGACGTCGAGGATCTGTTCGGCAGTCAGTCCGCGGTTCGCACGCAACAGACCTTCGGTCAGTTCGGCCGAGAACTCCTGCAGCGACAGAACGTCGCACACGACGTCGTCGTACTCCGTCGTTTCCGCATTGGGGACGACCGCAGGAACCGCTGCACGAGTTACCGGCTTCGGCGAATCGATGATCTGAACCTGGGCGGCCTTGAGACCGCGGTCGCCTTCCTCGACGACGTACTCGACGCGCACGCCGGGCGCCAGCAGCCGCTTGTCGAAATCCAGATCGTTGACGTGGATGAACACATCCTCGCCGCCCTCGTCCGGAGCAACGAATCCGTAACCCTTGAATTCGTCGAATCGGATGACCTTACCGGTCGACAACATCCCAACCACCCTGTCTCACTACTCAGCCACACATACCAACCCACATGCCCACCTCGGACACGGTCGTCACGTTACCGGACGTGCGACGGCCGGTGCGGTGAGTCGGTCAGCCGGCGTTACGGCTCAGCCAGGTCACTTCGGCGCCTGCGCCGCCCGTTCGATAGGGCTCGAGGGCCTCGTCCCAGCTGCTGCCGAGGGCGTGTTCGATTTCGGCAGCGAGGTTGCCGGAATTGCCGTCGATCATCGACTTGAGCCTCATCTCGCCGAGGATGACGTCGCCGTTGGCGCTCGTCGTCCCACGCCACAGACCCAGGCCGGGAACGTGGGCGAATCGCTCACCGTCGACGCCGTCGCTCGGGTCCTCGGTCACCTCGAAGCGCAGCATCTGCCACGCACGGAGAATCCCTGCGAGTGAGGCGGCGGTACCGACCGGGCCGACCCAGTTGCTCGTCGCGCGCAGTTGTCCGTCCGAGGACGGCTGCGCGGACCACTTCAGGTTGGCCCTGCAGTTCAGGGCGTCGGACAGTGCCCATTCCACGTGCGGGCACAACGCGGCAGGCGACGAGTGGATGTACACAACACCCGACGTCGCATCCGCGAATTGGTTGGACTCGCGCATTAGAAACACCTCCAGCTTCGACGAGGGACGTCTTCCCCAACGACCTCGATCTGCTGCGATGTGTCTCGTACACGCGTGTGCATGTACCAGTGTGCCCCGAGTTACCCCTGTTGCGCCAGTGCACCGGCGTGTCGCGATGGACTAGCGGGGGTTGTTGTGCAGAATCTCGTCGGACAACTCCGGCCAGAGCGGCTTGGCCCACTCCCCGAACGCAAGGTCGGTGAGTACCACCGTTGCCAGACCTGCATCCGGGTCCACCCACAGGAACGTTCCGGACTGACCGAAGTGTCCGAACGTTCGCGGCGAGTTCGCAGCCCCGGTCCAGTGTGGAGTTTTGCCGCCCCGAAGCTCGAATCCGAGCCCCCAGTCGTTGGGCTTCTGGTTGCCGTATCCGGGCAGGATTCCCGGCAGCCCGTCGAACTGGATGGACGTTGCAGCCTGGAGAGTCTCCGCGGACACCAGCGTCGGCGTGAGGAGTTCGGAGGCGAAGACCTCCAGGTCCTGCACCGTTGACCGTGCGCCGTGTCCGGCCGATCCCGGGAGCGTCGAGTCGGTCATCCCGAGCGGTTGAAAGACGGCCTCGTCGAGGTAGTCCGTGAACGCGATCGACGTTTCAGCAGCAATGGTGTCCGCGAGGACCTCGAATCCCGCGCTGGAGTAGATCCGCTTCGTCCCCGGATCTGCCTGCACCTTCTGCTCGGCGAACGCCAGACCCGAGGTGTGCGCGAGCAGATGGCGAACCGTCGAGCCAGTGGGCCCGGCGGGCAGGTCGAGCGAAATGGCTTCTTCTTCGAGGGCGACCAACGCCGCGTACGCCACCAGGAGTTTCGTCACCGACGCCAACTCGTAGATCCGGTTCTGGTCGCCGTAGTGTTCTCGCGTCCCGGCCGTCGACACCACCGTCGCCGACGCATTGTCCACGGGCCATCCTGCGATCAAATCCAGACTGTGCACGTGGGCAACTCTAGTGTGCCCCCGGCTGGTCCCGAATTCGCTGTCAGTACTGCGTGCAGGTGTCGAACACAGTACGAACGAATCCGGAGCCCGGCCCGCCGAAGAAGGCGTTGACGCGATCGACCACGGCCGGCTGCGACGACAGGAAGATCTGACGCTGCCACGGCGGCGCGGCAAGGAACGCGGCGAAGGACGACGAGAGGGGCGACGATGCGAGGGCCGCGCCTTCCTCCGGGCTCACGGCGTACGTCGCGGCGACGATCTGCGAGAACGAGCACGGCGAGTTGACGATGGTGTCGGAGGGGGCAGCACTGGCCACCGAACCGAACACCAGCGATCCTGCGGCGACGGCGCCCAGGACTGCTGTACCTCTGATCGTTGCTGTGCGAAAGTCCATGAGGATCCCCAGACGTGTAGTGCATGTGGTGGTCGACAGATCCGCCGACAGGGCAAACGATACCGCCCGGCCGGGTATCGCGTTCGGGTTAAGCTCGGCCGGGCGAGAGTGGAGCCAGCAGAAACGACCCAAAAGGCGAGAGTGGAGCCTGCAGAAACGACCTGACAGAGGCGAGAGTGGAGCCTGCAGGCTGAGTGTTCTGGGCGTGACCGGGACGATGGGAGAACGAGATGACGGTCGAGTTCGGGACGTGCAATCTGTGCGAGGCGATGTGCGGTCTCGAGTTCACGGTCGAGGACAACGCCGTCACCTCGATTCGCGGTGACAAGAAGGACCCGTTGTCTCGGGGTCATATCTGCCCGAAGGCATTGTCGCTGATCGACCTGCATGCCGATCCCGACCGGTTGATCAAGCCGGTACGCCGCACCGATTCGGGGTGGCAGGAAATCGAATGGGACGAGGCCTACCGCATCGTCGTCGACGGTCTGGTGTCCACGCGCCGTGATCACGGCGCCAACGCGGTCGGGATCTACCAGGGCAATCCGAACGTGCACAGTCTCGGCGCGATGACCCACGGTATTCCGTTCACGTCGATGCTGCGGACCCGAAACAGGTACTCGGCGACGTCGCTGGATCAGCTCCCCCACCAGTTGGTCAATCACCTCATGTACGGGCATCAACTCGTACTCCCCATCCCGGACATCGACCGGACGGATTTCTTTCTGGTTCTCGGGGGCAATCCGATGGCGTCGAACGGTTCGATGATGACCGTTCCGGATTTTGCGCAGCGTGTTCGAGATCTGAAAGCCCGCGGGGGGACACTCGTCGTGGTCGATCCGCGTCGAACCGAAACTGCTGACGTCGCCGACGAGCATCATTTCGTACGTCCCGGCACCGACGCGTTGTTGCTGCTCGCACTTGTCAACGTCGTTCTCGAGACAGGCGCGACCCGCGTTGCCGACTATGTCGACGGGGTGTCCGAAATCGCTTCTCTCGTACGAGATTTCACACCGGAAGCCGTCGCTCCCGTCGTCGGCATGGCGGCCGAGGCCATCACCGATCTGGCAACCCGGTTCGCCGGCGCCGAGTCTGCCGTCGCATACGGGCGGATGGGCGTGTCCACGCAGAAGTTCGGGACCGTGTGTCAGTGGGCAATTCAGGTCCTCAACATTCTCACCGGCAATCTGGACCGCGTGGGCGGGGCGCTTCTGACGGACCCCGCGATCGATCTGGTGGAGCGAAAGATCGTGGGCCGCGGCCACTTCGACAAGTGGCGCTCACGGGTGCGTGACCTGCCCGAGTTCGCCGGTGAGTTCCCCAGTTCCACACTTGTCGACGAGATGACGACTCCCGGAGACGGCCGCATCCGTGCGATGGCGGTGTTCTCCGGCAACCCGGTGCTGTCGATGCCCGGTGGCGACACACTCGACCAGGCCTTCGCCGATTTGGACTTCATGGTGTCGTTCGATTTCTACATCAACGAGACCTCGCGTCACGCCGACGTGATCCTTCCTCCGACGATGTCGTTGGAACGCGATCACTACGATCTGATCTTCTCCACCTTCGCGGTACGCAATACCGCCAAGTTCATGCCCGCGGTGTTGCCGAAGAAACCGGGTGCGAAGGCGGACTGGGAAATCTTCCGCGACCTGGGCATCCGCTATCAAGCGGCGCTGGCACAGTCTCCGGTGGACCGCGTTCGACGACGCCTGTCACCGAAATCGGTTGTGGCCGAGGCACGTCTACGCCTCTCGCCGCGTCGAACGGTGGATGCACTGCTACGCAGCGGAAGGAAGGGACTGTCGGTCCGGGCTCTGTCCAAGTCCCCTCACGGCACCGATCTCGGCCCGTTGAGGCCCGGGCTTCCGGCCAAACTGCGTACCCGCGACAAGCGCATTCAGCTGGTTCAGGATGTCGTAGTGGGCGATCTGCCTGCCGTGCACGACATGCTGACGACGGCGTCCGTGCCCGCGGACGGTCAGTTGCTCATGATCGGGCGACGACACCTGCGCAGCAACAATTCCTGGATGCACAACACCGCTCGACTGACGAAGGGCAAGCCACGGCACCAGCTGCTCGCCCATCCCGACGACCTGCGCGCACGCGGGATCGGCGACGGGGCGCTGGTGACGGTCACGTCCGCAGCAGGCTCGGTCAGCATCGAAGTGCTCGCATCGGATCGTATGATGCCCGGAGTGGTCAGCATGCCCCACGGCTTCGGCCACCAACGCACAGGCGTCGAACTGTCCGTCGCATCGACCGTGAAGGGTCCGAGTGTCAACGACATCACCGACCCTCAACAGGTCGACGCGGTCTCGGCCAACGCAGTTCTGAACGGTATCCCGGTCACCATCGCAGCTGTGTGATTGTTGTAGCATTCGTAACCGCTCGCCTCGCGCGAGATGGGGCGGTAGCTCAGTCGGTTAGAGCCGTGGACTCATAATCCATTGGTCGCGGGTTCGAGCCCCGCCCGCCCCACGTCTGGTCCACCGCGCACCGACACGCCTCGGTAAACCATATGGTTTCGTGTCAAAATTCGCCGGTGAACTCAATACGCGTCCGAGTCCAGTCGGCGTCGGCGAAGCAGATATCCGCGGTCATCGATGTTCCCGGTGGCGGCAGTTTCGACGTCTCCACGCGGTCGAACTACACGTTGGATCACTCTGCGACACCGTGGCTTGCGCCGGCGCTGGCAGCGGGTATGCGTCGGCACCGAGATCTCGTCATCGCCGGGACGGTAGACCCGACGGCTCTCGATGGTGCGACGAAGGCCCAGAAAGTGTTGGCCGACTGGTACAGGACCTATCGTCGGATCGAAGTTTCTGCAGCGCAATCACCGCCCACCAGGACGCTTCCTGAGCGGGCGACCGGCGTCGGCTGTTTCTTCAGTGGTGGCGTCGACAGTTTCTATTCGGCGATCACGCAAGCGGATCGCATTACTCACCTGATTTTCGTTCACGGTTTCGATATCGCTGTCGGCGATTCCGAACTGGCCCGGAAAGCGTTGACCGGCGCCCGCGCTTCTGCTGCAGAATTCGGTAAGCCCCTCATCGAGGTCCAGACCACGGTCCGGTCGGCACTCGGGGACCCTTTGGCTCTCGATTGGGGGCACGTCTTTCACGGGCCGTCGCTCGCCCACGTCGGACTTGCACTGTCGAAACACTTGGGGACGGTTGTAATTCCCTCGTCCTACAGTCGCGATCAGTTGCACCCGTGGGGCTCGCACCCGTCCCTCGACCCGTTGTGGTCCAGCGACTCGGTGTCGTTCGAGCACCACGAACTCGACGTCGGCCGGTTCGGGAAGATCAGGAGAATCAGCAGTTCGGACACTGCGATGAACAACTTGCGTGTGTGCTGGCTCAACACCGACGGGGCTTTCAATTGCGGAGAATGCGGCAAGTGCGTTCGAACGAAGCTCGGTCTCAGGACAGCGGGAGTGGAGAGCCCCACGCTCCCCGGATCCATAAGTCCTGAAGCTGTCCGGACCATGTATGTCAGCGATGGTGAGCGCACGTTCTTGCGGGAAGGTCTCGCCGCAATGCAAGACGCTGGAATTCGAGACGAAGCGCTGACCAGAGCACTCCGGTATGCCATTCGCCGCAGCTACGTTCGACGCTTCATTCCGTTCTCTCGCTGATCGAGCTCGATATGTCCACCGTTGCCTGGATCAGCGGCAAGCTTCACGGCACCACGGTCACCGGCCATCGCCCGGCTTTGACCAATCGCACGGCGACAGATCCGAACATTCGATGGCCTGCGTGCTCGGAGGCGCCGACGACGATGGCGTCGGCGCGTAGTTCGTCGGCGACGGCGACGAGGCCGTTGAAGGGGTCACCGGTCGCGGTGCGGAATTCCCACCGGATCGCGTCGGTGTCGTGGGTCGACTTCTGAATGTAGGCGAGGAGTTCGTCGGCGATTTCCTTGCCGGTTTCGACGAGAGAGATTCCGGCTTGGCCCCAGGCGGCGGTTGCGATGGGTTGGACGTAGACCAGGACGAGCAGCGAGCCTTGCCGGCGAGACAGTCCGGCGGCATAGGCTGCGGCACGCCAGGCCGAATCGGAGCCGTCGATCCCGGCGAGGATGACCTTGGGCCCGTCCACTCCGTACTCGAAGACGGAGGAATCGGGGGCATGCGCTGGCTCGTCCACCCTTGCAGGTTACCCAGCCTCACGATCGCGTCGGTCACTCCTCCCGACTCCGCTCTCGGCCGCGGAAATTTCGATACCGACTCCGCGATTGACCTGCGTATCTACGCTGGGTGCGGGTCGGCCCTTCCACGAGAGGTGAACCACATGTCCGTGCTTTCTCGCTGTGCCGCGGTAGGCGTGTCCTGTGTCGCGTTGGCCGGCCTCTCCCCTGCTCTTGCCGGTGCGACGCCTCCGGACGGAGTGACAGCGGAAACTCTGGCTCATGTTTCGTTTCCGCTGATCGCCGGCAGCGCAGAGTTCGCCGGCACCGATTTCACTGCGCGCCGGATCACCATTGCACCCGGCGGAACCACGGGATGGCACTATCACGACGGTCCGGTGTACGCGTACGTCGAATCCGGTGTTCTGACAAGGACTTTGCACGACTGCACCAGGGTGTCGACGCCTGCGGGTCAGGTTGTTGCCGAGGAGGTCGACGCCAGCCACGTCCATCAGGGCGCCAACCTCGGCGACGTCCCCGTGGTTCTGTACGCTGCCTACATCGAGCCTCCGGGCAAACCGTTTGCCGAGGATGCGCCGGCGCCCCTGTGCGCCGGGTGATCGATCCACTGTGACCACTCGGTATCCTTGACGGTCGAATGCAGCTTCTCGAGTCCAGGGCAGCGACACCAGACCCTGTGCGATATCCGCACACCCCGATCGGAGTGTTCATGACCGGTGATTTACACGCCAACGGAATCGCGTCGACCGATCCGGCGACGGTGTTCGCGGCTCTTGCGGACATCGTGTATCGCGGTACCAGCGCCGACGAGGTGTACTCAGCCATCTGTGTTGCTGCGACGCTGCTGGTCGACGGGTGTGACCATGCGAGTTTGATGGTCGTTCAGCGGGGTCAGCCGGTCACTGTGGGTGCGTCCGATCAGGTGGCGCGGACGGTGGACGACATCGAGCGCGCCACCGGCGAGGGCCCGTGTCTGGACGCGATCGAGCAGGAATCTGCTCAGATCGAACCCGATTTCCTGTCGCCGACGCAGTGGCCGGCGCTTGCGCGAGGCGTGGTGACGCGGACTCCGGTCCGCGGAGCGATGGGTTTTCGGTTGTTGCTGGGCACCAAGAAGGTGGGCGCGCTCAACCTGTTCAGTGACACCCCTGGGGCGTTCGACGGTGCCGTCGCGGATCGCGCCATCGTGATCTCGGCGTTCGCCGCGGTGACGGTGTCGGCGATCGCGAGCGGCGAGGAAGCCAGCACCCTGCGTGCCGGGTTGGAGAGCAACCGTGAGATCGGCAAGGCGATCGGCCTTCTGATGGCGACGCACGACGTCGGCGACGATCAGGCATTCGAGATGCTGCGCAAGACGTCGCAGGACATGAACGTGAAGATCGCTGCGCTTGCGCGATCGGTGATCGAAGCGCACAAGCGCAGCCTCCCCTAGTAGGGGTCACTCACTCCGGACAGGTGGCCCTGGTGCGTCGACTCGCTTGGGCAGAGCGAAGACGAGCAGCAGTGCCGCGACACCGAATGCCGCACTGACGGCCATTGCGACGGACGCGGCGTGCATGAATCCGCTGGCCACGGTGTCGGGGCCGGTGATCGTCAGCGATCCGAAAAGGACACTGCCGATCACCGCGATGCCGACGGCGCTGCCGATGCGCTGCATCGTCGAGATCACGCCGCTGGCCGCTCCCGCATCCTGACGGTCGACCGTCGCGACGATGAACTGCGCGTTCGGTGCGATGAAGGCGCCGTTGCCGAGTCCGCCGATGAACAAGGGCAGCAGCAGTTTCCAGTTGGTGAGGTCTGCGGCCTCGGTGGTCGCGAGAACGATCCAGATCCAGATCAGACCGATGGCGACGAACGACGTCCCGAGCAGCAATACTGTGCGCCCGAGGCGTTGGGTGAGCTTGTTGCTCTGCGACGACGCGATGATGCTTCCGATTGCGAACGGCAGCATCACTGCTCCCGACGACAGCGCGGAGTTGCCCAGACCTGATTGCCACAGCAGCGACAGCGTGAAGAAGATACTGGTGAACGACGCGAAGTACACGAGCGCCAGGATGGTGCCACCGGTGAAGGCCGGGTGGGTGAAAAGCTTCGGCGGCACCAGCGGGTTGCGTCCGCGTCGTGTGTATCGGACTTCCCATACGGCGAACGCAGCGATCAACAGCACACCTGCGACGAGCGTCAGATACGTCCACAGTGGCCAGCCCTGGTCCTGGCCTTCGATCAGCGGTACGAGCAGCGCGACGAGACCTGCGGTGACGAGAACGAGGCCCACCCAGTCGATTCCGGATTGCGGCGTGGTCTCCGTCTCGGATCGCTTCGGCAGCAGAACCGCGGCGGCGATCAGTCCGACGATGCCGATGGGCAGGTTGACCCAGAACACTCCGCGCCAACCGTTCTCGTTTCCGAACGCCTCGATGATGAGACCGCCTGCTATGGGACCGAGCGCGGTGGAGACGCCGATGACTGCGCCCATGATCGCAAAGGCCTTGCCCCGCACCTGCCCTGGGAACAGCAGCTGGATGAACGCGGTCACGGCGGGGACGAAGATGCCACCGGCCAGTCCCTGGACGATACGGGCGACGACGAGTTGAATGTCGTTCTGAGCCAACCCACATGCGAAGCTGGCCACGGTGAACAGTGCCAATCCGGCGAAGAACACCCATTTGTGACCGATTCGGTCACCTACTTTTCCAGCTGGAATGAGCGCAAGCCCGAACGCGAGGGCGTACCCGGAGATGATCCAGGACAGCGTGGCCTCGGACGCGTCGAGACTGGTTTCGATGGTCGGGAGTGCGACGTTGACGATGGTGGTGTCGAGCAGCGCCATGAACATTCCGAGCAGCAGCACCACCAGCGCCTGCCATGAGCGGCGCGGCACCACCGCGGCCGGTGCCGAGGCTCGTGAGTTGATTTCGGTCATGGTGTGGAAGAGCCCTTCGATCGGTGTGATGGCGGTGAGTGACGTGGTGGCGGAAAGTGTGTGCGTGCACGTTCCTCGGCGACGAGGTCGGGTAAGGCGTCGACGAGGCTTTCGTGCCAGTCGATTTCTGCGTGCAGGCGTTTCTCGCGATGTTCCAGAGCGAACGTCTCGGCCCTCGACAAGTACGGCCGCGCCCGTGCATTTGCTTCTCGGGCGGTGTGCAGTAGTTCTTTCAGCATCGCGATGCGCCCGGTGACGATGCCGGGAAGCTCGTCGAGACGGTCGGGGTCGAGCCTGCTCAGGGCCAGGTCGAACGGATCGGGTCGTAGCACGTAGTCGGTCAGTCCGTCACGTCTGAGTTCGCTCAGCGCGACGCGACCGGCCTCGGTGATGCCGTACACCTGGCGAGCCGGGAAGTTGCCTTCCTGCTCGGTGCGTACATCGGAAATCAGACCTTCGGCATGCAACCGCTTCAGCGCGCCGTACAGCCCGCCGACGGAGATGTCGGTCCACATGTGGACGTGCTCTTCCTCGGCCAGCAATTTGAGGTGATGGCCGTGCATCTCACCACGCTGGGCAAGAGACCCCAGGATGAACAGGCGGATGGACGACATGGAACTACTCTCGCAGGAGTACTCGCGCAAGTCAACGCGCCTACCAGCGGAAATGTCCCATTCATCGGATTCGTCCGGATCCGATCCGGTCGACTTCACGTCGTGCACCGGGCAGCCGTGAGGACAACGTCACATCGGCCTAACCGACAGGTCATCGATGGGAATCCTCGGACGATGATCGTGGGTTCGTGGCAACAGAAACAGTCGACGTCAGTGTGGACACCGTCAAGACGGTGTGCGCGTACTGCGGCGTCGGATGCGGAATGACGTTGCAGATCACCCGGGGACCCGACGGCCCGGCGACGGTCGAGAAGTCCGTCGGAGACAAGTCTCATCCGTCGAACTTCGGCCGACTCTGCACGAAGGGTTCGACGACGTCGGACATGCTGCTGGCTCCCGGGCGCCTCACCACTGCGCTGACCAGAGCCAGGCGTGGGGACGACCCGATGCCTTCGGACACACGTCGGACGATCGAGGAGACGGCGCGGAGGCTGCGGGCGATCCTCGACGAACACGGACCCGACTCCGTTGCGATCTACGTGTCCGGGCAGATGTCCTTCGAGGCGCAGTATCTGTCGAACAAATTGGCCAAGGGTTTCATCGGCACCAACCAGATCGAATCCAACTCGCGACTCTGCATGGCCAGCGCAGGTACCGGCTACAAGCAATCGTTGGGAGCGGACGGCCCTCCCGGCTCGTACGAGGATTTCGATCACGCGGACGTGTTCTTCGTCACCGGGGCGAACATGGCCGACTGTCACCCCATCTTGTTCCTACGCATGATGGATCGGGTCAAGCAGGGCGCCAAGCTGATCGTGGTCGATCCTCGGCGCAACGCAACAGCGGACAAAGCTCACCTGCATCTGCAGATCACCCCCGGAACCGACCTGGACCTGTTGAACGGTCTCCTGCACCTTCTGGTCGCCGACGGTCACGTGGATCGCGAGTTCGTCGACGAGTTCACCGACGGCTGGGACGCCATGGAGAGCTTCCTCGCCGAGTACACGCCGGCCGAAGTGAGCAGGAGAACCGGCATCGACGAGCAGGCACTACGGACGGCCGCGACGTGGATCGGCGAGGCCGGCAACTGGATGAGCTGCTGGACAATGGGTTTGAACCAGTCGACGCACGGAACCTGGAACACGAACGCCGTGATCAATCTACATCTGGCGACCGGGGCGATCTGCCGTACCGGCAGTGGTCCGTTCTCTCTGACCGGTCAGCCGAACGCCATGGGCGGCCGCGAGATGGGGTACATGGGCCCCGGTCTACCGGGTCAGCGGTCCGTGCTGTCGGAGGAGGATCGGACGTTCGTGGAGAACCGGTGGGATCTTCCTCCGGGAACACTCCGCACCGAGGTCGGCGGCGGCACCATCGACATGTTCTCACGCATGGCCGACGGCGACATCAAGGCATGCTGGATCATCTGCACCAATCCTGTTGCCTCGGTGGCAAACAGGAAGACAGTCATTGCCGGACTCGAACGTGCCGAGTTGGTGATCACTCAGGATGTGTTCGTGGACAACGAGACCAACGGATACGCCGACGTCGTCCTTCCCGCCGCACTGTGGACGGAATCGGAGGGTGTCATGATCAACTCCGAACGCAACCTCACACTGTTCCAGAAGGCCGTCGACGCTCCGGGGCAGGCGTTGCCGGATTGGCAGATCATCGCAGCGATGGCGTGCGAGCTCGGATTCGCCGACGCTTTCACCTATTCGAGCGCCGAGGAGATCTTCGAGGAGATCAAACAGTTCTCCAATCCGCGAACCGGGTACGACCTGCGCGGAGCGACGTACGACCGTCTGCGCGCCACCTCGTTGCAGTGGCCGTGCCCGCCGCACGACGACGCCGACCGGCATCCCATTCGCTACGTCAACGACGGGATCAGCCAGACTCAGCGCGTGCTGAGCGACGGATCGGTTCCGCGCCTGTCATTTCCTACGCCGACCGGCCGAGCGCAATTCTTCGCTCGACCGTCCATGGCACCGGCGGAGATGCCCGACGACGACTACCCGTTCCTGCTCAACACCGGCCGACTTCAGCACCAGTGGCACACCATGACGAAAACCGGAAAGGTGGCCAAACTGAACAAGCTGAACCCTGGTCCCTTCGTCGAACTGCATCCCCTCGATGCCGAACGGCTCGGCGCTGCGAACGGCGACCGGATCGAAGTAGCATCCCGGCGTGGCCGAGCAGTGCTGCCTGCCGTGATCAGCGATCGCGTCCGACCGGGAGACTGCTTCGCGCCGTTCCACTGGAACGACTCCTTCGGTGAATACCTGTCCATCAACGCCGTGACCAACGACGCGATCGATCCGTTGTCCCAACAGCCCGAGTTCAAGGTGTGCGCCGTGACGTTGACCAAGGTTGCCGGGGCCGTCGAGAAAAGCGACTCCGTGCCCGCTTCGGCTTCGCCTTCGGCAATCGACGCGTTGGCCGGCCTGGTCGGCGATCACGCCGGACCGGCGCTACCACTTCCGGTGCACGAACAGCGTTACATCGCAGGCCTTCTCGCCGGTCTCCGCGCGGACGGTTCGTTGGCCGGCACTCCCATGTTGCCCGCCACTACTCCCCTCTCCCCCGAGACCCGAGCGTGGGTGGAAGGACTGCTCGCAGGCCTGTTCTCGCGCCAGGACGTAGCCGCACTGGACGCACGGGCGGGGAGCGACGCGCTCGGGCGGGATGCATCGGGCAAGGCAGCGGTGCTCGTCCTGTGGGCGTCGCAGACCGGCACGGCCGAGGAGTTCGCCTACTCCAGCGTGGATGCGTTGAGGAACGCCGGCATCGCGGTGACGGAGCACGTCATGGACGATTTTCCGGCCGCTCGTCTGTCGCAGTACACAGACGTGCTGCTGATCAGCAGCACGACCGGTGACGGTGACGCACCCGACAACGGCGCGACGTTCCTCGACGGACTCAGCGGGGACGACGCCCCGGATCTGACCGGACACCGCTTTTCGGTGCTCGCATTCGGAGACTCAAACTACGACGACTTCTGCGGCAACGGGCGTCGACTCGACAGCAGATTGGCCGATCTCGGCGGCGAACGCCTCGTGGGCCGAGTCGACTGCGAACCCGACCACGAGGAAGCGTCGGCGATGTGGCTCGAACGGGTGCTGGCCAAGCTGAACACGGCATCGCAGCCCGTCCCGCCGGCAGTGATCGCTCCGACGTCAGCATCGGCCGCCGGAGCGCCGTCGTACGGCAAGAAGGCGCCGCTGCCCACTGCACTGGTACGAAACACCCCACTGAGCGCGGCCGGCTCGAGCAAGGACGTCAGGCAGTTCGGATTCCACTTGCCGGAAGGCACGCTCACCTACTCGGCGGGTGACGCGCTCGGCGTCTGGCCGCGCAACAGTGACGTGTTGGTCGAGGAATGGCTGGGCGCAACGGGTCTGGACGGAGACACCGTCGTCGACCTTGCCGGGCACGAGTCGATGCCGCTTCGCATCGCTCTCCGCGACCGGCTCGAGATCGCGAAGGCCACACCGGACCTGCTGAAGTTCGTGCACTCCCGCACCAACGACGCCGACCTCGAACGAATGCTGATGCCGGAGAACAAGAGTGCGCTCGCGGACTGGATGTGGGGTCGGCAGTCCATCGACGTACTGGCTCACGCTCCGGTGACAGCGGACGTGGACCAGTGGCTGACGGTACTAAAGCCGCTGCAGCCGCGGCTGTACTCCATTTCGTCGAGCCCGAAGGAAAGCCCGAGCGAAGTGCAACTGACCGTGTCCACGGTGCGGTTCAACGTGCACGGCATACCGCGTCGCGGTGTGTGTTCGACGTATCTCGCCGACCACGCCGAGGGTGAGGAAGTGGGAATCTTCGTTCAGAAGTCGGCGCATTTCAAACCCCCGGAGGACCCGACAGTACCGATGATCATGGTCGGACCAGGGACGGGAATCGCCCCTTTCCGCGCCTTCCTGCACGAGAGGCGCGCTCTCGGCCACACCGGCCCGAACTGGCTGTTCTTCGGTGAGCAACATGCCGCAACGGACTTCTACTACCGCGACGAGCTGACGACGATGCTCGACGACGGTTCCCTCACGCGCCTCGACGTCGCGTTCTCTCGGGATCAGGCATCCAAGGTGTACGTGCAGGATCGGATGGTCGAGCACGGTCCTACGCTGTGGAAGTGGCTCCAGGAGGGCGCACACTTCTACGTCTGCGGCGACGCGTCACGCATGGCGAAGGACGTCGACAACGCACTCAAAGGAATTGTCGCTCAGCATGGTCGGCTCGCTCCAGCCAGCGCCGACGCCTACGTCAAGTCGTTGTCGGCCGAGAAGAGGTACGTCCGCGACGTGTACTGAGTATCGTCGTCGCATGACGATGTGGAAGGACCGCCCGCGTACCGCGCTGCTCGTCGTCGACGTTCAGGTCGACGTAATGGCGGCGTCGATCGATTCCGACACCGTGGTGGGTCGCATCGTCGACTTGGTGGAGAAGGCACGCTTCGCTGGTGCGCCGGTGGTGTGGGTTCAGCACTCGGCCGACGACCTCGTCGTGGGATCTCCGGGCTGGGAGTACGTGCCACAGTTGAGACGGGACGCGTCCGAACCCGTGATTCACAAAACGTACGGCGACTCGTTCGAGGACACCGATCTCGACGCCGTCCTCGCGACGTCGGCCGTCGGCAGGATCGTCGTCGCGGGCGCCCAGACGGACTTCTGCATCAGAAGCACACTGCACGGCGCGCTCACCCGCGGTTACGACACCGTTCTGGTCGGTGACGCGCACACCACGGAGGATTTGACCGAGTGGGGTGCGCCGAGCCCGGAACAGGTGATCGCACACACCAATCTGTACTGGGACAACCAGCGCGCCCCGGGAAGGAAAGCCGGAACGGTTTCGACCGACGAGATCGACTTCGGCCGGTAGAGCAGCGCTAGGCTCTGCCGAGGTGCCGGGCTCGAGGAGGACACATGGACATGAAGTTGGAACTGATCCCTATCGCGGTGAGCGACGTCGATCGAGCCAAAGCGTTCTACGTGGACAAGCTCGGGTTCGTCGCCGACGTGGATGTCACTCCCGCGGAGGGTGTTCGCGTGGTTCAGCTGACCCCTCCCGGGTCGGCATGTTCGATCAGCATGGGAACCGGGCTCGGTGCGTACTCGATGCCTCCCGGTTCGACCAAAGGGCTGCATCTGGTCGTCGCGGACATCGAGGCATCGCGGGCCGAGTTGGAACACCGCGGCGTTCGGGTCGACGACGTCCAGGATGCGGGGGGCGGGGTGAAGTACGCAGCATTCGCCGATCCCGACGACAACACGTGGACACTGCAGGAGATGGCGTGGCGCACCGGGGACGCGTTCTAGACGCCCGAGCCACGCCTGCGCTCCATCTCAGCCTGCGTAGTTGGAGATCTGAATCAGGTTGCCGCAGGTGTCGTCGAACGTCGCGACGGTGACCGGGCCCATGTCGGTGGGCTTCTGCGTGAACACGACGCCGAGGCCGACAAGACGCTCGTATTCGGCGCGGACGTCGTCGACGGCGAAAGACGTGGCAGGAATGCCGTCGGCCATCAGGGCGTCGCGGAATGGCTTCACCGCGGGGTGTTCCGCAGGTTCGAGGCCGAGTTCGGGGCCGTCTTCGTTGCCTGGACCGACCAACGTCAGCCACTTGTGTTCGCCCAGCGGAATGGCGTGCTTGACGACGAATCCCAATATGTCGGTGTAGAACGCAAGCGCTTTGTCCTGGTCGGACACCATGAGGCTGGTGATGTAGATCTTCATGATTTCTCCTGTTCTCCGGCGACCGGCCATCGGTCGCCTATCGAGCGAAGCGGTGACGTGTCGAGATAGTGAAACTTATAGCGGCCCTTGCGTTCCGAGCGAATCAATCCGGCGGCCTCCAACACGTCCAGATGCTGGGACACCGCCTGCCTGGACAACGAAAACCCGTGGATCGAGATGAGTCGGGTGCACAACTCGAACAGCGTCTGCTCGTCGCGGAGCACCAATTCGTCCAGAATCACTCGACGGGTGGCATCAGACAACGCCTTGAACAGTTCGGGAGTCCCCGAGTCCTCGGGCATGGGAAAACAATAGGCAAGTACGCGCTTGCATGTCAATGCGTACCGTCGACTTCATGCCCGATGGCCCCGAGCGCACCGAAGACGGTCGATACGTCGTGATCAACGGTCGCCGATGGAGGGCGACCGACCCGGCAATTCCGGAGGACCGAGCCGCGGAGCTACGGTCGATACTCATGGCGTGGCGTCGAGACGTGAAGGCAACGGGCGGCGCCCCGGAGTCACGGGCAGGAGTTCAGGCCTCCAAGGTTGCGCTCGGCGAACGCGGCACACCCTGGTGGGACCAAACCGACGACGAGCGTCGCCGACGCTGGGAGACCCCGGTCCCCCGCCCCGGCGACGACACCTGACCGCCGACTCCGCGGAGCCGATCACCACGATCGAGGAATGACTGCACGCGGTGCGGGGTATGCGGCCGGGCATGTCGAGAACCGAACTTCCCGAAACCACCCCCGCTCGCACGGTTGCCCGCTACTCGCTGGCGGGCATCCTCGTCTTCGCCGGCGTCAGCCACCTGTTCTGGGCCCGCGACACCTTCCGCGCGCAGGTGCCCAAATCGATCCCCCTCGACGAGGACGGCGTCGTGATGGCGTCGGGGGGTGTCGAGATCATGCTCGGCGCCGGTCTTGCCGTCGTGCAGAAGGATCGAGTCCTGCTGGGTCGCCTCGTCGCAGCGTTCTTCGTCGCGATCTTTCCCGGCAACATCGCCCAGTTCGTCAACAAGCGTGATGGTTTCGGCCTGGACTCGGACGGAAAGCGTTTCGTCCGGTTGCTGTTCCAACCGCTGCTCGTCCTGTGGGTGCTGTGGTCGACAGGCAAGCCGCGCTCGTGATCGAACCTGTCAACCGGTGATGTGTGACCTCATGCGATCGAATGCCTGTCCCAGTGACGCGACGTCTTCGGTTGTCAGGCGATCGAACATCAACTCCCGCACGGCAGCGACGTGTCCCGGGCTGGCGTCGGCGAGCTTTGCCATCCCCGCGTCGGTGAGTTCGGCCGACATCCCACGCTTGTCGTCGTCGCATTTGACTCGGTGCACCCAACCGGCGTCCACGAGCCTGGTGGTTGCGCGCGTGACGCCGCTGCGGGTGGTGGTCACGGCGTCGGCGAGTTCGCTCATGCGCAGCCTGCCACCGGGCGCCTCGGACAGCACGACCAGTAGTTCGTAGTCGGCGAACGAGATGCCCGAGTCACGAGTCAATTGCCCGTCGAGCGCGCGCACCAGCAGGCGGGTCGCGTCGAGATAGGCACGCCATGTGTGCTGCTCGGAGTTATCGAGCCACCGTGTGGACGTCATGCGGTGAGCTTACCTATTTGATTGATTCGGAAACTACTTACCGGCCCGTCGCAGCACTTCCCAGAAGTAGGACACATGCTGCGCCATGTCGAGCTCCGGGTCGAACATCCAGTGCGTCTGCAGTCCGTCGATCATGGCGAACATCATGATCGCGATGCGCTCGGCGTCGAGATCCGACGGTAGTTCACCGGACGCTTGCATGCGCTCGACCTCGGCAGCAAGCCCGGCGCGAGACAACCGGTAGCGCTCACGGAAGAACTCGTGGGACGGGTGATCCTTCTCGGCCGCCTCGGAGGCGAATCGCGAGTACAGCTGCACCAGGCCCGGCACCTCCGCATTGTGCTCGACCAATTCGACCAAGGAATCCTCGCCGGGGTCACCGAGCGCGCGGTCGACGTCCACCTCGTCGCGTCGCTGCAGAATCGCGGTGAACAGCACTTCCTTGGTACCGAAATAGTGGAGCAGACCGGCCTGACTCAGTCCGACGGCGTCCGCCAGTTCTCGCACGGTGGCCTTGCTGTAGCCATCGCGCGCGACGATCTCGAGGGCCGTCGTCAGGATTTCCTCCCGCTTGGCCACCCCTTTCGAGTACGCACCTCGTCGAGCCACGAGGAGAACTGTACGGCGGGTCCGTTGCAGACCAAAACCGAGCGACGTACTGTTTTGGTATCACTTCCTTTCGACGACGAGGCGAGCCATGGACCAGAACACCGAGATCACCGACATGTCGCTTGCCGACAAGATTGCGC
Organism: Rhodococcus sp. RS1C4; assembly: GCF_002258225.1. Classification (NCBI taxonomy): domain Bacteria; kingdom Bacillati; phylum Actinomycetota; class Actinomycetes; order Mycobacteriales; family Nocardiaceae; genus Rhodococcus; species Rhodococcus sp. RS1C4. Next base: position 337,405 of record NZ_NOXZ01000037.1, on the reverse strand, counting down.
TGGGAAGCGGAGCGGACTTCTGGACCACCCGCGCTGCCGGATCCGTGCCGTCGCTGATGCTGACCGACGGCCCACACGGCGTCCGAAAGCAGACCGGGGCGACGGATCACCTCGGACTTGCCGGCAGCGCCCCTGCAACATGTTTTCCGCCCGCTGTGGGACTGGGCCAGTCCTGGGACCCCGAACTGGTCGGTCGCGTCGGCGAGGCCCTCGGCGTCGAAGCCCGCGCCCTCGATGTCGACGTGCTTCTCGGCCCCGGCGTGAACATCAAGCGAGACCCCCGCTGCGGCAGGAACTTCGAGTACCTCTCCGAGGACCCTGTCGTGGCAGGTATCCTGGGTGCGGCGTGGGTGAGCGGTCTGCAGAGAACCGGCGTAGGGGCGTCGCTGAAGCACTTCGCGCTGAACAACACCGAGCACGATCGAATGCGGTCGAGCTCGGACGTCGATGCGCGGCCGCTCCGCGAGATCTACCTGAACGCTTTCTCCCACATCGTGCGCACCGCGAACCCGTGGACGGTGATGTGCTCGTACAACAAGATCAACGGCGTCTACGCCTCCGAGAACACGTGGCTGCTGACGGACGTGTTGCGCGGTGAGTGGGGTTTCGACGGCGTCGTCGTCAGCGACTGGGGTGCCGTCGCCGACCGTCCGACGTCGGTTGCGGCCGGTCTGGACCTCGAAATGCCCGGCCGCGGCGGCGCAACCGATGCACAGGTCGAGTCGGCCGTGAAGTCCGGCGCAGTTCCGATGGCTGCAGTCGACCGCGCAGCCGAGGCCGTCGCCCGACTCGCAGGACGCGTGCGCCGCAATGACGGAGCCACCGCGCCCGACCTCGATGCTCATCATGCCCTGGCACGCGAAGTAGCTGCTCGGAGCGTCGTTCTGCTGAAGAACGACCGCGACGTTCTCCCTCTGCGAACCGATCACCGGATAGCCGTGATCGGCGAGTTCGCACAGGAGCCGCGTTATCAAGGCGGTGGCAGCTCGCACGTCAATCCCACCCACCTCGACGTGCCAGTCGACGAAATCCGGCGGCACGCATCGTCCGTCACATACCACCAAGGCTTCACGACGACCGACAACCCACCGCATGCCGACGCTTCACTGCATGCCGACGCGGTCGCTGCTGCCGCCGACGCGGACGTGGCCGTGGTGTTCGTCGGACTCGGCGCACGTCAGGAGTCCGAGGGATTCGACCGCGAAGACATCGACATCCCCGACGATCAGCTGGACCTGATCACAGCCATCGCGCGGACGCAGCCGAGAACCGTCGTCGTACTGTCCCACGGCGGTGTTCTTCGCCTGCAGCCGATTTCGACGATCGTCCCTGCGATCCTCGACGGCGCCCTACTCGGCCAGGCAGCAGGCGGCGCTCTCGCGGATGTACTGTTCGGCGTCGTCAATCCGTCGGGCCGATTGACCGAGACGGTCCCGGAGAGAATCCAGGACGTGCCGGCCTATCTGAACTTCCCGGGCGAGAATTCACACGTCCGCTACGGGGAAGGCATCTTCGTCGGGTATCGCTGGTACGACGCCCGCGAGATCGAGGTGACTTATCCGTTCGGACACGGATTGTCCTACACCGAGTTTCGATACTCCGATCTCGACGTGTCCGTGACGGACTCCGGCGTTACCGTGTCGGTCACCGTCACGAACTCCGGTTCCCGGTCCGGCCGCGACGTCGTTCAGGTCTACGTGGGCAAGCCCGATTCGGTGCTCGTTCGAGCGCCCCGCGAGCTGAAAGGGTTCGCCGTCACCTCCGAGCTGGATGCAGGTGCCGACGAGCGCGTCGAGATTCACCTCGACAGATCCGCGCTCGCCTACTGGGAAACTCGAACGGACCGATGGGCCGTCGAGGACGGTGACTACACCGTCGACGTCGGCGCGTCGAGTCGCGATATCCGCGCGTCGGCAACGGTGGCAATTTCCGGCGATTCCGTCGAGATCCCGCTGACCATGAACTCGACTCTCGGCGAAGCACTCGCCGACCCGCGGACCGCTCCCGCCCTGGCCGACATGTTCCCGTCCGCACCATCGGGTTCCGACGACGCACTGGGCGTCGACATGGTGCGCATGATGGCGTCGATCCCATTGAACCGACTCGTCGGATTCGGAATGGCACCGGAGGTGTTGAACGGAATCGTCGAATCGGACCGATGAGACGGATGCCACCCCTGCTGGCAGGTAGGGCGAACCCCCACCAGCGCGCAGCGTATCTGGCGGCCAGCCGCGACGACATCGTCGGCCCGGGAGACGAGAGTTTCGTTAAGAACACACCGTTCTCTCGTCTTCCGGAAGGCACCATCATGGCCAGCACTCCCACGGTTGTACTGATTCACGGCGCTTTTGCAGATGCGTCAAGCTGGACACCGGTCACACGACGGTTGATCGACAAGGGCTACCGCGTTCTCGTGCCCGCGGTGCCGAACCGCAGCCTCCTCGGAGACTCCGCGTACATCCGATCCATCGTCGAGTCGATCGAGGGACCCGTCCTCCTGGCCGGGCACTCGTACGGCGGCGCTGTCATCACGGTGGCGGGCGCCGCAGACAACGTCGTCGGCCTGGTCTACGTGTCGGGTTACGCCCTCGAGGAGGGTGAATCTCTCGGTGAGCTGCAGGGGAGGTTCCCCGACTCCGACCTCGCTGCCAATCTCGTCTACACACCCTTCCCCGTCGCGGGCTCCGAGGACGGTACCGACGTCTCGGTGAAGATCGACTCGTTTCACGAGGTCTTCGCCGCCGGCATTCCGCCGGAGACTGCCGAAGTACTCGCAGTGTCTCAACGACCTTTGGCAGCAGCGGCATTCGGTGAAGCGGCGCCCGTCGCAGCGTGGAAGACCAAGCCGGGCTGGGGAATCGTGAGCAGCAACGACCGCACCATCAACCCCGATGTGGAGCGTTTCGGTTACGAACGTGCGGGGCTGCGCTCCGTCGTCGAGATCGGTGCACCTCACCTGGTCATGATTGCCGAGCCGGCCGCGGTCGTGTCCGTCATCGAGGAGGCACTGGCCGCCGTCACCGCGCCTGTGGTCTGACCCCGGCTCGGTCACGACTCGTCGAGGCGCCCCAGCAGGTCGACGGCGGCGCGGGTGTACTCCCCTATCCACCGGTCCGAGATTCGCTTGATCGGCAGCGGCGCCAAGGCGAGGTGGCGCTCGCGGCCGATCTTGCGACCGGTCACGAGTTCGGCGGATTCGAGGACTCGCAGGTGCTGCAGCGCTGTCGTCCGGTCGATGTCGGGAAACAGCGCACACAGTTCGCCCGTGCTGCGGGGAGCTTCTTTCAGGGCGTCCAGCATGCGTCGACGTAGCGGCGATGCAAGCGCTTTGAACACGCGGTCGTCGTCGTCACCCTTGTGCCCGGAAGCCATCATGTTGTAAAAATACAACATGTCTGAGAATCTGACCGAACTGTCCTTCACCGTGTCGGGACGAATTTCCCGACCCGTCGCCGATGTCTACGAGGCCGTCGCCGACCCCGAGCAGCTGTCGAGGTACTTCACCACCGGAGGTGCACGCGGGCGGCTCGACGCGGGCACCGAGGTGACCTGGGATTTCCACGACTTTCCCGGCGCGTTCCCCGTTCAGGTGATCGACGCCGATCCACCCAACCGGATCGTGATCAGGTGGGACGGCGAAGGTACGTCCTCCGACGACGGGAGCACCACGACGACCTTCGAGTTCGAGCCACTCGATGACGACACCAGGACACTCGTGACGATCACGGAGTCCTCGTGGAGGCCGACGCCTGCCGGTGCAAAGAGCGCGTTCGGCAACTGCCAGGGCTGGACGGGAATGCTCGCTGCCCTCAAGGTGTGGGTGGAGCACGGAATCAACCTGCGCGAGGGGTTCTACAAGTAGAGCAGCATAATTGGGCCCCATGAGCCAAAGACAGAACATCTCGTCCGGGTCCGAGTGGGAACCCAAGATCGGGTACAGCCGCGCAGTCCGGATCGGCAACCACATTGCGGTGTCCGGCACCACCGGTCAGGGAGCAACCGCGGCCGAGCAGGCCCGAGCCGCACTCGAAACCATCGAACGCGCGCTCGTGGAGGCGGGTGGTTCGCTGCAGGACGTCATCCGCACCCGCATCTACCTGACCGATGTGTCGCTGTGGCAGGAGGTCGCCGCAGTCCACGGCGAGATCTTCGCCTCGATTCGTCCGGCGTCGACGCTTCTCGGAGTCGGCGCACTCATCGACGAAGCACTGTTCGTGGAGATCGAAGCCGACGCGATCGTGTCCTGACACCACCCCGACTCCGAGCCCGCGCAAGGTGCCCCGGTAGAAGTCCGGGGCACCCTGACGTGCATCCAGGCCTTCCGAATCACTGCCGCTCGGCGGACATGTCGCCTGTCTGCGGCGTGCCGTCGAGTCGCCCGTACTGGAGGTAGGTGACGCCGTTGTCCGTGGCCTCCGGCGGAGCCAGCAACTCGAGGTTGGTGGGGACCGCACCACCGTCGAACACCTTCTTGCCCACTCCGAGAACTATGGGATACAGCCACAGATCGATGCGGTCGAAGAGCTTCTCGCGCACCAGCGTCTGCACGAAGTTCAGGCTCCCGACGACCTTGATGTCCTGGTGCCGATTCTTGATCTCCCCTATCGCCGACGCCAGGTCGGAGCCCAGGTGCGTGGCACCGTTCCACGACAGATCGGGCGTGCCGCGCGACGCCACGTACTTGGGGACGCGGTTGAACAATGTCGCGATCGAATCGTCCTGACCACCTTCCTGGTGCGGCCAGTACGCGGCGAAGATGTCGTACGTTCGACGCCCGAGCAGTAACGCTTCGGTTCCCTCGTACGCAGCCTGCACCTGAGCTCCGGTGAGTTCGTGCATGAGAGGCGCTTGCCATCCTCCGAAGGGAAACCCGGTGGGATCCTCTTCGGGGCCTCCCGGCGCTTGAGCCACGAGGTCGAGCGTTGCGAACAGTTCCAGCCGTATCGTGCCCATGTTCTTTCTCCTTCGAGGTCGTCTGCAGTACCGACCGTCGTGTCGCTCGAAATTCATCGCTGCCGTCTTGTTCGCGTCAGAACTCGGTTCGGTCCCGTAAAGGATCCGTAAGGATCCGTTCCGCGGCGCACACACGGCAGTAGACATGCAGTCGACCGGCAGGCACTGGGCCGCCGGAACGCTACGAAAAAGAGGGCGAAGAAATTCATGGCTGATCTCGGCTACCTCGTGGTCATGGCCGGCGGATTCGGTGTGTGCGCACTGATCCTGAAGGCCATCGCCTCGAACGGGGTGTCCAAATGACACTCGACGGCGCAATCAGCGTGATCCTGCTGGTGATCGCGGCCGCAACGATCGTGTACCTGTTCGTTGCACTCGTCGATCCCGAAAGGTTCTGACGGCGATGAACTCTGCTCTGGCTTCTGCCCTTCAGATCGGCGTCGTGGCAGTCGTACTCGCGGCCGCCTACGTCCCGCTGGGCGACTACATGGCGAAAGTGTTCGCGCACGACAGCGACCGAGCACCGGACGTCGCCTCCGCCTCGGGTGGGGCGGCGACCGTGGTGCGGTCACCGGCGATGGCGGACCTCCGCGTCGAGACCTGGATCTACCGGTTGTGTCGGATCGATTCACGGTCGCAGCAGACCTGGATCGGGTACTCGTTGTCCGTTCTGGGATTCTCGATTGCGAGTGCGTTCTTTCTTTATGTGCTGCAACGAGTTCAGGGCGTGCTCCCGCTGAACGGTGGCCTACCCGGCGTCAGTCCCTCGGTTGCGTTCAACACGGCGATATCGTTCGTGGCCAACACGAACTGGCAGTCCTACGTGCCGGAGACGACGATGTCGAACTTCACTCAGCCCGTAGGACTTGCCGTGCAGAACTTCGTGTCGGCGGCCGTCGGGCTTTCGGTGGCCATCGCAGTTGTCCGTGGATTCGTCCGCGTACGGACGGGCGGTGAACTCGGCAACTTCTGGGTCGACCTCGTACGCGGTTCACTTCGCATCCTGCTCCCTTTGTCCTTCGTAGTCGCCCTGATCCTGTTGACCCAGGGCGTTGTGCAGTCCTTCGCCAGCAGTTTCGCGTCCACCGGACTCGACGGGTCGACGGCCGGTAATGCGCTGGCTCCTGCCGCATCGCAGGAAGCCATCAAGGAGCTCGGTACCAACGGTGGCGGCATCTTCGCCGCCAACTCGGCGCATCCGTTCGAGAATCCGACGCCGTTGTCCAACGTCGTACAGATCATCTCCATCTTGCTCGTCCCGGTGGCATTGACCCGGACGTTCGGAACCATGGTCGGCGATCGAAAGCAAGGCCTGACACTGCTCGCCGTGGTGACAGTTCTCTTCGGCGCCCTGCTCGCGGTGACCGCTGCTGCAGAATCGGGCGCACGCGGTGTGGCTGCCCAAGCCGCCGGAGTGATGCTCGAAGGCAAGGAAGTTCGTTTCGGCATCCCTGGATCCACGTTGTTCGCCGTGGCGACCACCGGTACGTCCACCGGCGCGGTCAATTCCGCACACGACAGCATGTCCCCACTGGGCGGCGGTGCGGTGCTACTGAACATGCTGCTGGGTGAAATCGCCCCGGGCGGTGTGGGAACCGGCTTGTACGGCCTACTCGTCCTCGCCGTCATCGCAGTCTTCGTCGGCGGTCTGCTCGTCGGCCGAACACCCGAGTATCTCGGTAAGAAGATCGGCCAACGCCAGATAACCCTCGCCGCACTGTCGGTGCTCGTCATGCCCGCGTTGGTTCTCACCGGTACGGCGATCACCGTGATCCTGTCGTCCACCACCGGTTTTCAGGGCAACGCCGGTGAACCGGGCACTCCCGGTTCCATCCACGGTTTCACGGAGGTGCTCTACGCGTTCGCCTCCGCTGCCAACAACAACGGCAGCGCTTTCGGTGGGCTCACCGTCACGAGCGACTGGTTCCAGACATCGCTCGGCGTCGCGATGCTGCTCGGTCGCTTCCTCCCGATCATTTTCGTCCTGGCACTCGCCGGATCACTCGTCACCCAGCGGCGCAGCGCACCGAATCCTGGAACCCTGCCCACCACCGGTCCGTTGTTCTCGGTCCTGGTACTGGGAACCGTGGTTCTCGTTGCGGCACTGACATTCTTCCCGGCCCTCGCTCTGGGCCCGATAGCAGAGGCATTGCAATGACCATCACCACCTCCCCGCTCCTCGCAGACGAATCCGACGTCGACGAGTCACCGTCACCGGTCAGGTCGGGATATTTCAGTCCACGTCAGTTGTGGACTTCGCTGCCGAACGCCGCGGCCAAACTCGATCCCCGGCATCTCGCACGCAACCCCGTGATGTTCGTCGTCTTCGTCGGATCGGTGGTCTGCACGGTCCTCGCCGTGCTGTCCCCGTCGGTGTTCGCGTGGCTCGTCGCGGCATGGTTGTGGTTCACCCTCCTGTTCGCGAACCTCGCCGAGTCCGTCGCCGAGGGGCGCGGAAAAGCACAGGCCGCCAGCCTGAGAGCCGTCAAACGCGACACCGTCGCCAAGCGTCGGGCAACCGACGGAAGCATCGAGGAAGTTCCGGGTACGGACCTGCGCGTCGGGGATCACGTGGTCGTCTCCGCAGGAGAGGTCATCCCAGGCGACGGCGACGTCATCGAGGGAATCGCGACGGTCGACGAGTCCGCCATCACCGGCGAATCCGCACCCGTAGTACGTGAATCGGGCGGCGACCGGTCCGCGGTCACCGGTGGCACCACAGTTCTCTCGGATCGTATCGTCGTCGAGATCACGTCCGCGCAGGGCGAGACGTTCGTGGATCGGATGATCGCTCTCGTCGAGGGCGCCTCGAGGCAGAAGACCCCGAACGAGATCGCGCTCGACATCCTGCTGGCGTCCCTGACGATCATCTTCCTTCTCGCCGTCGTCGCGATCGGTCCCATGGGCGCGTACGCGGGTGAGGCGCAGGATCCCGTCAAACTGATCGCGCTGCTCGTCTGCCTGATCCCGACGACCATCGGCGCCCTGCTGTCGGCAATCGGGATTGCCGGGATGGACCGGTTGGTCCAGCGCAACGTGCTGGCCATGTCCGGGCGCGCCGTCGAGGCAGCAGGCGACATAGACACTCTGTTGATGGACAAGACCGGCACGATCACCTACGGAAACCGCCGCGCCACCGGGCTCCATCCGATTCCAGGCGTCACGGCCGACGAATTGGCTGCGGCCGCCCGGTTGTCCTCCCTCGCGGACGGAACGCCGGAGGGGCGCAGCATCGTGGATCTGTGCGCGCTCGATTTCGGATTGCCCCTGCACCCGACCGAATCGGAGAAGTCAGCGGAGTTCGTCCCGTTCACCGCACAGACGCGAATGAGCGGAATCGACCTGGACGGCACTCGAATCCGCAAGGGGGCAGCGGATTCCGTCCTCGCGTGGGTCGACTCCCACGTGCGTGGAAATGTAGGCCCTGGCCTACATTTCCACGCACAGGAGACCGTCACCTCGATCGCGGAGATGGGCGGCACTCCCCTGGTCGTCGCCTCCGCCGGACAGGACGACTCGGCGCGTGTCCTCGGCGTGATCGAGTTGTCGGATGTGGTCAAGCCTCGAATCGCGGAACGTTTCGCGCAACTACGCGCAATGGGAATCCGCACGGTCATGGTCACCGGCGACAATCCGAAGACCGCCAAAGCAATTGCCGCACAGGCCGGGGTGGACGACTTCCTGGCCGAGGCCACCCCCGAGGACAAGCTGGAACTGATTCGCCGAGAACAGCAGGGTGGTCGTCTCGTGGCCATGACGGGTGACGGGACCAACGACGCTCCTGCCTTGGCGCAGGCGGACGTCGGCGTCGCCATGAACACCGGCACATCGGCCGCGAAAGAAGCCGGCAACATGGTCGATCTCGACTCCGATCCCACGAAACTCATCGAGGTCGTCGAGATCGGAAAACAGCTGCTGATCACGCGGGGAGCGCTGACGACCTTCTCGCTCGCCAACGATCTCGCGAAGTACTTCGCCATCCTGCCGGCACTGTTCAGCGTGGTGTATCCGCAACTCGGCACGTTGAACATCATGGGGCTGGCAACGCCGGAATCGGCCATTCTGTCGGCGGTGATCTTCAATGCACTGGTCATCATCGGGTTGATCCCCCTGTCGCTGAAAGGCGTTCGTTACGTGCCGTCCAACGCGGGGACGTTGCTTCGGCGGAACCTTCTCGTCTACGGAGTCGGTGGTGTGATCACCCCGTTCATCGGTATCTGGCTCATCGATCTCGTTGTTCGTTTCATCCCAGGGATAGGCTGACATGCGCTTCGTTCAAAGGTTCTTCGGTCAGATCGTCGCCGGACTCGCCGTCCTGTTGACACTCACGGTGATTCTGGGCGTCGGGTACCCGGCCGCAGTGTGGGCGGTGAGCAGGCTCGGATCGGACTCCGCGGAAGGGTCGCCGTTGACCGACAGCGCCGGCTGCGTGGTCGGCAGCAGCTTGATCGGCGTGGACCCTCAGGTCGAGGACGGCATGCCGGATCCGTTCTTCCACACCCGGGTCACCGGATCGGTGGCCGACGAGGACGCGTTCGCACCGGGTGATCCTGCCGCCGCACTTCCCTCGAACCAGGGACCGAGCAGCGAGACGCTTGCCGATTTCGTCGAGCAGCGACGCGTGCAGGTCGCCGAACGTGAGAACGTCGACCCGGATCAGGTTCCGGCCGACGCAGTGACCGGATCCGGATCCGGCATCGATCCACACATCAGCCCCGCCTACGCGGCAATCCAGATCGCCCGAGTCGCGGAGGTGAACGGGCTGAGTCAGGACACGGTGAGGTCCCTCGTCGACGAGTACACCTCGGGACGCCAACTCGGTTTCCTCGGCAACGAGCGAGTCGACGTGCCGGAGCTCAACGTCGCGCTGGGTCTGACCGCCCCTGGCTGCAGCTGATGTCCCCCGACGCCCGCGGTGAACTGCGCATCTATCTGGGCGCCGCTCCTGGCGTCGGGAAGACCTTCGCGATGCTCGGCGAAGCGCATCGCAGGAAGGAACGCGGATGCGATGTCGTTGCGGCCGTGGTGGAAACCCACGGCCGCGCGCGCACCGCAGCCCTGCTCGAGGGAATCGAGAACCTCCCGATGCGCACCGTGGACTATCGCGGTAGCAAAGCGCTGGACATCGACGTCGACGCCGTCATCGCGCGTGGACCTGGTCTGGTCCTCGTCGACGAGCTCGCGCACACCAACACCCCCGGCAGCCGAAACGGCAAACGCTGGATGGATGTCGAGGACTTGCTTGCCGCCGGGATCGATGTGGTGTCGACTCTCAACGTCCAACATCTCGAGAGTCTCAACGACGTCGTCGAACACATCACCGGCGTCCCGCAGCGCGAGACCGTCCCTGATTCGGTGGTCCGAGCCGCGGATCAGATCGAACTGGTGGACGTCACTCCCGAAGCACTGCGACGTCGCCTGTCGCACGGGAACATCTACGCCGCCGACAAGATCGACGCAGCACTGAGCAACTACTTTCGGCAGGGCAACCTCACTGCGCTGCGGGAACTCGCCCTTCTGTGGATCGCCGATCAGGTCGATGCGGCCCTGGCCAAATACCGAACGGCACACCGGATAACCGAGACGTGGGAGGCGCGCGAGCGGGTCGTCGTGTCGGTCACCGGTGGACCCGAATCGGAGACGCTGGTGCGTCGGGCGCGGCGTATCGCATCGAAGTCGTCCGCGGATCTGATGGTGCTGCACGTCATTCGAGGAGATGGGCTCAGCGGAGTGTCGGCGCCGCAGATGGGTAAGGTCCGCGCATTGGCCGAGCGTCTCGGCGCCAGCATGCACAGTGTCGTCGGCGACGATGTTCCTGTCACCCTGCTGGAGTTCGCCCGCGGCGTGAACGCAACCCAGTTGGTGATCGGAACGTCGAGACGCTCTCGGTGGGCCCGCATTCTCGACGAGGGTATCGGTGCTGCCGTGATCCAGAAGTCGGGGAAGATCGACGTCCACATGGTCACGCACGACGAGGTCAGCCGCGGGTGGCGTCTGTCCCGACTGATCAGACCCGATCCGACGCACCGGCGGATTATCTCCTGGGCGGCAGCCGTCGTCGTCCCGTTCCTGTCGGCGCTGGCGATGCTGCTCGTGGACCCCTATCTCGACCTCGGCGGCGAGAGTGCCTTGTTCTTCATGGTGGTTCTTGCAGTCGCATTGCTCGGTGGAGTTGCCGCAGCGGCGCTGTCGGCACTGATAGCCGGGTTGCTTCTCAATTTTTTCTTCGCCGACCCCCGCTACAGTTTCACCATCGCCGAACCGGACAATTTCGTCACGACGGTGGTGCTGCTGATCATGGCCGTCGCCGTCGCCTTCCTTGTCGATGTCGCCGCTCGCCGTGCCGCGCGGGCGAAACGTGCATCTCAGGAGGCCGAGCTGTTGACACTGTTCGCAGGCACGGTTCTGCGCGGCGGTGACCTGCACGCCTTGCTGGAGCGAGTCCGTGAAACCTATTCGCAGCGTGCAGTATCGATCATTCGACGGTCGGGCGACGTCGTCGAATCCGTCGGTAGCGACGCGCCCACCGACGCCCCCTCGGCCGACACCGCGATCGAGACGCCGGACGCCGATTTCGCGTTGCTGTTGGCCGGATCGAAAACCGGTGCACACGATCGACGAGTACTCGCAGCGGTCGCGAACCAGGCGGCGGGACTCATCCGTCAAGCCGAACTGGCCGAGGAAGCGAGCACAGCATCGGTTGTGGCGGAGGGTGACCGCTTGCGACGGGCCCTCCTGTCGTCCGTCAGCCACGACCTCCGAACTCCCCTCGCCGCTGTCAAGGCGTCGGTCTCCAGCCTGCGCAGCACCGACGTCGAATTCTCCGCCGACGACACCGCTGAGTTGCTCGCGACGATCGACGAGTCCACCGACACGTTGACCGCTCTCGTCGGGAACCTGCTCGATTCGTCTCGCCTCGCCGCCGGTGTCGTTCGGCCCACGCTGTCGACCGTTCGGGTCGAGGACGCGGTGCGAGCAGCGTGCGACTCCACTACGCGAGGCACACCCGACCTCGTCGTCGACGTCGGTGACACCACCGTCGCGGCCGACCCGATTCTGCTCGAACGGGTACTGGCCAATCTCGTCGACAACGCAGCCAGGCACGCCGCCGACACCACGATCCGGATCGGCGCCGCTACCGTCGGCGACCGCACGATCATCACTGTCGCCGACTGTGGCCCGGGGATCACGCTCGGCTCGAAAGACGCTGTCTTCGAGCCATTTCAGCGCCTCGGCGACACCGACAACACCACCGGCGTCGGCCTCGGACTGTCCGTGGTCCGCGGTTTCGTCGACGCGATGGGCGGGTCGGTCTCTGTGTCGGACACCCCCGGCGGCGGTGTCACGATGACGGTGGAGCTGGCGTCGTCCATCTCACCGACATCCGACACCTGATCAGCCCGAGTTGGCGGTGCGGCTCAGTCGCTCAACGGCCGGAGCCATTCGGCCTCGAGGTCGCCCTCGACGAGTTCGGGGAGCGCACCGAAATAGGCTTGCATGAACGGTTGCTGGAGGTGGCGGGCGATATCTGCCCCGGTCGACCATCGCTCGTAGAACGCGAACGCACCCGGCTGCGCCGGCGTGGTGTGCACCGAGTACTGCTCGTATCCTTGTTCGGCGCGTACGGCGGGAACGATCGAACGGATGAGGCGTGCGAGTGCCTCTTCTTTTCCTGCCTTGGCGCGAGCGAAACCGTACACCGCGACAGGCGTGGTCGAATTCAGTACGTCGTTGGGAACGAGGCCATCGGGAACCGTGTTGTCGTGTGTGCTCATCAGACTTCTCTCATCCAGGTCGCGGGCTGTGTGCTCGCGGCTGTGATCCACGCTAGAACCGCAACGACGACGCATCCATGGCTGAAACTCCCCGAAAAATACCCGAATGAACCATTCGAACAATCGTTATGAGCATTTCGGTGGACCGTTGCTAGTCTCGACAGGTGGATGTTCTCTCCGAGATGTTGTCGGTCTCGTCGGTACGGGGCAGTGCAGGCGCTCGGATCACCGCCGCAGGCGAATGGGGTGTGGAGTGGGCGGGAGACCGTGATGCCGTCGTGTATGCAGTCACCGCCGGGATCGCTTACCTGATCGTCGACGGTGACACACCCCGCATGTTGATGCCTGGCGACGTCGTAGTGCTCGCCCAGGGCTCGGGTCACACGCTCGCCAGTGCACCGTCGGCTCCGGTGCACTCCTGCGACAATGCGGCCGCGGTCGATGCCAGGCTCCGCGGCGCGGCCCTCGCGCTCGGGGACGGCGGCGCTCGGACCCACATCCTCGGAGCCTCGTACAGTTACGATTTCGCGGCTCCCGTTCCCGTTTTCGCGGTTCTACCTCCCGTACTTCATCTCTCTGCGCCGCAACTCGACGCGAGTGCGTCCGATATCGTCACCATCCTCGGCAGGGAGCTTGCCGCACCTGGACCCGCCACGGATCTGTTGCTGGACCGTCTGGTCGACGTCCTCCTGGTGGAAGTCATGCGAGCCTGGCTCTCGACCGACACGGAACTGTCGGCGTCCTGGTGGGGCGTTCTTCGTGACCCGTTGCTCTACTCGGCAGTCAGCAAGATCCACGAGGAGCCCGGCCGTCCGTGGACCACGGAGTCGCTGGCGCGCGAAGTGTCGACGTCGAAACAGACTTTGATGCGGCGATTCGCCGTCTTCGCCGGAACCACTCCCGGCAAGTACATGACCGACTGGCGCATGAATCTTGCAGCCCGACGGCTACGCGATACCGACGACTCCCTCGACACGATCGCAACCGATCTCGGGTACGCCAGCGAATTCGCTTTCAGTCGTGCCTTTCGCCGCGAACGACAGATCCCGCCCGGACGATACCGCTCACGATCGCGGGACGTCGGGAGCCGTTCTCGGACGCGACCGTCGTCGACAGCGGAACCGGCGCCGTCCATTGCGCCGACATCCGACACCTGATCAATCCAGGACGGAACGCAGCGCTGCCGCGAATTCGACGGGCCTGCCGGTCTGGCCGAACTCGCCGCCACAGAACCCCTGGTGTCCGCCGGGGAACACGACGGCGTCGCGGCCCAGCAGCGCAGCAACGGCATATCCAGCGCGACCGGCTAATTCACCGTCGACCGGACCGCCGGATTCCTCACCGACGGCGACGACGATGCGGGTACCGGACGCCTTCAATGCGTCTACGTCGGGCGCGAAATCCACAACGCCACCGCGCATGTTGGACATCAACGGGTCGTTGCGCGATCCATCGTCGTCCGTCGGCAGGCCGAACTGCGATGGATCCGGCGCCGGTCGATCGAGGTAGTCATGGTCGACCTCACCGCGGTGCATCACCAGCATGATGAATGCAGCCATCGCGGGGCCGGAGCCCTGCGCGTCGTAGATGGAGACCATGTCCTCGCAGACGGCGCGGATGTGGTCGCGGTCCGGCAGCGTCGCACCGGCCGGTGGTTCGTGTGCGACGAGCGTTCGAACGAGTCCGGGGTGGGCAGCCACGAATGCCAGCGCATTCACTGCTCCCCCACTGGTCGCGAAGACATCGACCGTGTCCGAGCCCAGTTCGAACAGGAGCGCGCGGAGATCGTCCGCGTGCTGAGCGGCTGTCACTGCGGCGGTGTCGTCCTCGCATGTACTGCGACCGGTGTTGCGGGGATCGTAGGTGACCACCACCCTGTCGGTGAAGTGCGACGCCAGGGTTCCGAATCCGCTTGCGTCCATAGGTGAACCGATCAACAGAAGCGGTACCGCGTCTTCGCTCGACGGACCGACGACGTCGTACGTCAGAGTTGCACCGGGCACGGTGAAAGTGTGAGTTGTCATGCTCGTGTCGACCGCGCTGGGCATGAAAACTCATCGCGGCGCCTCACGAGTCGGCTCCGAGCCTGCTGCCGACCATCTCGACGATCTCCGACGCCGCCGACCCCGTGTCGAAGGTGGGGTCCTCCAGGAATTCGTCGACGACCGCGTCGATCATCCCTCCCGCGAGGATCGCCAGTGTGCGCTCGTCCCGTCCCGGTCCCCGGTCGTCACCCCTGGCCTCGGACAACAGTCCCGCAAGGGGACGCCAGCGCTCATGCCTCTCGTGTCGGGACGCGCCGTTGTTCGCAGCTGCCAGTCCGGCCTGCACCATGGTTCGTGCGTGATCCGGATGATCCGCCAGGTATCCGATCATCGCGCGCACGTATGCCTCGGGGCGTTCCGGTGGCGGCGACGCGTCGACGTGCTCGCCGACGTGTGTGACCAGCGCGGTCAGAACATGCTGATATGCGGCCGTGAGCACCGCATCCTTGGTGTTGAAGTGGTACACCACCGTGCCCTTGACGACCCCCGCGGCATCGGCGATCCGTGCCAACGACGCGGCGGCATATCCGTGTTCGGCGACCAGTGAGACAGCTGCGGCGATGATCTGCGCACGCCGTTCGCGCTCGATTCTGGTCGGTCCATCGGCCCCTGACATACGCGCAGACATGACGTAAGGTTACCGACATCGACCAATTTTTGACCATAAGGTCAGAGGTAGTCATGGACGATCCATCGCCAACCCGCCCCAGGAGAAGGCGTCGAGCATGGGTGATTGCGGCACTCGTCGTGGCGGTAACGGTGACCGCGGGCGCATTCGCCCTCCGCACCCCCAGCCCCGTCGGTCATTGGAACTCCAAGGACAAGCACGAGAAGTTCGTGGCCGATTACCAACGCGCCTGGGAGGACATGCCGACGCCTGACCGAACCCTGGACGTACGAACGGAATTCGGATTCGTTCGTGTCTACCGCTTCGACGGCACCGGACCGACCAGGACGGAGCACCCGTTCGTGCTGCTTCCCGGTAGATCGTCACCCAGCCCTATCTGGGCCACGAACATGCCCTCGCTGCTCGCACTCGGTGACGTGTACGCACTGGACCTGCTGGGCGAACCGGGAATGAGTGTGCAAGAGGTCCCGATCGAGAACGACGACGACAACGCGGCCTGGCTCGACCAGACTCTCGAACAACTCCCCGAGGACGAATTCAACCTACTGGGCCTGTCCATCGGCGGATGGGCCGCGACCAACCTGGCAACCCATTACCCCGACCGTGTTGCCTCCCTGATGCTGATCGACCCGGCGTACACGTTCGCCACCATCCCGCTCGGGACGGCGGTTCGAGCCATCCCGGCATCTGTCTCGTGGCTACCCAAGTCCTGGCGGGATTCGTTCGCCTCGTACACAGCCGGCGGCGCACCTGTCGAGGACAACGCCGTGGCTCGGATGATCGAAACCGCCATGAGCGCCTACTCGATCAAGCTGCCGCAACCGTCGCTGATCCCCGAGAGCGACCTGGAAGGCCTCCGAATGCCTGTCCTCGCGATACTCGCCGGACGATCGGTCATGCACGACGCCTCCGACGCCGAGGAGGTCGCGCGACGTGCACTCGGCAACGGCACCGTCGTCGTCTACCCGGAGGCGTCGCACGCCGTCGGCTCCGAGGAGGCCGACCGGATCGCCGACGAGATCAGCCGATTCCTCTCGTCCTGAACCTGTATCCGGCAGTGCCTCAACAGGAGTCGACGTGCAGCCGGTGTGCACCGCAGGTCAAGCACTGGAACAGGTAGCCCGACAGATCACCTTCGACTTCCAGATACTTCCTCACGACGACGGGCTCGAAACCGGTTCCACCGTCGACATCGGCGGCGAAGTCCTTCTCGTGCAGATACACGACGAGTTCGTCCGCGCCTACGTATCCGACGAATGCGCAGGGCCTGCCACAGTGGGACCGCCATTGCTCCTGCTGCCACGAGGGGTACGACGGCGTTCGGTCGGACACCTCACGGGCCTCGTCGACATCGACGCTGATCACACCATCCGGCGACGGCGGCACGCCGTCGATACCGATCCAGTCGTTGAACTCACCGTCGAACTTTCGGGCCGCCGTACCGTCGGCGATACACCATGGACAGAGAAACTCGACCTTCGCAACGGAGTAGAACGAACCCTGGTACTTCAGGTCACTCGGTCGACCGCACGCATCGCACTCCCCCTGCGTCTCCTCGAAGAACCCGAGTTCGTACGCGCGCGGATTGAACCGAAAGACGGGCGGGCGGTCGCGGTTCACGTCCTCGATGATGACATCCACAACCCGCGACGAAATTCACCCACCTGTTGTGCGTTGCGCAGGTCTGCGTACGCACAACAGGTGGGTGAATGTGCGCCCTCGACAGCAGAAAACCCCCACCCAGGAACTGGATGGGGGTCTCGAGCTCCCCCGGCTGGACTCGAACCAGCAACCGTCCGATTAACAGTCGGAAGCTCTGCCAATTGAGCTACAGGGGATTACTCAGTGGCTTCGCACTCTCGTGCGGGCCGAGAGAAACAATAGCGCACACCCCCATGGGAGTACCAAATCGCCCTGCTCGGGCCCCGTCAGGCAGGATGGTGGGACGCGTGCACAACACTGATCTAAGGACTTGTGATGATTCGTTTGGTTCTGGCTGCTGGGGCGGCGTACGTGCTCGGAGCCAAGGCTGGTCGTGGTCGCTACGAGCAGATTCGTAAGACGGCTTCCGCCGTGGCGGGTAGCCCGGCGACCAAGAAGGTCATCGAGGTCAGCAGGCAGAAGCTGTCGGATTCGCTGAACACGCAGCCGAAGCTCGAGCCGATGAAGCCCATCGACGACGAGACGCAGCTCTACATCCCCCAGGATCAGCTGCGTAAGCGTTAGCCGGCTGCGGAGTCGTCCTCGACGTTGCCGATGGCCTGTTCGAGCAGGCTTCGTCGGTACTGTTCGAGGGCAATGACGTCGCCGAGGAGCGCGTAGTACTCGTCCTGGTTGTCCTGCGGTGACATGCGCTGCATCTTGGATTTGAGCTCGGCGACCTGCTCCCCCACCCAGACTTCCTGTAGACGAGCCAGTACCCCGCCGATGTATCGCGTGAGCGCGATGTCCGCCACCGGGATGTGCTCGACCGCGAGCTCCATCACGAGCGATTTCACGACCGCAGTTTCGGTCCGCTTGGCGACGGCGTCGACCCATTCCCCTCCGCCGAGGCCTGCGGCGGTCCCCCCTGCGGCGGTCACCGCTGCGCTGACGGCGGCGTAGGCGGGGTGAGTGAAGGTCTCGGGAGGCAGTGAGTCGAAGACCGACCCGGCGATCGCCGGGTTCTGCAGCGCGGACTTCAACGCCTCACGCTGAGGCCACAGGGACGGATCCTTGGGGTGTGGACGCGTCGGGCCTGCCGGCACCTCCGCCGGGGGCGCCTGGCGCTTGTCGAACGGTGTGCGTTTCTTCGTGTCTCCGCGTGCGCCCTTCTTGGCTTCGTCTCGAACCCGTGCGAGAACCATCGCGGTGTCGTCCCAACCGGTCCAGCCGGCGAGTTGGCGCGCGTATTCGTCGCGCAGCGATGCGTCCTTGATCCGCGCCACGACGGGGACGGTTCTGCGCAGCGCTTCGACCCGACCTTCGGGCGTGTCCAGATCATGTTCACGCAGAAGCGATTTCACGACGAAGGCGAACATCGGGGTGCGGCGTGCAACGAGGTCACGTACGGCGGGGTCGCCGGATTTCTGCCTCAGCTCGCAGGGATCCATGCCCTCGGGCGCGATGGCGACGAAGGTCTGTCCGGCAATTTTCTGATCACCCTCGAAAGCCTTCATCGCGGCCGCCTGGCCTGCGTCGTCGCCGTCGAAGGTGTAGATGACCTCGCCGCGGAAGTAGCTGTCGTCCATCATGAGTCGACGCAGCATCGCCAGGTGGTCCTCACCGAAGGCGGTGCCGCACGAGGCGACGGCGGTCTTGACGCCTGCCAGGTGCATGGCCATGACGTCGGTGTATCCCTCGACGATGACGGCCTGATGCGATTTGGCGATGTCCTTGCGTGCCATGTCGAGCCCGAACAGCACCTGAGACTTCTTGTACAGCATGGTTTCCGGCGTGTTGATGTACTTGCCGGGCATGGTGTCGTCGTCGAACAGTTTCCTGGCGCCGAAGCCGATGGTGTCGCCGCTCTGACTGCGAATCGGCCACACCAACCGTCGCCGAAACCTGTCGATGGGTGTTCCGCGCTTACCGGGTGTCGCCAAGCCCGCGTCGATGATCTCCTTGGCTTCGAAGCCGCTGGACAGCAGGTGCTTGGTCAGGGTGTCCCAGCCGTCGGGCGCGTATCCGCAGCCGTACGCCAGCGCGGCTTGGCCGTCGAAGTTGCGCTCGGTCAGGTAGTCCCGAGCGGCCTGGGCGTCGGGTTCACGCAGACGCGCGGCGTAGAACTCCTGGGCCGCAGAGTTGGCTGCGATCAACCGCGCTCGGGTGCCCCGGTCACGTTGAACCGATGGCCCTCCGCCCTCGTAGGTGATCGAGTAGTTCAGCCGGTCGGCGAGTTGCTCGACGGCTTCGACGAAGGAGATGTGCTCGATCTTCTGGAGGAAGGAGTAGGCGTCACCTCCCTCACCGCAGCCGAAGCAGTGGAAATGCCCATGGTTGGGTCGGACGTGGAACGACGGAGATTTCTCGTCGTGGAAGGGGCACAGGCCCTTCATCGAGTCGCCGCCCGCGCGCTTGAGAGAGACGTAGTCACCGACGACGTCTTCGATCCGTGTGCGTTCGCGAATGGCGGCGATGTCACGTTCAGGAATTCGGCCGGCCACGAAGGGCAGTCTAGTCCTGTCCCACGACTCCGACGAAGCGGATCAGCCCCAGCTGGCCTGAGCTCCGAGACTGCGCTTGTCGATCAGTTCGAGGCGGCTTTCGGTGTACGACGCGATCTGGTCCACCACGACTCGGGTGCGCTCGGCATCGGACTGCGCGCCGTTCCAGGCGGGGACGAAAATAGGGTCCAGCTCACCCGGCCCGGATCGTTCGACCCATTCGGCGACGCGGTGAATGCGGTCGCGTTGGCGTGCCTGCCGCACTTTGTGGCTCGCGTCGGACATCACGTAGCGCAAGGCCATCGTCTTCAGCAGAGCGACCTCGGACGCAACGATCGGCGGGATGACCAAGTCCGCGTCGTACCGGGACAAGGGTTCGGTTCCCCATTTCTGACGGGTGGCGTCGATGGCTGCGGTGGCGAATCGCCCGACCAGCTCGCTGGTCAGATGCTTCAACGCGACCGACGCGGCGAGGGTGCCGTCGAATTCACCGACAGCGAGGACCACCGGCATGCGGGACAGGCGTTCGGCGGCTTCGACGAGCTCGTTCTGGTCGAGGCCGCGAAACTCGCGAACACCGAGTTCGGCGAGCTCTCGTTGCTCGGACCGGTCGCCGAGTGACCGGAGTGCGATGCGGCCGTCGATGACGCCGTCTTCGACGTCGTGAACCGAGTAGGCGACGTCGTCGGCCCAGTCCATGGATTGGGCTTCGAGGCATTTGCGACGGTCGGGTGCGCCGTCGCGTACCCAGTCCAAGATGGCGGAATCGTCATCGTAGGCACCGAATTTCGCGCCGGGCGACGGGCGCAACCAGGGATACTTGATGGCGGCGTCGAGCGATGCGCGGGTGAGATTGAGCCCGACGCTGGTGCCGTCGGAATCGAGGATCTTGGGCTCGATTCCGGTGAGGATGCGCAGGTTCTGCGCGTTGCCCTCGAACCCGCCGCAGTTCGCGGCGACCTCGTCGAGCGCTTTCTCGCCGTTGTGCCCGTAGGGCGGGTGCCCGATGTCGTGGGCGAGACCGGCGAGGTCGACGAGGTCGGGGTCTGCGCCGAGTCCTTCCCCGATGCTGCGACCGATCTGTGCGACCTCGAGTGAATGTGTGAGCCTGGTGCGCGGAGTGTCGCCGTCGCGCGGCCCGGTCACCTGTGTCTTGTCGGCGAGCCTGCGCAATGCCGCGCAGTGCAGCACACGTGCTCGGTCGCGCGCGAACTGACTGCGATGCGACGCGTTTTCCTGCCCGCTGTCCAGCCCGGCGGTCTTGGGTGCTTCGGTGACGAATCGTTCGATGTCGTGGTCGGTGTAGTCGCTCACTGTCATTGCCCTGCCGTGTAGGAGAAGTCCGCGGTGAAGTGCGTCAGCTGATACCACAGCAACGCACCGGTCTCACGCGCGATTCCGTGGGCCTGGGACTCGCGGGTGTACACGGCCGGGCCGGTGCGGGTGGGCGATGTCCACGCTTCGAGTCCAGCGTCGCGGGCCATGGTGCGCGTGCGCAACGAATGCCACGGATCGCTCACCAGCACGACGGACGACTTACCCTGTGCGCGAAGCGTTTCGCTGACCGCCTCGATGCTTTCCAGCGTGTCCGAGCCCTGTTCGACGGCAATGATCTTGTCCGCCGGCACTCCCTGATCGATGAGGTAGTTACGGCCGGACGCAGCCTCCGTGTAGAGGTCGCCTTCCTGCTTCCCGCCGACGGTCACTATTTCCGGTGCGACCCCTTCTTCGTACAACGCGGCTGCCTGTGACAATCGAGCCTCGAACACGCTCGACGGAGTGCCCGAGTACTGCGCTGCGCCGAGCACCACGATCGCCTGTGCAGGCGTGTGGTCGTCGATCCGGGCCACCTGCCAGACCCGCACCGCGGTGCCGCCGACGACGACGAGTCCCATCAGAACTACGCCGACGACGAGCCTCGTCGTCCAGCGACCGAGCGTGCCGAAGAACCCGAGCCGCGCGGGTTCGGGCTCGGTGTATTCGTACGTCTCCCCGTAGGGATCGCCGTACGGATCGCGGTCGACAGTCGAGTTCACTCCTCGAGTTTGCCAGCCCGACCCGCGAGAAGGCGCCTGGGCACGCGGGGCGGCCTACAACCATCCCCGTTCCCGCGCGACTCGGATTGCCTCGGCTCGCGTCGTCGTACCCGTTTTTCCGATTGCCGCGGACAGGTGATTCCGTACCGTCCCTTCCGACAGATGGAGCGCAGCGGCGACTCGACCTGCGGTTCCTCCCTCGGCAGCAGCACGGAGAACTTCCTGCTCACGTGCCGTCAGCGGGGACACTCCGTCGGTCAACGTCTCGGTTGCGAGAGTGGGATCGACCACCCGCAGGCCCATGTGAACGCGCCGGACGGCGTCGGCGAGTTGGCGCGCCGGGGTGTCCTTGACGACGAAGCCATCGGCACCCGCGTCGATGGCGCGTCGCAGATATCCGGGCCGGCCGAAAGTGGTGACGATCATCACTCGGCAACCGGGGTAGTGCTTTCTCAGTTCTGCAGTCGCTGCGATGCCGTCGAGGCCAGGCATCTCTACGTCCAGCAGTGCGACGTCCGGGCGATGCTCCACGGCCGCCGCAACCACCTCGTCGCCGCGCCCGACTTCCGCGACGACCTCCAGATCGGATTCCAAGTCCAGCAGCGCCGCCAAGGCGCCTCGGACGAGAGCCTGATCGTCTGCCAACAGCAACCGGATACTCATGCCGCCACCACTTCCACCCGGAATCCACCCGCAGCTGACTTCCCCACGCTCAACGAGCCGTTCGACGCCTTCACGCGCTCGGCGAGCCCTCGCAGGCCGTGTCCGTCGTCCGAGATCCTTCCGGACGTGCCGACGCCGTCGTCGGAGATCTCGATGCGACCGGGTTCGACGACCACCGTGCACTGCCGGGCCCCACTGTGCCGGATCACGTTGGTGACCGCTTCGCGCACAGTCCACCCGAACAGTTCACGGTTGCGGAGAGGGACCACGTCGGCATCGGTGGGAAACACGGCGTCGATCCCCGCCGCGTCGAGAGCCGACCGCGCCGACGCGAGTTCCGTTGCGACGTCGACCGTGCGCATGGCCCCGACGGTGGAACGGACATCGCCGAGTGCTTCCCGAGCGAGAGCTTCCACCTCGGCGATCTCGACGGCCGCCCGGGCAGGATCGATCTCGACGAGCCGCCCGGCGAGTTCTGCTTTCACCGTGATGACGGTCAGCGAGTGCCCGAGAATGTCGTGGACATCGCGGCTCACTCGTTCACGCTCGGCGACGACGGCGAGGTCGGCGAGCTGTTGCCGTGCCTCGGCGAGTTCATGGTTGCGCTTGAAGACCTGAGTGATTCCCCAGGCCGCAACTGCGCTGATCACGAGCTGAAATGCGAAGAAGGAACCGGGATCCCAGGACGAAACGATGCGGGGCAGAAGTTCGACGACGGCGACCAGTGCGATGACAACCGCCCACGCCTGACGGGTGGACAACGTCATCATGGCGAGAACCGCCATGTAGATGGTCGCGCCGAACGCCTGACTTCCGATGAGTACCGCGAGGAACAGCGTCAGTGCCGCCATGCCGGCCAGGCTCGCCCAAGCCCATCCACGGGCGAGCGCAGGTCCTTCCCGTCGCGCAGTGCGAAATGCCCAGAACGTGACGACGAACAGGGCACCGAACGCGACGACGGCGGTCACGCCCGCCACTTTCCCGGCCAGACTGGGCAGCGCCAGGGACTCCCCCAGCGGGTACGCGAGATAGAACAGCCAGATCATGCCGAAGACCCAGCCGAAACGGAACGTCCGTCCAAGTCCCTCGGAGTCGTCCGTGTCTGACCGGGTCATGGCGAACACGCTAGTACGTGCGTGGAAATGTGTCCCAGGGGACACATTTCCACGCACAGCGGATCGGTCAGACACGCTTGGTGTCTCGGCGGAACAACACGGCGGCACCGAGTACGAACAGACCGGCCCAGACGGCCAGGTTGGCCAGAGCGACCACGAGCGTCCCCGTCGTCGGATCGGTGAACGGCGCACGGGCAACCGTCGCGAGCCCGTAGAGCGGAGTGAACTTGGCAACGAAGGGGAACCATCCGCTGTCTGCCAGCGGTACGAACAGTCCGCCGGCGAACGCGAGGACGGCGAGGAGCGGACCGAGGACCTGCATCACGTTCTCGGACGGCAGCAGGTATCCCATGAACAGTCCGAAGGCTGCGAACACGCCGCTTCCGAGCCACGCGATGAGGCCGCTGGTGATCCAGATCCAGATCGGCATGTCCGCCCCGACGAACGCGGCGACCACGAAGACCGCCACCACCGACGCGAGGCCCATCGTCATCGCGACCAGGATCTTGGTGACGATGTACGCGACCGGACGCAGCGGTGTCAGCCGGAGCTGTCTGCTCCAGCCCTGCGCCCGCTCGACGGACACCATCGCTCCACCGCTGGTTGCGCCCAGCATCGCACCGTAGACCGCCATGCTGATGGCGATGTACGCGGTGACGTTGCCGTGCGCGAAGGAATAGTCGGACTTGAAATCCGACTGCGAACCGAAGATCACGAAGAACACCGGTGGCATGACGAGAGTGAAGGCAATGGTCCGCCGATTGCGGAACAACCTCTTGATCTCCAGTCCGAGAAACGTGGGGCTGAACCCTCCGAGAGCCAGGGTCGGGCGAGGAGCGGTTGCTGTGGTCATGTCGCACTTCCTACGAGATCGGTTGTCAGAGCGAGGAATGCATCCTCGAGGTTCTTGGAGACGATTTCTACGTCGACGGCGTCGGTGCACGTCAACAGATACCGCGCGACGGCATCGGAATCCTTGCCGTGGACTATCACTCGCTCGCCGCGCATCTCGACGTGGTCCACACCTGGAATACGCAGCAGCGCAGTCTGATCCACACCGCGGGCCGTTGCCGTGACAGTTCGACCGGAGGCGAGGTTCTTGACTTCCGCAGCGCTGCCGTCGGCGACGATCCTGCCGTGGCGCAGGAGCACGATTCGATCCGCGTACGCGTCGGCCTCGTCGAGATAGTGCGTCGCGAACATGACCGTGCGGCCGTCGCGAGCATCGTGACGAATCGCATTCCAGAAGTCGCGCCGCCCTTCGACATCCATTCCGGTCGTGGGCTCGTCGAGAAGAATCAGATCGGGTTCCGGCAGCAACGCGAGGGCGAAGCGAAGCCGCTGCTGCTCACCCCCGGAGCATTTCGCCACGCGCCGATCAGCGATCCCAGTGATCCCGGCACGCTCGAGAACGCTGTCGACCGGACTCGTGCGCGGAAACAGTGACGCGGTCAGCTGAATCGTCTCGCGGACCGACAGATCCCGGATGAGCCCTCCGCTCTGCATCACCGCCGATACCCTCCCGTCGGCGATCGCCTCGGCGGGTGAGCGGCCGAACACCCGCGCAGTACCCGTATCGGGCTTGGCCAGCCCGAGCATCATGTCGATCGTCGTCGTCTTGCCCGCTCCGTTCGGACCGAGAAACGCCACCACTTCACCGGGCTCCACGCGCAAACCCACATCCGCGACGGCCTGGACTTTCCCGAAAGCTTTGCTCAGGTGCTCGAGATGCACCGCAGGTGTTGTTGTCATGAGAACTACCCTGCTCGCGTTCGGCCTTTCATCCCTCGTCCGAGCGTCACGTTGTTGCCGTGACACCTGTCATGGGTGGTGCCGCGGTGTTACCACCGGACGGTAGATTCTCATCTCATGACGCAGTTCACGGTCCGACGCTTTTTCGCAGTCACTGTTCTCATGTCGATGCTCGGGTTGGCCACCCTGATCGGAGTGACGGCCCCGGCCTCTGCGGAAGCGCCGTCGAGGCTCGCCGGCCAGATATCGGATTCGGTCGGTGCACTCGACGAATCGGAACTCGTCGACGTTCAGGCCGCGATCGACGATCTGTACAACTCGGCACAACTGCGACTGTGGGTCACGTACGTCGCCGACTTCGACAACCTGTCGGCCGAGCAATGGGCCCAGCAGACCTATCAGGCGAGCGACTTCGGGCAGCGCGACGTGCTGTTGGCGGTCGCCACCGTCGACCGGTCGTACTACCTCGCCGTCGACACGTCGTTGGACCGAATCACCGCGAGCGAGCAGACGGACATTCGGACCGACGACGTCGAGCCCGCTCTGCGAGAACAGGATTGGTCCGGCGCAGCCATCGTTGCCGCTGGATCGCTCGGCGAAGCGTATGCGAGTTCCGGCAGCGGCGGCTCCAGTACACCGTGGCTGATCGGCGCAGGCGTCGTGGTCGTTGCCGGAGGCGGCGCCGTCGTCTACTCCTCGCGGCGCAACAAAGCACGCAGGCAAGCGGGAATCGACGCTGCACACAACATCGACCCCACCGACACCGCAGCACTGTCCGCTCTACCCCTGGAAATTCTCGACGCGAGAGCGCACACGATGCTCGTCGAAACCGACAACGCCGTCCGGTCGAGCGAGGAAGAACTGTCGATCGCGCGCTCGGAATTCGGCGACACCACCTCCGCCCCGTTCATCACCGCGTTCGAAGAGGCGAAGAAGGCGCTCGGAACCGCGTTCGAGATCCGTCAACGCCTCGACGACGCCATCCCGGAAACTCCGGAACAGCGACGCTCGATGCTCATCCAGATCATCTCCTCGTGTGGCCGCGCCGATCACGAACTGAATTCGCGGGTCGCCGAGTTCGAGTCGATGCGAGACCTGCTGATCAACGCAGATTCCAAGCTCGACTCGCTGACGCAGGCCGTCGTCGAACTCACCGTGCGCGTACCCGAGTCGGATGCCGTTCTGAAGGCACTGCACACCGAGTTCGCGGAGCCGGCGCTCGCCTCGATCTCGTCGAACATCACCATGGCCCAGGAGGACATCGAACTGGCCGAGCGCAACATCGAGGTCGGCCGCGAGGCTGCGACGAAACCCGCAGGCCAACAGGGCGAGCTCGTGTCCGCGATCCGGACCGCGGAAAAAGCCGTCGACCAGGCTCGGGCACTGCTCGACGGAGTAGACCACGCGCAGAACGACATTCGCAATGCAATTGCCACACTGCCCGCAGCGATCGACGACGTTCGTCGCGACATCCAGAATGCCGCCACGCTCGCCGAGCACGGCGGACAGGAGCTTCAGAACGCACGCGCCGCGGCCGAGCAGGCACTCCGCATCGCCGAAGAATCCAAAGCGACCGATCCGCTCGGCAGCTTCACGCAACTCGTCGCTGCCGATCAACACCTCGATGCCGTCATCGCCGACGCCACCGAGGCGAAGACCCAGGACGATCTGCTCCGTTCACGACTGGCCCGCGACCTCGGCGGCGCACAATCCCAGATCACCGCAGCGAATGACTACATCTCCACCCGACGCGGCGGCGTCGGCGCGGAAGCTCGTACGAGGCTCGCCGAAGCTGAACGGCACTTCGCTGCGGCTCGACAACTCGAATCCTCGGACCCGGCCAAGGCAATCCAGCACGCACAGGCAGCAGCCCAGCTGGCATCGAGGGCATCTCAGTCCGCGCAGGCCGACGTACGGGACTGGGAGAATCACAACCGCCCACGAGGCGGTAGCAGCGGGGGCAACGTCGCCGGCGCAGTCCTCGGCGGCATCCTCATCAACAGCGTCCTCCGCGGCGGCGGAGGCGGTGGCTTCGGCGGTGGTGGTTTCGGAGGCGGAGGCTTCGGCGGGGGCGGTGGTGGCGGCGGCTTCGGTGGCGGCGGCGGTCGGTTCTAGCTCCTCTCCGGTGGCCGAACCAGCGCCCCGTCCGGTGAGCGAACAGCGCCCCGTCCGGTGAGCGAATGAACCGTTCGGTCACTTGGAGTGACCGAACGGCTCATTCGGTGCTACGTGCGGGTCTCGACCGAGCCGAAGCTGCGGCGAGGGGTGGACTAGGCGCCCAGTAGCCGGGCCGCGAGGTAGGCCTCGACTTGATCGAGGGCGACGCGTTCCTGTGCCATGGTGTCGCGCTCGCGGATGGTGACCGCCTGGTCGTCGAGGGTGTCGAAGTCGACGGTGATGCAGAACGGCGTACCGATTTCGTCCTGACGACGGTAGCGGCGGCCGATGGCGCCGGCGTCGTCGAATTCGACGTTCCAGTAGGCGCGCAGCTGCTGTGCGAGGTCCTTGGCCTTCGGAGTCAGGTCGGCGTTGCGCGAGAGCGGCAGTACGGCGACCTTGACCGGTGCGAGGCGACGGTCGAGCTTGAGTACGACGCGCTTGTCGACGCCACCCTTGGCGTTGGGGGCTTCGTCCTCGGTGTAGGCGTCGACGAGGAATGCCATGAGTGAACGCGTCAGGCCGGCTGCGGGCTCGATGACGTACGGCGTGTAGCGGGTGTCCGTCGCCTGCTCGTAGTAGCTGAGGTCCTGACCGGACGCTTTGGAGTGGACCGACAGGTCGTAGTCGGTGCGGTTGGCGATGCCTTCGAGCTCGCCCCATTCGCTGCCCTGGAACTTGAAGCGGTATTCGATGTCGACGGTTCGCTTGGAGTAGTGCGAGAGCTTCTCCTGCGCGTGCTCGTAGAGGCGCAGGTTCTCGGGGTCGATACCCAGGTCGGTGTACCACTTCATGCGGTAGTCGATCCAGTACTGGTGCCACTCGTCGTCCTCGCCCGGCTTGACGAAGAACTCCATCTCCATCTGCTCGAACTCACGGGTGCGGAAGATGAAGTTGCCGGGGGTGATCTCGTTGCGGAAGCTCTTGCCGATCTGGCCGATGCCGAAGGGCGGCTTCTTGCGCGAGGTGGTGAGGACGTTGGCGAAGTTGACGAAGATTCCCTGCGCCGTCTCGGGACGCAGGTAGTGCAGGCCTTCTTCGTTGTCGACCGGTCCGAGGTAGGTCTTGAGCAGACCCGAGAACGCGCGGGGCTCGGTCCACTGGCCGGGGTCGCCGGTTTCGGGGTCACGGATGTCGGCGAGACCGTTCTCCGGCGGTCGTCCGTGCTTCTCTTCGTACGCTTCGAGGAGGTGGTCTGCGCGATAGCGCTTGTGCGTGATGAGCGACTCGACCAGCGGATCGGAGAACGTCTCGACGTGTCCCGACGCTTCCCACACCTCGCGCGGAAGGATCACCGAGGAATCGAGGCCGACCGTGTCTTCGCGGCTGGTGACCATGTTGCGCCACCACTGCTTCTTGATGTTGTCCTTGAGCTCGACGCCGAGCGGACCGTAGTCCCACGCCGACTTGGTACCGCCGTAGATCTCACCGCACTGGTAGACGAGTCCTCGACGCTTGGCGAGGTTGGCGACGGTTTCGACTTTGGACTTGGGTGCCACTGGCGGAGCTCTCCATCTTGTGTCTTGCGAGAGGGACTTGTACAGGCGTCAAGACTATCGGTCGAGGGCCGCTTTCTCCGAACGCTCCCGTTCGCGTTTGACATGCGCACTCGTGCATATCAAAATGGAAGTGATTTGCATTAACGATCGCTGGACTACTGTGAAGCAGGTACGCGAGCCCTGAACATGAAGGAGAATCTGTTGGCAATCCTGGAGACGGACCCTTCGCACCTCGGCAACGAACAGCCTGCACACAGCCCCTCCACCGAAGCCCACGTGCACGATCCGTTCGTGTCTGCGCCGCCCGCGCCGGTCCCGGCCAAGGAGACACTGACGGCCGCAGGCGACATCCTGCGCGCGCTGGCAGCGCCTGTTCGAATCGCGATCGTGCTGCAACTTCGTGAATCCGAGAGGTGCGTCCACGAACTGGTGGGCGCCCTCGGAGTGACCCAACCGTTGATCAGTCAGCACCTGCGCGTGCTCAAGGCCGCCGGTGTCGTACAGGGTGAACGCAATGGACGCGAAGTGCTGTACCGACTGGTCGACGATCACCTGGCTCACATCGTCGTCGACGCTGTCGCCCACGCAGAGGAAGGCTGATAGATGCCGGAGAGCACGAGAACCCGCAAGCCCGTCGCAGTCGGGATCCGAGCAACGAAGCAGCGCAGTGCCATCTCGGATCTGTTGGACAACATCGACGAGTTCCGGTCGGCGCAGGATCTGCACGACGAGCTGCGCAAGCGCGGTGAAGGCATCGGGCTGACGACGGTGTATCGCACTCTCCAGGCTCTGGCCGATGCCGGCACCGTCGACGTCCTCAGAATCGACACCGGGGAATCGGTCTACCGGCGGTGCTCGTCCGGCCACCACCACCATCTGGTCTGTCGTGATTGCGGCTACACGGTCGAGGTCGAGGGCCCCACAGTCGAGAAGTGGTCGCAGGGCGTCGCGGAGGACAACGGATTCTCCGACGTCAGCCACACCATCGAGATCTTCGGCACCTGCAACGAGTGCAGGGCCAAGTAGGTCACGGAAGCAGGCCCTCGCGCGCTTTCTCCACTCCCCCGAGGACCAGCACCAGCATGGTCATCAGGGCTTCGTCGTCGAGGCCACTCGCCGGAAACGTGTAGCGCAGCAGCACATCCGCCGATTTCTCGTGGACGTTCACCGAGATGGACCCGAACTGCGAGTCCGCATTACGGTCCGCCACCTTCTTGTGCAGAGCGGCCTTGAGGGGCCGGTCCCACGCCAGCACCGCCGTCAGCGACAGCACCTCGAGCCCTGGCGACAGTGCCACCGAGCGGAGGGAACACAGGGCCCCGGCATAGTCGAAGCCGAGCGAGCCTTCCTCTCCGACGACGACCGTCGCGTACTGCGACAGCGCCAGTTCGGCACGCGACTGCAGGGTCGTGGGCTCACTCATACTTCACTCCTCCGAATCGACGGTCCCTGGACGCGTACTCGATGCACGCTTCCCAGAGGTCCCGGCGATCGAAATCCGGAAACAGTTTCTTCTGAAAGACGAACTCCGCGTATGCGGACTGCCAGATGAGGAAGTTGGATGTGCGCTGCTCCCCCGACGGACGCAGGAACAGATCGACGTCCGGCATGTCTGCTTCGTCGAGGTACTTGGCGACGGTGGCTTCGGTGATCTTCTCGGGATCGAGTTTTCCCGCCGCCACCTGACGTGCGATTTCTCGTGTTGCGTCGGCGATCTCGGCACGCCCACCATAATTGACGCACATCGTCAGCGTCATGACGGTGTTCTTCTTCGTCAGTTCCTCGGCGACTTCCAGTTCCTTGATGACGCTGCGCCACAAGCGAGGCCGTCGTCCGGCCCACCGAACTCGGACACCCATCTCGTTCATCTCGTCACGGCGACGCCGGATCACGTCGCGGTTGAAGCCCATCAGGAACTTCACCTCGTCCGGGCTGCGCTTCCAGTTCTCGGTCGAGAACGCGTAGGCCGACAGCCACTTGACTCCGATGTCGATGCATCCGCAAACGGTGTCCATGAGCACAGCCTCGCCGCGCTCGTGACCTGCGGTTCGTGGCATTCCTCGGTCCTGTGCCCACCGGCCGTTGCCGTCCATGACGAGGGCGACGTGACGCGGAATCAGTTCGGGCTGAATGATCGGAGGCGTGGCTCCCGACGGGTGTGGATCAGGGGGCCGAATCGCCCTGTCACCGTCAGACTGACTGCGCGGTTCGCGTCGGAGAATCACGGTCTTCATCCTGCCCGACGCCGGTTGCTCGAACCGCACCAGGCCCGACCTGATGCGGCGCTGTGCGTTCGACGAGCGGCAACGTCCGGAGTTGACGTTCCAGGTGCCACTGAAGATGAGCGGCGACCAGTCCACTGGCTTGGGACCGAACGGCCGTCGACGTCGTTTCCGTGTAGTCCCATTCACCGCGTTCGAGGGCGACCATCAGGTCTACGACGCCGGTCATGGGCGTCGCCGAACCCGGAGGCCGGCAGTGCACGCACACGGACCCACCTGCCGCGACATGAAATGCTCGGTGCGGCCCCGGAGCTGCACACCGCGCGCATTCGGTCAACGACGGCGCCCAGCCGGAGAAGCCCATGGCTCGGAGCAGGAACGCGTCGAGAATCAATTCAGGAGGGTGAGATCGGTCGGCGAGCGCACGCAGCGCGCCCACGGTCAGCTGGTGCAGACGTTTCGCCGGTGCATGTTCTTCACCGGCCAGCCGCTCCGCGGTCTCGAGGATCGCGCAGCCGGTGGTGTAGCAGCCGTAGTCGCTGACGATGTCGCCGCCGAACGCGTTGACGGTGTGCACCTGGGTGACGATGTCCAGATTTCGACCCGGATGAAGAAGCAAGTCGACGTGGGCAAAGGGCTCGAGCCGAGCGCCGAACTTCGATTTCGTGCGGCGCACCCCCTTCGCGACGGCCCGAACGATGCCGTTGTCACGAGTCAGGAGCGTGACAATACGGTCGGCCTCGCCCAGCTTGTGCTGGCGCAGCACGACTGCGTTGTCCCGGTATAGCCTCACGTACTCCAGTGTCCCACGGAGCGGGGGTAGCGCATCTTCGCCACTCGGGCTTCTAGAAGCCCAGTTTGCCCATCTGCTTCGGGTTGGTCTGCCAGTCCTTGGCAATTTTGACGTGCAGGTCGAGGTAGATCCTCGTGCCGAGGAGTTTTTCGATCTGCAGCCTCGACGCGGTGCCGACCTCTTTCAGTCTCGATCCGCCTTTGCCGATGATGATGGCTTTCTGGCTCGGGCGTTCGACGTAGAGGATCGCGTGGACGTCGAGCATGTTGTCGTGGCCCTCGCGAGGGGTGACCTCGTCGATCACCACGGCGAGCGAGTGCGGGAGTTCGTCGCGCACGCCTTCCAGCGCTGCTTCGCGGATGAGCTCGGCCATCAGGACGTCTTCGGGCTCGTCGGTCAATTCGCCGTCCGGGTAGAAGGCAGGGCCCTCCGGGAGCTCCGACGCGAACAGGTCGACGAGCTTTTCCACCTGCTCACCCGACGCGGCGGAGACCGGAATGACGTGACTGTCCTCGCCGAGGAGCTTCGAGAGCGCCATCAACTGCTGTACGACGCGTTCCTTCTTGACTTTGTCGATCTTGGTGACGATGCCGATCAACGTGGTCCTGGGCGCGATGTGACGCACCTGTTCGAGGATCCACCGATCGCCGGGGCCGATCTTCTCGTCGGCCGGGATGCAGAGCCCGATGATGTCGACCTCGGAGTACGTTTCCTGAACCAGGTCGTTCAGGCGCTGCCCCAGAAGCGTTCTGGGCCGGTGGAGTCCGGGCGTGTCGACGAGGATCAGCTGCGCGTGCTCGCGGTGAACGATTCCGCGGATGGTGTGCCGCGTCGTCTGCGGCCGGGACGAGGTGATCGCGATCTTGGAGCCGACGAGCGCGTTGGTGAGCGTCGACTTGCCGGTGTTCGGCCGTCCGACGAAACAGATGAATCCTGATCGAAATTCGGTGCCTGCGTCGGTCATTCTTCGTCTCCCAGCTCTTCCCGCCGTGTGTGGCTGGGATCGTCGTCGTCTGCCGTGTCGTGCTCGTCGTCCTCTTCGGGAGCTGGCACTCGTTCCACCAGAACGGTCGTGATGCGTACTCGCCCACGTGGGTCCGCCCCACCTTCGCCGATCAGGATCAGGCCGTGTGTCTCGACGCGCGAACCGGGTAGCGGCACGCGGCCGAGCTCGTAGCCGAGCAGGCCACCGATGGTGTCCACGTCCTCGGACTCGATCTCGATGTCGAACAGTTCACCGACGTCCTCCAGTGTGACGCGGGCGGATACACGATAGGTGCCGTCCCCCAGGTCCTCGATGGGCGCCACCTCGGCGGAATCGTATTCGTCGGCGATCTCGCCGACGATCTCCTCCAGCACGTCCTCGATGGTCACCAGCCCTGCGATGCCACCGTATTCGTCGACCAGCAGGGCCATGTGGTTTCGATCGCGCTGCATCTCGGCCAGCAGGCTGTCCAGTGCCTTCGAATCCGGCACGAACACCGCAGGCCGCATCAGTTCGTCGACCTTGACGCCGCGGCCACCGTCGGTGGAGTAGTACGTCCGCTGGACGAGGTCCTTGAGATACACCACGCCCACGACGTCGTCGACGTTCTCGCCGATGACCGGGATACGGGAGTGTCCGCTGCGGACTGCAAGGGATGTGGCTTGGCCTGCCGACTTGTCGGATTCGATCCACACCATCTCCGGGCGGGGCACCATGATCTCGCGCGCGGAGGTGTCCCCGAGTTCGAACACCGACTGGATCATCCGACGCTCGTCGTCGGCGACGACGCCGCGTTCGCGGGCCATGTCCACCAGCTCGCGAAGCTCGATCTCCGACGCGAACGGACCGTTGCGAAAACCCCGACCGGGTGTGATGGCATTTCCGATGAGGATGAGAAGCCGGCTGATCGGGCCGAGTATCCAGCCGAGAGCTCGAAGCGGAAACGCGGCGGACAATGCAATCGAGTACGCGTGCTGCCTACCGAGCGTTCGCGGGCCGACACCTACCGCCACATAGCTGACCAGCACCATGACGACGGCGGTGACCGTCAGAGCGAGTGTTTCCGACAGCAGGTCCATCATGCCGCCGACGAGAAGTACGGTTGCCGCGATCTCGCACAGAATGCGCAGCAGAACCGTCAGGTTGACGTAGCGTGGCCGGTCCGCGACCACCTCGAGCAATCCGATTGCACCGGGCCGCTCGTCCTTGGCCATGTCCTCGATCCGTGCCCGCGACACGGTGTTGAGGGCCGAGTCGACGGCAGCGAAGACACCTGCGACGGGCACCAGCACCACTGCGGAAACGATGAGTGCGGGTGCACTGCTCACAGGTTCTCGTCCCTGGAGAACCCGGTTTTGCCCAGTAGCCGTGCGTCGCGAGCCGCTTGGATCTCGGCTTCCTCGGTCCGCCGGAGATCCTCGTACCATTCTTCGAGGATGCGATTCTGGAGACCGAACATCTCCTTCTCCTCGTCGGGCTCGGCGTGGTCGTAGCCGAGCAGATGCAGCACACCGTGCACCGTGAGAAGAGCGAGTTCGTGTTCCAGCGGGTGCCCGGCTGCGGCTGCCTGATCGGCAGCGAACGACGGACACAACACGATGTCGCCGAGCATCGACGGCCCCGGCTCGGGGGCGTCGGGACGGCCTCCGGGCTCCAGTTCGTCCATGGGAAACGACATCACGTCCGTCGGACCCGGGAGATCCATCCACCGCATGTGCAGGTCGGCCATGGTCGCCGAGTCCACCAGCACCATCGACAGTTCGGCGGCAGGGTGCACGTCCATACTCGCGATCGCGAACCTCGCCACGCTCACCAGTTCCGGCTCGGAGACATCCATCCCCGATTCGTTGGACACCTCGATACTCATCTACCGCTCATTCTCTGTCGATTCTCCGCTCGGGCAGCCATGAGTCTAACGGCGTGCGGCACGTGCCCCACCCGAGCGTCGCTGCGCACGGTTGCCGATCGAGTCGTTGCTCTCGCGCGAGGACTCGAAGCGCTCGTACGCGTCGACGATGTCGGACACCAGCCGATGCCGAACCACGTCACTGCTGGTCAGCTGCGCGAAGTGGATGTCGTCGACCTCGGTCAGGATTTCGCTCGCGGCGCGCAGACCCGATCGAGCTCCACCCGGCAGGTCGACCTGGGTGACGTCTCCGGTGACGACGATCTTGGATCCGAACCCCAACCGCGTCAGGAACATCTTCATCTGCTCGGCAGTGGTGTTCTGAGCCTCGTCGAGAATGATGAAGGCATCGTTGAGGGTTCGGCCACGCATGTACGCGAGTGGCGCCACCTCGATGACGCCCGCCTGCATCAGCTTCGGGATGGCTTCGACGTCCATCATGTCGTGCAACGCGTCGTGCAGCGGACGCAGATACGGATCGATCTTCTCGTGCAACGTGCCGGGCAGGAATCCGAGACGCTCGCCGGCCTCCACTGCCGGCCTGGTCAGGATGATTCGACTGACCTGCTTGGCCTGCAGAGCCTGCACGGCCTTCGCCATGGCGAGGTAGGTCTTGCCGGTTCCCGCAGGCCCGATGCCGAACACGATGGTGTTCGCGTCGATGGCGTCGACGTACCGCTTCTGGTTGAGGGTCTTCGGCCGAATGGTCTTGCCTCGGCGCGAGAGGATGTCCAAGCTGAGGACCTCGGCCGGCGACTCGGAGACGCCCTCGGTGAGCATCGCCACCGTGCGCCGGACGGCGTCGGGAGTCAGAGGTTGGGCACGCTTGACGACGGCCGCCAGCTCGGAGATCACGCGTTCCGCCA
This sequence comes from Rhodococcus sp. RS1C4, assembly GCF_002258225.1. Taxonomy (NCBI): domain Bacteria; kingdom Bacillati; phylum Actinomycetota; class Actinomycetes; order Mycobacteriales; family Nocardiaceae; genus Rhodococcus; species Rhodococcus sp. RS1C4. The sequence continues at coordinate 301,865 of NZ_NOXZ01000037.1, read as the reverse complement.
GCGCGACGTCCGCGACCTTGCCGCTGAGCGTCACCGCGTTACCGCGCACATGGATATCCGCGCTCAGCATCTGCTCGAGTGTGCGTAGGTTCTCGTCCGACGGTCCCAGCAGCGGCGGAACCGCTTCTGGTGCCAATTCCATACTCGACCGAACCTGGCGTTCGGCAGGAAGATCGCTGTGTTCACTCACGTGGTGGCTATGGCCTGCTTTCGGTTGTCTGGTCTCGAACTCGGCTGTTGGAAGTTTAACGCTCCTGGATGTGAGCGCATTCCAATTACTCCGCCCGCAGCGTCACTCCACCACCGCGGCGAGAGAGTGCTTCCAGCATCGGCTACCGGGCTGGAGAAATGCGAAATGATCCTCGCCGTCGACGACGACCGAGGTCACGTGGTCTCCCGCCGCACGTGCCGCCTTTGCGTACTCTTCGCTCTGCGACACCGAGACCTGCACGTCCTCGGCCCCGTGGATGCAGTGCACGGGAATACCGGTCGGCACGCGATGGAGCGGCGATGCCGCACGGTAGGTCTGCGGCGCGTCGTCGTAGTCGACGTCGAAGAGTGCCCGAATCGGCTCGTAGGAGGCGCGGGACACCAGATCGAGTACACCCGCCTGCGACACCACCCGCGACGGCCGAATTGCGACGTCCCGCTCCCCGGCAAGCCAGACCGCGAGGTGGCCACCGGCCGAATGACCCAGCAGACGCACGTCGGCGAGATTCAGCGTGCGCGGTGAATTGTCCTGCACCACAGTGGCGACCGCGGCGACGGCCGACGCCACGTCGCTGCTGATCTCGGGCCAGAGCCCTCCGGCACCCACACGTCGGTACTCGATGTTCCAGGCGGCGTACCCGGCCCGCGCGCATTCGACGGCGTACTGCGTTCCCAGGTTGAGCGCGTACTGCCCACTCCAGAAGCCGCCGTGGATGACCACGACGACCGAAAGTGGTTCCGTCGAATCACCTTCGGGCAGATACAGATGCCCGAACTGCTGCGGGTGGTCACCGTAGGCGATGGTGGTTCGCTTCATTCCGGCGATCCGAAGTCGAGGGGCGCGTGCCTCCATCTGTCGGTGAGTGCCCCGATCGCACCCAGCGCAACCGCTGCCGCCGTCGACGTCCGTAACACCGTGGGCCCCAGCATGACCGGGGTCGCCCCGGCATCCGTCAGCCGAGCGATCTCCTTGTCGTCGATGCCGCCCTCCGGCCCGACGATCAACAGGACCTCCGGGACGGTTCGGAACGGGAGCGAAGAGAACTCGGCGGTTGCCGCCTCGTGCAGCACCGCGACCACCCCGCCTCGTCCGACCACGTCGCGCACCAGGGAGACCACGCCTGCGGTGTCCTGCACGTCGCTCACCGACGGCACGAACGGTCGCCTGGACTGCTTCGACGCCGCGGCTGCGACTCCTTGCCATCGCGCGACGCCCTTGGCTGCCTTCGGTCCGTCCCAGCGCGCAACGCAGCGCGCGGACTGCCACGGGTGAATCGAATCGATACCCGCTTCGGTGGCCAGTTCGACGGCCAACTCCGAGCGCTCTGCTTTGGGTAGCGCCTGGACCAGGCCGACGGTCGGAGTCGGCGGCGTCGCTGCGGATCGAGCGTTCACCGACAGCTCGAGACGGTTTTTCTCCGCAGCCGTCACGACGGTGTCGGCGAGGCCGCCTCTACCGTCGGACAGCAGTATCCGTTCGCCGACGCGGATGCGCCGGACCGTGGCGGCGTGGTGACCTTCCTTGCCGTCCAGCACGGCGACGCCACCGACCGCGGGCAGCGGATCGAGATAGAAGACGGTAGCCGCCATCGTCAGCGACCGCTGAACGCTTCCCGCAACCGGGAGAACAACCCGCCGCTGTGCTGAGATCCGGTGGTGACGACCTCGGCGGCGTCGCGGTCACGCAACCGCTTCAGGTCCTCGAGCACCTGAGTCTGCTTGCTGTCCAGGCGAGAGGGCACGACGACTTCCAAGTGCGCGTGGAGGTCGCCGCGGACGCCCGAGCGGAGCTTCGGCATTCCGTGTCCGCGCAGCACCGCGACCGACCCCGGCTGGGTGCCCTGGTCGACCGTGATCTCGGTCGGTCCGTCGATGATGGCGTCCACGGACACCGATGTTCCGAGTGCTGCGTCCACCATGGGGACGCGGATGGTGCAGTGCAGGTCGTCGCCGTCGCGAACGAACACCTCGTGCGGCTGCTCGACGATCTCGACGTACAGGTCACCGGCAGGGCCACCACCCGGTCCGACCTCGCCCTGTGACGCGAGGCGGATACGCATTCCGTTGCTGACGCCGACGGGCACCTTCACCGAGATCTCACGACGCGACCGCACCCTGCCGTCACCCGCGCACTTACGGCACGGGTCGGGAATGGTCTCGCCGGCTCCGCGGCACGTGGGGCACGGGCGCGACGTCATGACCTGGCCGAGGAACGAGCGCTGCACCGACTGGACCTCACCGGCACCGCCACACGTCTCGCAGCGCACCGGCTTGGAGTCCCCGTTGGTGCCGGAACCGGTACACACGTCGCAGAGAATCGCCGTGTCGACGGTGATGTGCTTGGTGACACCGGTGGCGCATTCGTCGAGCGTCAGCTTGGTGCGCAGCAAGGAGTCGGCACCGGGCTGAACACGGCCACGGGGACCACGCCCGCCGCCTTGGCCTCCACCGCCGAAGAACGCTTCGAAGACGTCGCCGAGACCTCCGCCGAAGCCCGCGCCGCCGAAGCCACCGCCTCCGCCGCCGCCCTGCTGCAACGGATCGCCGCCGAGATCGACGATGCGGCGCTTCTCCGGGTCGGACAGCACCTCGTACGCCGTCGAGATGTCCTTGAACCGAGCCTGGGCAGCCTCGTCCGGGTTCACGTCGGGGTGGAGCTCACGCGCCAACTTGCGGTAGGCGCGCTTGATCTCCTGGTCGGTGGCCTTCTGACCGACCCCGAGTGTTCCGTAATAGTCCCGTGCCACGTGAGTCTCTTTCTTCGAATCTGTTCTTGGTTGATCGAGCCGATGCAGTCGAGCTGGAGGTGCTCAGCGTTCTGCGAGCACTTCTCCGATGTATCTCGCAACGGCCGCAACCGATGCGATTGTTCCTGGATAGTCCATCCGCGTGGGCCCCAGCACACCCATGCCACCGAGCACCATGCCAGCCGAACCGTATCCAGTGGAAATCACCGAGGTGCCGCGCATCTCCTCGACCTGCGTTTCCTCGCCGATCCGGACGGTGACCGTGCGCGTGTCCTGCGTCACGGCTAAAAGCTTGAGCACGACGACCTGTTCCTCGAGCGCTTCGAGGACACCGCGCAAGGACCCGGGGAAGCCCGCGTCGCCCGCGAAGTCCGCCGCGTTGCGCGTCAGATTCGCGGTTCCCCCGAGAACCAACCGTTCCTCGGGATGTTCGACGAGCGATTCGATCAGAACAGTTGCCGACCTGATGATGGCGTCACGCAGGGATGCGGGCGAGTTCTCCGCGAGCTCGGCGACGGCAGCCGACGCCGCAGCCAGTCGCTTGCCTTCCATCGCGCCACCGAGCAGTCGCCGCAGTTGCGCCAGCTCGTCGTCGTCGATGACGTCGCCGAGTTCCACGATCCGCTGATCGACGCGGCCCGAGTCCGTGATGAGCACCATCAGCAACCGTGCCGGGGTCAGCGCGACGATCTCGAGATGACGAACCGAGGACACCGACAGGGTCGGGTACTGCACGACCGCCACCTGACGAGTCAGCTGGGCCAGCAGCCGCACACCGCGTCGCAACACGTCGTCGAGATCGACGCCGTTCTCGAGAAACTCCAGAATTGCCCGGCGCTCGGCGGACGAGAGCGGTTTGACGTCCGCGATGCGGTCCACGAACTGCCGATACCCCTTGTCGGTGGGTACACGACCGGAACTGGTGTGCGGCTGCGCGATGTACCCCTCGGCCTCGAGCACCGCCATGTCGTTGCGGACGGTCGCGCTCGACACGCCCAGGTTGTGACGCTCCACCAACGCCCGGGAGCCGACCGGTTCCTGAGTGGAGACGTAATCCGCGACGATTGCACGCAGAACTTCGAATCGCCTGTCCTCGGTGCTCGACACGTTCCCCCCTTCGGTTCGTTCGGTCACGCGGTTGTCAACAGTCTGAGTCTAGTAGCCGCGACGAACACGAGCCGTCCAAGGCCTTACTGTGGTGCGGTGACCTACTCGACTTCGACGACGTTCACCGCATGATCTTCAAGGGCGTACGCGACGGGAAGCCGTATCCGGAGCACGGTCTCTCTCTGCGGGACTGGTCCAAGATCCCGCCGAGGCAGCTGCGACTCGACGAGATCGTCACCACGACGAAGGTGCTCGAACTCGACAGACTCCTGTCCGAGGACTCCACGTTCTACGGCGACCTGTTCCCCCACGCCGTTCACTACCGGGGCGTGATCTACCTCGAGGACGGACTGCATCGTGCAGTGCGCGCTGCGCTCCGGAACCGGACCGTGTTGCACGCCCGCGTGTTCGACTACGACGTCCTCGGCGCCTGACGGTCCACACCCGACCGGTCAGGCCGCAATCGCCCTGACGACGGCGTCGGCGAGCAGGCGCCCACGGTCGGTCAGCACATAGCGTCCGTCCCCGAACGTCATGAGGCCGTCGGCAACCACCTGCGCTGCTGCACTGCGTTCCGTCTCGCTCAGCACATCGGCGGGAAGGCCGGTTCTCAACCGGATCTTCAACATCAGCTCTTCGAGGTGGCGATCGTCCACCGTCAACCGTTCGCTGCCCGCGATCGGCAGAGCACCGGACGCCAGATCGTCCGCGTAGCGGGCCGGGTGCTTGACGTTCCAGAAGCGCGTGCCGCCGATGTGACTGTGTGCGCCTGGTCCGGCGCCCCACCAATCGCCGCCGTCCCAGTACCCGATGTTGTGCTTGCACTCCGCATCGGCGCCGGTCGCCCAGTTGGACACCTCGTACCAGTGCAGGCCGGCAGCGTCCAGCACCGCATCGATCCGCTCGTACCGGCCCGCGAGAACGTCGTCGTCGGGCATCGGGAGTTCTCCGCGCCGGACCTTGCGAGCCATCGCGGTTCCGTCCTCGACGATCAGCGCGTAGGCGGACACATGGTCGACGCCTGCGTCGAGCACCGCGGCCAACGACGCGTCGAGGTCCTCGTCCCTCTCCCCCGGCGTTCCGTAGATGAGGTCCAGATTCACATGCTCGAAGCCTGCCTCGCGCGCCTCCTTCGCAGCCGCCACCGCCCGGCCGGGCGTGTGCGTGCGATCGAGAACGGCCAGTACGTGCTGGGCGGCGGACTGCATGCCGAGCGAGACCCGGGTGAACCCAGCGGCACGAAGATGCTCGAAGAACTGCGGCGACGTCGATTCCGGATTCGATTCCGTGGTGACCTCGCCTCCCTCGGTCAGGCCGAAGCTCGAGCGAACGGCGGCAAGCACGTCGGAAAGACCGGCTCCCCCGAGAAGAGAAGGCGTGCCGCCACCGACGAACACGGTGTCGGCCGTCGGAACGTGCCCGGAACGCGCGTCCATCACGGCGGCCGCAGCGTCGAGCTCGCGCCGCAGGCCGTCCATCCAGGACTCCGGCGATGCGGAGGTCCCCAGCTCACCGGCGGTGTACGTGTTGAAATCGCAGTACCCGCAGCGCGTCGCACAGAACGGGACGTGGACGTAGATTCCGAACGTCCGCTGTCCGATTCCGTCGAACGCCTCGTCGGGCAGGTCGAGTGGGACGGGCGGGGCAGCGAGCAGGTTCACCGCTCCAGTGTCCCAGAAGTCGAGCGCACCGAATCACCTCGCGGGCTCGCAGCCTCGTGTCGGGAGCGCGCCGCGAGTTTCCGGCCCTCTGCCTGCCTATTTACCGAAAATCGTGGGTAAATAGCCCTGCTGCGGTCGGACCAGCAGGAATGACGTGGCACAATGGTCGGCGTGACTGACTCCGGGATCCCGCTCGTGGCGCGTCGCCACGTCGATCTCAAGCGTGTGTGCAGTTCCTCGTGTCCTTGTTGTCGAGTCTGCAGCTGAGCTCTGCGCCGGCCTGCTCGACCGAACACCCACACTCGAAGTCAGAACGATCCGTCCGGATGCGCGTGCACGCGGCGAGAACCAGCCCTCTCCCCGCGGCGGCCCGGAAGCCGATAGATCCAGGAGCACACCGATGTCGTCGACAACCGACGCGGCCACGTCCGCCGCTTCGTCCACGCCTGCGCGCGTCGCCCCCAGGGAGCGCACCGCCAGGCCGACCAAGCGCCGAGCCGAGGGCCAGTGGGCGCTCGGCTACCGCGAACCGCTCAACGCCAACGAGCAGTCCAAGAAGGACGACAACCCGCTGAACGTCCGCGCCCGCATCGAGAACATCTACTCGAAGCAGGGTTTCGACAGCATCGACAAGGGCGACCTGCGCGGTCGGTTCCGCTGGTGGGGTCTCTACACCCAGCGCGAGCAAGGCTACGACGGCACGTTCACCGGTGACGAGAACATCGACCTGCTCGAAGCCAAGTACTTCATGATGCGCATCCGCTGCGACGCGGGCGCACTGAACCTCGAACAGTTCCGCACCCTCGCCGGGATCTCCCAGGAATTCGCTCGCGACACCGCCGACCTGTCGGACCGCGAGAACGTCCAGTACCACTGGATCGAGGTCGAGAACGTCCCCGAGATCTGGCGTCGCATCGAGGCAGTCGGCCTGAAGACCACCGAGGCGTGCGGCGACTGCCCGCGTGTCGTCCTCGGATCCCCTCTCGCCGGCGAAGCCGTGGACGAGGTACTGGACCCGACGTCTGCCATCGACGAGATCGTCGAGCGCTACATCGGCAAGCCCGAGTACTCCAACCTCCCGCGCAAGTTCAAGACGGCCATCTCCGGCCTGCAGGACGTGGTGCACGAGATCAACGACTGCGCCTTCATCGGAGTCAACCACCCCGAGCACGGACCGGGACTGGACCTCTGGGTCGGCGGCGGACTGTCGACCAACCCCATGCTCGCCCAGCGCGTCGGCGTGTGGGTGCCGCTCGAGGACGTGCCGGACGTCTGGGAAGGCGTCGTCTCCATCTTCCGCGACTACGGATACCGCCGCCTGCGCACCAAAGCTCGCCTGAAGTTCCTGATCAAGGACTGGGGAATCGAGAAGTTCCGTCAGGTGCTCGAGGACGAATACCTGCACCGCAAGCTGATCGACGGCCCGGCGCCGGAAAAGCCTGCCCGCCCCCGCGACCACGTCGGCGTCCAGAAACTCAAGAACGGGCTCAACGCAGTCGGCGTCGCGCCGATCGCCGGCCGCATCTCCGGAACGATCATGGCCAAGGTCGCCGACGCAGCCGAGAAGGCCGGATCGGATCGTCTGCGGTTCACTCCCTACCAGAAGCTGATCGTCCTCGACGTCCCCGACGACAAGCTCGAGCAGCTCATCTCGGACCTCGACGCACTCGGACTGCCTGCCCGGCCGTCGCACTGGCGCAAGAACCTGATGGCCTGCAGTGGAATCGAGTTCTGCAAGCTGTCCTTCGCTGAAACTCGTAAGCGCTCACAGGTTCTCGTTCCGGACCTCGAGGCTCGCCTCGAGGACATCAATGCCCAGCTCGACGTACCGGTCACGATCAACATCAACGGCTGCCCCAACTCGTGCGCGCGCTCCCAGATCGCCGACATCGGATTCAAGGGAATGCTCGTCGACGACGGTGCCGGGAATCAGGTCGAGGGATTCCAGGTTCACCTAGGAGGCAGTCTCGGTCTGGACAGTGCGTTCGGCCGGAAGCTGCGCCAGCACAAGGTGAACAGCACCGAACTCGGTGACTACATCGAGCGAGTGGTGCGGAATTTCGTGAAGCACAGAGGCGAAGGCGAGCGGTTCGCTCAGTGGGCCGTGCGAGCAGACGAGGCGGATTTGCGATGACTACCAGACTGGACCTGTCGGTCGATCAGCTGAAATCGATCGCCGAGCGCGGCGCGAGGGAGTTGGACGGCGCCAATGCCGTCGAGCTGCTCGAGTGGACCGAACGAGAGTTCGGCAACGACTACATCGTGGCGTCCAACATGCAGGACGCCGTTCTCGTTCACCTCGCCGCGCAGATACACCCGAACGTCGACGTCTTGTTCCTCGACACCGGCTACCACTTCGCGGAAACCATCGGCACTCGTGACGCCGTCGAGGCCGTGTACGGCGTCAACGTCATCAATGCGCGTGCCGAACAGACCGTGGCGCAGCAGGATTCGACAGAAGGCAAAGACCTGTTCGCACGCGAACCCAACCGATGCTGCGCACTGCGCAAGGTGGCTCCGCTACGCAAGGAACTCGCCAACTACAGCGCCTGGGTCACCGGTATCCGACGCGTGGAGGCACCTACCCGCGCCAACGCGCCCCTCGTCTCGTTCGACGATGCATTCGGCCTGGTGAAGATCAATCCGATCGCCGCGTGGTCCGATGACGACATGCAGCGCTACATCGACGAACACTCCATCCTCGTCAATCCACTCGTCGACGAGGGATATCCATCGATCGGGTGCGCGCCGTGCACCGTCAAACCTGCCCCCGGCGCCGATCCGCGTAGCGGTCGGTGGGCCGGCAAGGCCAAGACCGAATGTGGGTTGCACGCCTCATGACCGTGAACACAGCAACGGATCGCCCCCGTGTCGACAGCGCGCGCTTCGACACTCTCGACGCACTCGAGTCCGAGGCAATCCACATCTTCCGCGAGGTCGCAGGGGAATTCGAACGCCCGGTGATTCTGTTCTCCGGCGGTAAGGACTCCACGGTCCTGCTGCACCTGGCGATCAAGGCCTTCTGGCCGGCGCCGCTGCCGTTCGCGCTTCTCCACGTGGACACCGGGCACAATCTGCAGGAGGTGCTGGACTTCCGCGACTACGTCGTCGCGAAGTACAACCTGCGCCTGCACGTCGCGAAGGTCGAGGACTACCTCGCCGACGGCCGCCTCACCGAGCGTCCCGACGGCATTCGCAACCCCTTGCAGACCGTTCCCCTGCTCGACGCCATCTCCGAGAACCGCTTCGACGCGGTCTTCGGCGGCGCACGTCGCGACGAAGAGCGCGCTCGCGCGAAGGAACGGATCTTCTCGCTGCGCAACGCATTCGGCCAGTGGGACCCGAAGAAGCAGCGCCCCGAGTTGTGGAACCTCTACAACGGCAAACACTCCCCCGGTGAGCAAGTGCGCGTCTTCCCCCTCAGCAACTTCACCGAACTCGACATCTGGCGCTACATAGCGCGGGACAACGTCGAACTGGCGAGCATCTACTACGCCCATCAGCGCCCGGTCTACCAGCGCGACGGCATGTGGATGACCCCGGGCGTGTGGGGCGGTCCGACGGAAGCCGAAGAGCTGCAGACACTGTCGGTGCGCTACCGCACCGTGGGCGACGGATCCACCACGGGCGCCGTCCTGTCCGACGCCGCGGACAACGAGGCCATCCTCGCGGAGGTGGCCGCATCCCGCCTCACCGAACGTGGCGCCACCCGAGGCGACGACCGCGTCTCCGAGGCAGCCATGGAAGACCGCAAGCGCGAAGGATACTTCTGAGCATGTCCACATCTGGTTCGCAGCTTCTTCGCCTCGCCACCGCCGGTAGCGTCGACGACGGTAAATCGACACTCGTCGGACGGTTGCTGTACGACACGAAATCGGTGCTGGCAGACCAGATCGACGCCGTCACTCGGGCGTCGGTCGACCGTGGCCTGAGCACACCCGACCTGTCGCTACTGGTGGACGGCCTCCGAGCCGAACGCGAGCAGGGCATCACGATCGACGTCGCGTACCGCTACTTCGCCACGCCTGCACGGTCTTTCGTGCTCGCCGACACTCCCGGCCATGTTCAGTACACGCGCAACACGGTGTCCGGTGCGTCGACGGCGCAGTTGGTGATTCTGCTGGTCGACGCCCGCAAAGGTGTCATCACACAAACTCGTCGTCACGCTGCTGTTCTGGCGCTCCTCGGTGTGCCGAAGCTGGTTCTCGCGGTCAACAAGATCGACCTCGTCGAGGATCCGGCTCAGGTGTTCGCGGACATCTCGGCCGAGTTCAACTCGCTCACATCGTCACTCGGATGGGCGTCGGAGGACGTCGTCGAGATTCCGGTGTCCGCGCTGCACGGTGACAACGTCGCGGTCCGGTCGACCAACACTCCGTACTACGACGGCCCCACGCTCATCGAGCACCTCGAATCCGTTCCCGTCGACGCTGAGCCCCATCGCGTCGGCCTGCGGTTCCCGGTGCAGTACGTCATCCGTCCACGGACGGCCGACTTCCCCGATTACCGCGGTTACGCGGGCCAGGTCGCGGCAGGAGCCGTCACCCCCGGGGACGAGGTGGTCGTGTTGCCCTCCGGAACCCGTACCACCGTCGAGCGAATCGACACGGCCGACGGAGAACTCGATTCCGCACACGCAGGGCGCAGCGTCACGCTGATCCTCGCCGACGACGTCGACGTCTCCCGAGGCGACACCATCGTCTCGCCGCAGGACGCTCCCGAGCCGATCGGCGACTTCGACGCCACCGTCTGCTGGCTCGCCGAGAAGCCCCTGCGTCCCGGTGCCCGCCTGCTGCTCAAGCACGGCACACGCACCACCCAGGCCATCGTCGGCACACTCGTCGAGAAGTTCGACGAGCAGAACCTCACGGCCGATCCTTCACCGGAATCGTTGGAGCTGAACGACATCGGACGCATCTCGGTGCGTGTCGCCGAGCCGATCGTCGCCGACGACTATGCTGTCAACCGGCACACGGGAAGCTTCCTGCTCATCGATCCCTCCGGCGGCAACACTCTTGCTGCCGGCCTCGTCGGCGACGCCCTGTCCGCGGTCGAGCTGGGGGAATCGGTACCGGCCTGACATGAGCGTCCTGATCGCCGTCGCCCACGGCAGTCGCGATCCGCGTTCGGCGGAAACCGTTGCTGCTGTGGTCGACGGCGTTCGACTTCGCCGTCCGGATCTGGACGTGCGGGTGGCGTATCTCGATCTGACCGAGCCTGCTGTCGGCACCGTCATCGGTGAGGTTGCGGCCGAGGGACATTCGTCCGCGGTCGTGGTTCCGCTCCTCCTCGGCAGCGCGTTCCATGCGCGCGTCGACCTTCCGGGCATACTCGACGCGGCGCGCGTCCGATACCCGTGGGTGACGTTCACTCAGGCCGATGTACTCGGTGACGATTCGCGGCTGGTCGACGTGCTCCGCGCACGCGTACTGGGCACCGGCGTCGACCGTGACGACCCCGACGTCGCCGTTGCCGTCGCTGCCGTCGGATCCTCGGATTCGCTTGCGAATCGTCGCACTCGCGCGTTGGCGTCACGTCTTCTGGTCGGAACCGAATGGTCGGGTGCGCAGGTGTGCTTCGCGACCGGGGTCGAATCTTCGCCTGCCGACGCCGTCGCGCGGCTGACAGCGGCGGGGCCCCGCCGAGTCGTCGTAGCCCCGTGGTTTCTCGCGCCGGGCTTGCTCATCGACAGAGTGCTCGGTGCGTTCGACAACTCGGCCCTACGTGCCGATGTGCTCGGCGACCACCCGCTCGTCGCGGACGTGGTGTCGTCCAGGTTCGACGAGGCACCGCGATATCAACCTAGAATCGACGAGTCCTCCACCGTCCGCCGGTAGGTGTAGAGCGTGGTGACCGCGCAGACGACGGTGGCGGCGATCAGCACCTGAGGGCCGGTGATGGCCAGGCTCATGATTCCGCCGACGAGAGCGCCGAGACTGAACGCTGCGTAGAGCAGGAAGTATTCGAGCCAGTCCTTGGCCGATCCGCCGCTGATGTGACGCTCGATCCCCTGCCCCATCTTCACCAACGTTCCTGTGACGTAACTCAGCGGGATCGACACTTCACCATTCTTCACGAACGACGTGTTGAGCGCGCCCATTGCGAAGGAGATGAACAGGATCGGCACGAACTGCACCTGCGGAGCGCTCCATCCGCTCATCACGACGTCGACCACGGATGCGATCGCCAACGCGATGGTGGTGAGTACGGTTGCGCCGTGTGGATGATCGCGCCAGACGTGGCGCCGACACAGCGACGCGATGACGACGCCTGCGACGAACGTCAGGATCAGCAGAATCGCTGCAGCGGCCATGGCGTTCTCACCTCGGAAGAATCCGACCGCGCCGCGCTCGGTGTTTCCCGTCATGAACGTCACGAAGTATCCACCGGTGTTGGTGAACGCTGCGGCACCGACCAACCCGGCGAGGCCGGCGAGCACCCAGGACAGTCGGGCGTGAGAGCTGAACATTTCTCGCATGTACCCCGACGGTAGCGGGGCCTATCCCGAGGTTCCCGGTGGAATTCGTCACGGTGGGCGTAGCGGTGCGACCACGTCACGTGGAGATGCGATTATCACGGACTGCCGTTACAGTCCCGGCGCGCGTGCGCCGGGACCGTGACGCCATGGAGCCGAAATCCGTTGCTGCTAGCTGGAAGTGGCACTCTCCAGCGGATCCGTCTGCACGGCATCACCCGTCGGCGCGATCTCCGGGATCCTCGTCGCTCTGGCGTACACGGTTTCGCCGGGGTTCAGCTGCAGCGCTTCACTGTCGCCGCGGGTGATCTGCGCCGCGAACAATTCTCCGGTGGCCGCGTTCTGGAGTTCGACCTTCACCTCGAACCCGAGATGCACGACACGCTGGACGACGGCGCGCGTGACGCCTGCGGATTCGGCGGTCCCGTTCTCCTGAGCGAGAGCCAGCGACGGGTCTCGGCCGACCCGGATGTCGTGCGGGCGAACCAATTGACCGTTGAGCTTGGCAACCTGCCCGAGGAACGACATGACGAAATCGTTGCCCGGACGGTCGTAGAGATCCTCGGGCGAACCGACCTGTTCTATGCGCCCCTTGTTGAGAACGGCGATCCGGTCGGCGACGTCGAGCGCCTCTTCCTGATCGTGCGTCACCAAAACGGTGGTGACGTGCACTTCGTCGTGCAGCCGCCGCAGCCACGTGCGCAGGTCCTCACGGACCTTCGCGTCGAGTGCACCGAAGGGCTCGTCGAGAAGCAGGACCTGAGGGTCGACGGCAAGGGCCCGTGCCAATGCCATGCGCTGGCGTTGACCACCGGACAGCTGTGCAGGGAACCGAGTCTGGAAACCCGCCAGTCCGACGATCTCGAGCAGGTCGTCGACCTTGCGTTTGATCTCGTCCTTGGGACGCTTCCTGATCTTCAGACCGAACGCGACGTTGTCCCGGACGCTGAGGTGCTTGAACGCGGCGTAGTGCTGGAAGACGAACCCGATCTCGCGCTTCTGGGGGCTGATCCACGTCACGTCCTGCCCACCGAGGATTACCTGGCCGGAGTCCAACTGTTCCAGACCGGCAATCGATCTCAGGAGCGTCGACTTGCCGGAACCGCTCGGCCCGAGCAGCGCGGTCAACGAACCCTTGGGGATGTCGATGCTGACGTTGTCGAGGGCCGCGAAGTCGCCGTAGTGCTTGTTGGCACCGATGACGGAGATCTCGATGTCGTCCGATTTCTGTACGGTCATTACTTCGTCCTCTTCTTGTCGAGGGTCGTCATCAGCAACAGCACGATGACGGCGATTGCCATGAGGAGAGTCGATGCCGCATAGGCGCCCTGCTGGTTGAAGTCCTCGTACCTCGAATGAACCAACAGCGTCAGGGTCTGAGAGATGCCGGGAAGGTTGGTGGACACCATGATCACAGCACCGAACTCACCGAGCGAACGTGCGACGGTCAACACGATCCCGTAGGTAAGACCCCAACGAATGGCGGGCAGGGTGATGCGCCAGAACGTCTGCAACGACGACGCACCCAACGTCGACGCGGCTTCTTCCTGCTCCTCGCCGATCTCGTACAGAACCGGCTCCACCTCGCGAACCACGAACGGCAGCGTCACGAAGATGGTCGCGATGACCATGCCTGGAAGCGCGAAGATGACCGTGAAACCCAGGGTTTCGAGTCCACCGAACCATCCGTTCGCACCCCACAACAGGATCAGTGCCACACCGATGACGACGGGTGACACCGCGAACGGAAGGTCGACTATCGCTTCGAGCACGCCTTTGCCGCGGAACCGACCGCGAACCAGAGCGAGCGCGGTGATGACACCGAAGACCACGTTCACCGGCACGACGATCGCCACGATCAGCAGCGACAGCTGCAAGGCGGATTGCGCTGCCGGAGTGGTGATCAACCCCCAGAACTCGAGGAAGCCGTTCTCGAACGTGCGGTACAGAATGGCACCGAGCGGGAATAGCACGAGGGCAGCGAGATACAGCAACGCAATCGACCGGAGCGACAGCTTGACCGGTAATCCGATCCTCATCGAATCTGCTCCTCACGACGTGCCAGGCGATTGCCGACGATGCGCAGGACGAACAGAACCACGAACGCGAAAGCAAGCAACACGACCGAGATCGCGGCGGCGTCGACGGTCTGGTCGTACTCGATCAACTCGCGAATGTACTGCGAGGCGATCTGCGTGTCGCCCGGAATGTTGCCACCGATCAGCACGACCGAGCCGAATTCACCGATGGCCCTAGCGAAGGCGAGTCCGGTTCCGGTCAGCACGGACGGGAGCAGAACCGGCAGAATGATCGACCTGAAGATCGTCCAGTTGTTCGCGCCCAACGACGCCGCAGCTTCCTCGACCTCTTGATCCAACTCGATCAACACGGGCTGCACGGCACGAACCACGAACGGCAGGGTGACGAACAGCAGTGCGACGACCACTGCGGGCTTGGTCGCGTTGAACACCAGGCCGATCGGGCTCGCCGGCCCGTACAGCGACAGCAGAACGAGACTCGCCACGATTGTCGGCAGCGCGAACGGGAGATCGATCAACGCGTTCACGAACCGCTTGCCGGGGAACTCGTCACGAACGAGGACCCACGCGATGAGAGTCCCGAGCACCATGTTCACCACCGCCGCAGCGACCGAGACGATCAGGGTCACCTCGAACGTCGCAATCGCGCGAGGTGCCGTGACCGCATCCCAGAAGCCGACGATGCCGTCGTCGAACGATTTCACGGTGAGCGCGGCGAGCGGCAGCAGCACGATGATGCTGAGCCACAACACCGCGACCCCGAGGCCGAGGGGTCCGACGGACCCCGGGCCACGAAATTTTCTGCCCCTACGTGGCGCGGGGTCGGTACGCGTCGTCGACATGGTGGTTATTTGGTGTTCTCTTTGTAGATCGTCGTGATTGCGCCGGTGTCACCGAAGAGTTCGGCGTCCACGACGTCCCAGCCACCGAGATCGTCGATGGTGCGCAGGTTCTGCGGGGTGAAGAACTTGTCCGAGAACTCGGCGGCGATCTCCGGGTTGGTCGGGCGGAAGCCGGACTCGGCCCAGATGCGCTGGCCCTCGTCGGTGTAGATGAAGTCGTTGAGGGCGTTGGCCTTCTCCAGCTGTGAGCTCGAGTTCACGACGGCGACCGGGTTGTCGATTCGGAAGGTGTCGGCCACATCGACGTGCTCGACGGGCTGGCCCTGCTCCTCGATCAGCAGCGCTTCGTTCTCGTAGCTCAGCAACACGTCACCCTGTCCCTGCAGGAACGCCTCCGTGGCGGCGCGGCCCGATTCCGGCTGCACCGGGAAGTGTCCGGACACGAGCTGCTGGACGTAGTCGAGACCTGCCTGCTTGTTCTGACCGCCGTTGCTCTTGGCTGCGTACGGCGCCAGAAGGTTCCACTTGGCCGAACCGGAGCTGAGCGGGCTCGGGCTGATCACCTGAACGTCCGGCTTCAGCAGATCGTCCCAGGTCTGAATGTTCTTGGGGTTGCCCTCGCGCACCACCAGGGTCACGACCGAGCCGAAAGGCACACCGCCGTAAGCGTTCTCGCTCCAGTTCTCGTCGACCTTGCCGGCCTTCACGAGGCGCGTGACATCCGGCTCGACGGAGAAGTTCACGATGTCCGCCGGAGCACCGTCGGCAACCTTGCGAGACTGGTTGCCCGACGCACCGTAATCGGCGTTGATGGCGGTGTCCGTGCCGCCCTCGGTGGCCTCGAACGCAGGCCCGATGGCGTCCCACCCGTTCTTCGGCACCGCGTATCCGACGAGCGTCAGTGTCGAACTGCTGCTCGACCCGCCTTCGGCTCCGACGGTATCGCTCGATCCTCCGCCGCATGCGGCGAGAACAAGCGTTCCCACGGCAGCGAAAGTGGTGAGCAGGTATCGAGAGTTGAGCCTCATCGAGAAGTGCCTTTCATCGAATGTGAATCTGATTGGTCGTTGACGAGATCCGTAGAACAATCGAAGACCGCGCCCACCTGCGTCGCTCTTACCCAGCCGATGGCACGGTGAAGCGTCCGGGGCGCACGCACAAGGAATCCGAGACCTCGTAGCGCACATTTGTCAGGCGCAGGAAGGTAAGGTCCGGTCAGGCGGGCGAATCAGGACGCGGATCGACAACAGTCGATATCCGCGACTGCAAGCATGCCGACCGCGATCAACGCCAGTTCATGGCGGACCCGGTACTCGGCAGCGGCAGACACGGACAGAAATCTAGCAGAGGAACCCGGCGGACTCTAATTGCGCGGGCACGCGTGCGATCACCTGGTCAGAAACCATGCCAGAACGACGAGTACGAGCAGTGCGATCAGGGCCAGCGTGACCCTCGACTTCGGCATCAATGACCTTCCGCAACGGGCGACTCGGACGCATCCTTCTCGGCACGCGCGTCACGTCCGAGGGCATGGAGCACAGCAGCCAGAACTCGATCGAACACCCGAGCCGATCCCAGCGCAGCCGGGACCAGAACGAGCAGGATGACGAGCGACTGCGGCACGAACGGCAGCCCGGTGATCCACAGCTCGATCCCGTCCCACCACGTTGCCACTGCATGCACGAACCTCAGCCTAGAGGGCACGTGCGCCACGCCGAAAATCGCCACCGGTGGACGCCGGGCACCGGTGGCGTCGATGATTGAGCGATGACGGCCTTCGACGAACGTTCCACCGTGGTGCCCGTGCCCGACGATTCGATTCCCCGACCAGGCTCTCCCGACGGCGACGGCCTTGACCCGCAGGGAGTGTTGTCGAGTACCGAAGCGCCGGTGTCGACCATCACCACCGGCCGAAGCGCATTTCCTCCGATCGACGATTACGCGTTTCTCTCCGACTGCGAGACAACGTGCCTGATCGCTCGCAACGGCTCCGTCGAGTGGATGTGCGTTCCTCGTCCCGACTCCCCCAGCATTTTCGGTGCCGTTCTCGATCGGAGCGCCGGACACTTCCGCGTCGGCCCCTACGGCCAATCGGTTCCCGCCGCGCGCCGCTACCTGCCCGGTGGACTGATCGTCGAGACCACGTGGCAGACCGAGACGGGCTGGCTCGTCGTCCGTGATGCATTGGTGATGGGGCCCTGGCACAACACCGATCAACGCTCACGAACACACAAGCGGGCCCCGTCGGACTGGGATGCGGAACACATTCTGCTGCGCACCGTCAAGTGTGTCAGCGGCACCGTCGAACTCGAGATGAGTTGCGAGCCGGCGTTCGACTACCACCGCGCGCCCGCCCGCTGGGAGTACACGGGAAAGGTGTACGAGGAGGCGACGGCGACGTGCGAGGCCAGCTCGGTCGGTGACCAACCGACGTTGAAGCTCACCACCAACCTCCGCATCGGCATCGAGGGTCGCGAGGCGCGCGCACGCACCCGAATGACCGAAGGCGACAACATTTTCGTAGCACTGTCCTGGTCGGATCTGCCCGCACCGCAGACGTTCGAGGAAGCGGCGGACAAGATGTGGCGCACGTCCGAGTGCTGGCGCCAGTGGATCACCATCGGCCGCTTCCCCGATCACCCGTGGCGCGGCTACCTGCAGCGCAGCGCGCTCGCCCTGAAGGGGTTGACGTACGCACCCACCGGCGCCCTGCTGGCGGCGTCGACGACGTCATTGCCGGAAACTCCTGGAGGAGAACGCAACTGGGACTATCGCTATGCGTGGGTACGCGATTCGACGTTCGCCCTGTGGGGGCTCTACACCCTCGGACTCGACCGTGAGGCGAACGACTTCTTCTCGTTCATGTCCGACGTGTCGATGACCGAGGACGGCAAAGCCAATCCGCTGCAGGTGATGTACGGCATCGGCGGCGAGAAGACGCTGGAGGAAAGCGAGCTGTCCCACCTGTCCGGGTACGACGGCGCGAAGCCGGTCCGAATCGGCAACGGTGCCTACAACCAGGAGCAGCACGACATCTGGGGCACCATGCTGGATTCGGTGTACCTGCACGTCAAGTCACGCGAGCACGTTCCGGAGTCCCTGTGGCCGCTGCTCAAGCGTCAGGTCGAGGAGGCCATCGCCAACTGGCGGAAACCGGACCGCGGCATCTGGGAGGTGCGCGGCGAGCCGCAGCACTTCACCTCGTCGAAGGTGATGTGTTGGGTGGCGCTCGATCGGGGCGCGAAGCTCGCGTCCATTCACGGCGAGACCGACTACGCGGACCAGTGGAACGAGATCGCCGACGAGATCAAGGCCGACATTCTCGAACACGGCGTCGACGACCGCGGTGTGCTGACGCAGCGGTACGGACACGAGTCGCTCGATGCCTCCCTGCTGCTGGTGCCGCTGCTTCGCTTCCTCCCCGCGGACGATCATCGCGTGCGGGCAACGGTCCTGGCGATCGCCGACGAACTGACCGTCGACGGCTTGGTCCTGCGGTACATGGTGGACACCACCGACGACGGTCTGGAGGGCGAGGAGGGAACGTTCACCATCTGCTCGTTCTGGCTCGTATCCGCGCTCGTCGAGATCGGTGAGCTCGCCCGCGCGAAGCACCTGTGCGAACGGTTGTTGGGGTACGCCAGCCCGCTCAAGCTCTACGCGGAGGAAATCGACGCGAGGTCGGGACGGCACCTGGGCAACTTCCCGCAGGCTTTCACTCACCTGGCGCTGATCAACGCGGTCGTCCACGTGATCCGCGCGGAGGAAGCCCAGGCCGCCGGCCACTTCCAGCCGGCACACACCAACTGACGTGGGTGGAAATGTAGGCCCTGGCCTACATTTCCACGCACAACGACAGTGGTCGACTCACTGCAACTGGGTCGCCCATTCCGCCATCAGGTCCGTCGCCGACGCCGCGCGTGCGCGTCGGTGACCGGTTCCGGCCCACATCGACAGCGCCGACGGGTCCCCGGCTGCACCGGACTTCGCGCGCATCGGAGCGGTCAGGTAGTGCAGGTCCGGGTACGCGAGCGGGGCGTCACCGGAGTGATCTCGCATGAACTCGTTGACGATTCCGCGGGCGGGTCGTCCCGAGAATGCGCGGGTCACCGCGGTCTCTTCGGTGGCGGTCAGCTGCTCGCGGTGGACCGGTCGCGTTCCCGCCTCGGCCGTGTTCAGAAACGCCGTGCCCAGCTGAGCAGCGTGCGCCGCTCCGGATTTCAACAGCGGTGCAACGTCGTTGCCGTCCATCAGGCCGCCCGCAGCGATACGAGGCAGAGCGGACGCCCGCCGCACCACCTCGAGCAGCTCCGCCAACGGTTCCTCCGGAGCCGAGCCGTCGAAGCTTCCGCGGTGTCCACCGGCCTCGGGACCTTGGACGATCAGCGCGTCGACGCCGTTGGCCTCGGCTTCCTCGGCTTCGCGTGCGGAGGTCACCGTGCACCACACTTCGGTGCCGACCTCGTGGAGAGCGGCAACTTCCGCCGCGCCGAACGTCCCGAACGTACTCGACACGAGTGGAACCGGATTCTGCACCAGCCAGCGGAACTTCTCCGGGTAGAAATCGTCACGCCTGGTCAGTTCACCGCGTGGAGCGTCGTACTTCTCCAGCCACGGTGCGATTCGATCGGCGTACGCGTCGACATCAGCACCGGAGGGGTCGTCGGGAAGGAACAGGTTGACGCCGAACAGGACCTCTCGCAGCGAATCCACCTTCGCCGCGAAAGCGTCCAGGTCGAGCAGTGCGCCGGCCAGCATGCCGAGGCCTCCGGCCCGCGAGACCGCGGCAGCCAGCTCAGGAGTGGACGGTCCGCCTGCCATCGGCGCACTGATGATCGGAATGGTCAGTTCGTTCAGGAGTCTCGTCGTCACACTCCGTAAAACTACTCCGTGACTATTTCTTGGGCTTGTCCGCCGACGACTCCGAGGACAGTGCAGCGACGAATGCTTCCTGCGGCACGTCCACGCGACCGATCGTCTTCATGCGCTTCTTGCCTTCCTTCTGCTTCTCGAGCAGTTTGCGCTTACGGCTGATGTCACCGCCGTAGCACTTGGCGAGAACGTCCTTACGGATCGCTCGAATGTTCTCGCGGGCAATGATTCTGGATCCGATCGCAGCCTGGATGGGCACCTCGAACTGCTGACGAGGAATCAGTTCCTTGAGTTTGGTCGTCATCTTGTTGCCGTACGCGGCTGCGGCGTCCTTGTGCACGATCGCCGAGAACGCGTCGACGGCCTCGCCCTGCAGCAGGATGTCGACCTTGACGAGCGCCGCACTCTGCTCGCCGACCTCCTCGTAGTCGAGGCTGGCGTAGCCGCGGGTGCGCGACTTCAGGATGTCGAAGAAGTCGAAGATGATCTCGGCCATGGGGATGGTGTAGCGGAGCTCGACACGCGTTTCGGACAGGTAGTCCATGCCGCCGAGCTCGCCACGCCTCCCCTGGCACAGTTCCATGATGGATCCGATGAACTCGCTCGGGGAGATGATGGTGCACTTGACCATCGGCTCGAACACGTCGCGTGTCTTGCCTTCCGGCCAGTACGACGGGTTGGTCACGATGTGCTCGGCGCCGTCCTCCATCTCCACTCGGTACACCACGTTGGGTGAGGTGGAGATCAGGTCCAGGTTGAACTCCCGCTCGAGACGCTCGCGGGTGATCTCCATGTGCAGCAGACCTAGGAAGCCGCAACGGAAACCGAAGCCGAGCGCCACGGACGTCTCGGGCTCGTAGGTCAGTGCTGCGTCGTTGAGCTGCAGCTTTTCGAGTGCATCGCGCAGGTCCGGATAGTCGGACCCGTCGAGGGGATAGAGCCCGGAGTACACCATCGGCCGCGGCTCGCGGTATCCGGTCAGAGGTTCCGTCGCGCCCTTGCGTGCCGTGGTGACGGTGTCACCGACCTTCGACTGACGCACATCCTTGACGCCCGTGATGAGGTACCCCACCTCGCCGACGCCCAGGCCCTTGGTCGCCTTCGGATCCGGCGACACGATGCCGACCTCGAGAAGCTCGTGTGTCGACCCCGTCGACATCATCGTGACCTTCTCACGAGGATTCAACGCACCATCGACGACACGAACATAGGTCACGACGCCGCGGTACGTGTCGTAGACGGAGTCGAAGATCATCGCGCGGGCCGGGCCGTCGGCGTCACCGACGGGAGCAGGCACCTGCTTGACGACCTCGTTCAGCAACTCCTCGACACCGACACCCGTTTTGCCCGACACGCGCAGGACGTCGTCCGGCTCGCATCCGATGATGTGAGCGATCTCCGCGGCATAGCGATCCGGATCGGCAGCAGGCAGGTCGATCTTGTTGAGCACAGGAATGATCGTCAGCTCTTTGTCGAGCGCCAGGTACAGGTTCGCGAGCGTCTGAGCCTCGATACCCTGCGCTGCGTCGACGAGCAGAACAGCACCCTCACACGCCTCGAGAGCACGAGAAACCTCGTACGTGAAGTCGACGTGACCAGGTGTGTCGATCAGGTGGAGAACGAACTCTTCACCATCGACGACCCACGGCAGGCGCACGTTCTGCGCCTTGATCGTGATGCCACGTTCACGCTCGATGTCCATGCGGTCGAGGTACTGAGCACGCATCGACCGATCGTCGACGACGCCCGTGAGCTGCAGCATCCGGTCAGCCAGCGTCGACTTGCCGTGGTCGATGTGGGCAATGATGCAGAAGTTCCTGATCCGTGCGGGGTCAGTGAACGTCGTGTCGGCGAAGCTGGGCACTCGTATCCTTTGCTGGCGCTTGCAAGAGAGAACCCGACTATCGTCCCACAGGCCCATTCCACAGGCTCCACTCCCGCCCGCCCATGTCCTGGCTCGACGGGTTCCGCGGGCCGGGTCGCTAAACTCGACGCTCATGGCGGGCAACTGGAGCAAATTGGGCAAGCAACTCGGGAAAATTGCGCTACGGGAGGGCCCGAGACTGTTTCGCCAATTGCAGAATTCCGGCGCCCTCCAGAAGGGCAAGGACGCGATTGCCGGGAACTCGTCGCCGGCACCCGGCCCCACGCCGGGTCGCCCGGTGGCGTCGAAGACCGTTCCGACGGCCCATCGAGCGCGTCGGGTCGAGTACTCCCCCGATCTCGACGGCAAGGCCGATCCCGGTGAGATCGTGTGGACGTGGGTCACGTACGAGGAGGATGCGAGTCAGGGCAAGGACCGCCCGGTGCTCGTCGTCGGCCGTGACGGACAGACCCTTCTCGGGTTGATGCTGTCCAGCCAGGACAAGCGCGACGGTGACCCGGATTGGGTGTCGATCGGGTCGGGGTCGTGGGATGCGGAAGGTCGGCCGAGTTGGATCAGGCTCGACCGTGTTCTCGACGTGCCGGAGAGCGGCATCCGGCGTGAGGGCGCCATCCTGGCCAAGGGAAAGTTCGACGCCGTCGCCGCCCGTCTGCGTAAGGATTACAGCTGGTCCTGACCGGCACGGTCAGGAGTCGAGCCTGTCGTACCGTCCGAACACTCCGCGGTACATCAGCGCGCCGAGCGCGCCGCCGATCAGAGGGAACACGATGAACACCCAGAGCTGACCGAGTGCGCCCGGTTGCCAGGGTGCGACGGCCAGGCTGCGAGCCGGGTTCACCGATGTGTTGTCGATCGGGATCGACACGAGGTGGATCACGACGAGAGTGAACCCGATCGACACTCCGGCGAGCGGGACATCGGAGATCTGATCGGTCGACGCGAGAACGACGAACACCAGCAGCGCCGTCAGAAGCACTTCGACGAGGATGGCCGCGCCGATGCCGTATCCGTTCTCGAGGATGCCTCCGAGGGGTCCCTCGATCGCCGACGGGCTGTGCGGGCCCCACCCGTTGGCGCCGAGACCGTTCACCGCACGGTCGTAGGAGGGCAGGCTGTTCGCGACAGCGAACAGCACGGCACCCGCGATCAGGGCGCCCACGATCTGCGCGACGATGTAGAGCGCCGCGGCCTTCGCAGTCAGCTTGCCCAGCAACGCCTGTCCGACGGTGACCGCCGGGTTGACGTGGCATCCCGATATCGGCCCGATCGCGTAGACCAGGAAGAGCAGCGTCAGGCCGAAGGCCAACGCCACACCGAGGTTGCCGACCTTGTCGCCGGCGAACACCGCCGTCCCGACGGCGGTGAACACGAGGACGAACGTGCCTATCGCTTCGGCCACGCATTTCTTCGTGTCCGAGATGACTTCCGGTTCGACGTACTCCTGTGCGGTCGACATTGCCCACCCCTGCTCGATAGGACTTCCCACCCTGCCGAGCAGTACGTTACGCCAGCCTTGTGATCTCCACCACAACATCAAGGGCAGTGGATCCGCCGCCCGAGAAGATGCCCTTCAGTGGTGGCACGTCGGCGTAGTCACGACCGAGACCGACCGAGACGTGTTGCTCGTTGACGGCGATGGCATTGGTGGGGTCGTATCCCCACCAGGCACCGGTCCACGCTTCGATCCAGGCGTGAGACTGCCCTTCCACCGACGCACCGATGACGGCGTCCTTCTTGGGGTGCAGGTAGCCGGAGACGTAGCGGCTGGGAATCCCGAGGCTACGCAACAGGAGCAGCGTCAGGTGCGCGTAATCCTGGCAGACGCCTTTCTTCTCCGACCAGGCCTCGACCGCCGAGGTGTGTACGCCCGTGGTTCCCGGAACGTAGGACATCTCCTGGTTCACCCAGTTCGCGATCTCCACGACCGACTCCTGAGGCGGCAGCCCCTTGGAGAGCTTTTTCGCGATCGCCGCGAGCTGCCGATTCTTGGGAACGTAGACGGTGTTGTCGAGCACTTCGTTGAAGCGGTCGATCACGGGCTCGCTCGCGAGTTCCTCCCACGACGCGTTCTCCTCCGGCGCCAGGAACGGATCGGTTTCGACGACGGACGACCCCGTCACTTCCAGTTCCGTGTGCGGTGCGTGCAGATCGAAGGCGGTCACCGCCGTACCCCAGTAGTCGGTGTACCGGTAACTTCTGGTCACCGGATTGGTCTCGACCCGATTCAGAATGACGTTCTGGCGGTTGTCACTTCGCGGTGTCAGGCGCGCCTCGTTGTAGGACGACGTCACCGGAGCGTCGTATTGATAGCCCGTGGTGTGGACAACGCGCATACGCCAGCTCACAGTTCACCTTCCAATTGATCCTCGTACGTTCCCGACCCCGCATCCGTCCACGCGACCCAGGGCGCCGCGTGGAAGTACTGCTTCGAAATGGCCTCGCCCAACTCTCGGCACGTCTCCTGCAACGCCAGCAACCTGTCCTGCAGATCGTCCAACAGCGCTCCGGGACGGAGGAATTCGAGCTCACTACGCGCGCGGCCCAGTAGACGCTGCGCTTCGGCGCGCGCACCGACGCGGCTGTTCGGCTGATGGTCGAGCTGATCCAACGAGCGTTCCGCTTCGCTCAGCGCATAGAACACCGAACGCGGGAAAAGCCGGTCCAACAACATGAATTCGAGGACTCGCTGCGCGTCGAGCGCGCCGCGGTACGTGCGGAGGTACGTGTCGTGCGCGCCGGCCGCACGGAGCACGGTCACCCACGCCGGCGACGACGGCCGATCACCGGCACGCGAGAGCAGCAGACGCACCACCATGTCGACGCGCTCCACCGACCGACCGAGGATGAGGAAGCGATATCCGTCGTCGTGGCTCAGCGTGGAATCGGCGAGCCCGGCGAACATCGCCGCTCGCTCCTCGATGTAACTGAAGAACTCGTGTGGTCCGGTGCGCTTCGACGCCCGGATGCGATCACCCAGTCCGTTGTAGGTGGTGTTGAGGCACTCCCACATCTCGGTGGACGTCACTTCCCGTGCGCCGCGGGCGTTTTCGCGAGCACCCGACAGGGAGTCGACGATCGAGCCGCGCCCTTCGCGGCTGAACGCGACCACCTCGGTCAACGACCATACGTCGAGCGACACGTCGGGTTCGTGCTGAAATCCTAGGACGCGCAGTAGAACACGCGAGATGTGATCGGGGTCGACCGTCGCGTCCTCGAGAAGCTGATGGACCGTGACGTCCAGGATTCGGGCCGTGTCGTCCGCCCGCTCGACGTACCGCCCGATCCAGTAGAGCGACTCTGCGTTACGCGCGAGCATCTAGCGTCCACCACCGTTCGAAAGCTGTTGTTGTTGCTGCTGTTGCTGTTGCTGGTCCATCGTCAACTCCGGGCCCTGTTCGGCCCGAGGAGCCTCGGGCGGTTCGCTGACGATCTCCTCGCCGGCGAGTTCCTGCTCTTCCTGCGATGTTCGAGTTGCCAGAACCCAGGTGTCCTTGCTGCCGCCGCCCTGGCTGGAGTTGACCACGAGCGAGCCTTCGGGGAGAGCGACCCGCGTGAGTCCTCCCGGCAGCACCCAGACGTCGTCTCCGTCGTTGACCGCGAACGGCCGCAGATCGACGTGGCGGGGAACCAACCTTCCGCCGATCTTCGTCGGGACCGTGGACAACTGGACGACGGGTTGCGCGATCCAGCCGCGAGGATCCGCTCGGATCTTCTTGCTGATGGTCGACAGTTCCTTGGGCGACGCGTCGGGACCGAAGACGATTCCGTACCCGCCTGATCCTTCGACTGGTTTGATGACCAGTTCGTCCACCCGGTCCAGCACTTCCTCGCACTCGTCGTCGAGCCAGCACCGGAACGTGTCGACGTTCGCGAGAAGCGGCTTCTCGCCCAGGTAGTAGTCGATGATGGTCGGGACGTACGTGTACACCAGCTTGTCGTCGCCGACGCCGTTGCCGACGGCACTCGAGATGACGACGTTGCCTGCGCGGGCGGCGTTGACCAGTCCGGCGACGCCCAGGACCGAGTCCGGACGGAACTGCATCGGATCCAGGTAGTCGTCGTCGATGCGGCGGTAGATGACGTCGACCTGGCGCTCACCCTCCGTCGTACGCATGTAGACGACGTTGTCGCGGCAGAACAAGTCGCGGCCCTCGACCAGTTCGACACCCATGAGACGGGCGAGCAGCGAGTGCTCGAAGTACGCGGAATTCGCGACACCCGGCGTGAGGACGACCACTGTCGGGTCGGCTTCGTTGAGCGCTGCGGAGGCGCGTAGCGCTCGGAGCAGATGCGAGGCGTAGTCACCGACGGCGCGCACGCGGTGCGTGGCGAAGAGATCGGGGAACACCCGCGCCATGGTGCGGCGATTCTCCATGACGTAGGACACACCGGAGGGCGACCTCAGGTTGTCCTCCAGTACGCGGAAGGTGCCCTGGGCGTCGCGAATCAAGTCGATACCGGCCACGTGAATGCGTACGCCGTTGGGCGGGACGATGCCCACTGCCTCACGGTGGAAGTGCTCACACGAGGTGACCAGACGCTTCGGTACGACGCCGTCGCGCAGGATCTCCTGGTCTCCGTAGATGTCGGCCAGGAACATCTCCAGCGCCCGGACGCGCTGCTTGATGCCACGTTCGAGGCGCGACCACTCGCCTGCGGCGATGACGCGCGGAACCTGGTCGAGGGGGAAGGGGCGTTCTTGTCCCGAGAGGGAGAACGTGATGCCCTGGTCGACGAACGCGCGACCGAGTGCATCGGAGCGCGCGTCGAGGTCCGCTGAGCTCGACGGTTCGAGTGCGGTGTGAATGCCCTTGTAGGGAGTTCGGGTCTTGCCGTCCGGGTCGAACATCTCGTCGAAGGCCAAACCGTATTTTCCTACGTCGGAGTAGCCACCGAAGACGCCGTCCACTTCCGGTTTCTCGCGAGCTGCCGACTTGGATTTGCTTGGCTTGGCCTTGTCTTGGGCAGTGGCTGCAGATCGCGGGCTCATCTCGGCAATGTTGCTACAGAGGCAGGAGATAAGCGCGCCGGACGCGTTAATTTCTGGAAACGCACAACACTTAGGCTGTCAACACGGAGGCCGAATTGGGTTCTGCCGTCGGTGCTGGTATTCTCGATCTTCGGCGCTGGGCTTCACAGCTCGGCAGCAGACTTCGGGCATTCCAGCATGGACCGCCCTGACCGGAATACCGACGAAGACAGAAGGATTTTACGCGTGGCCAACATCAAGTCCCAGAAGAAGCGGATTCTCACCAACGAGCGCAACCGTCTGCGCAACCAGTCGGTGAAGTCCTCGCTGCGGACGATCATTCGCTCCTTCCGCGCCGCTGAGGCCGAGGGCGACAAGGACAAGGCTTCCGCCATCCTCGTCAGCGCAGGTCGCCAGCTGGACAAGGCAGCCAGCAAGGGTGTCATCCACAAGAACCAGGCAGCCAACAAGAAGTCGGCTCTGGCTCTGGCAGTCAACAAGCTCTGATTCTCTCGTCGAAAGAACCCGCTCGGTCTTCACCGAGCGGGTTTTTCGCGTTCGCGTGACTCTTACCGCGCACTGAGTGTGGCTACCTCCGACACTGCGCTCTCCACTGCGTAATCCGCGTCGGCGGCCTGGCCTTTCACGTCGGCGTTGAGCTTCGACACCACCTGGAGTGCATGCCCGATGGACGCACCGGTCCAGCCGCGTGCTTGTGCTTGCGCCTTCTTGATCTTCCACGGCGGCATCCCCAGTTCCCCTGCCATCTTGAACGGGTCACCTCGACCTGCCGACCCGACGAGTGCAATGGTTCGAACGGCATCGGCCAGCGCGTCGGCCAACAGAACATGGGGCACGCCGCGATGCATGGCCCACCTCAACGCCTCGAGGGCGCCGGGAACGTCTCCGCCGACGGCTTTCTCTGCGACGTCGAACCCGGATACCTCGGCCTTGCCCGAGTAGTAGCGGCGGACCGCGTCGACGTCGACCTTGCCCGCGGTGTCCGCGATGAGCTGCGAGCACGCGGCCGCGAGTTCACGAAGGTCGGAACCGACGGCCTCCACGACCGCGTCCACGACATCCTGGTTCACCCGTACCTGGGCCGTGCCGAACTCGCGCTTCACGAAATCCGACCTCTCCGAGGCCTTGGTCAGCTTTGCGCATTCGTGGACGACGGCACCGGACTTCTGCAGCGACCCGACCATCGCCTTGGCCCTGCCGCCGCCGGAGTGCATGATCACCAGGACGGCGCCTTCGGGCGGATCGGCCGCCGCATCCAGGACCAGCGCCACGGCATCCTTGCCTGCCTCGGCGGCTGCTTCGAGCACGACCACGCGGTCCTCGGCGAACAGCGACGGGCTGAGAAGTTCGGCAAGTTCCGGTCCACTTGCGTCACCTGCCCGCAGCTTGGTGACGGGAACATCGTCCCCCTCGGGGGCGGACTTCTTGACCGACGAGACGATCGACGCCACTGCCCGGTCCATGAGCAGTTCCTCGTCACCGAGAACGAGATGCAGAGGTTCCACCGGGCTGTTCGCATTCACACCGACGATCGTGCCATGTGGGTCCGACGCAGTTCACCTCCACCTGCCGCGACGGGGGTTCCGTCTTCACACCGACCAGACGATCCACAGGATCGACGCCGCGGCCCCCACTCCCCCGATCACCCACCGCACGAATCGAATCCTCAGAGAGCAGACGATTGCGGCCGTCGCGGCCACGACGATCGCCACACCCCCTGCGCCGCTGGAAGTTCCGATGCTCGCGCCAGGGACGGATCCCGCGCGTTCGGCAACCACGACCAACCACGCCAGCGGCGCGTCGGTGAGTCTCAACACCAGGGACGCCGGTCCCGAGGCCCACGGCGCCAATGCGGCAGCGACGACGCCGACGACGGTGATCGGCGCCACGACGGGTGCGACGGCCATGTTCGCGGCGATTCCGACGACCGACAGGGTTCCGGACATGCCCGCGACGATCGGTGCGGTCACCGCATGTGCCGCCGACGCGACCGCGACGATCTCCGCGGCGCCGCGTCCCCAACCGTGGCGGCGCAGCCAATCCACCCACACCGGCGCCACCACGACCAGTCCTGCGGTTGCGGCCACCGACAGCGCGAATCCGACGTCGACCGCGAGTTGAGGGAGCCACACCAGCAATCCGAGGACGGCCGTACACAACGCGGGGACCGCTTGCCTACGTCGGCCGGTCACGAGGGCGAGCAAACCCACAGCGCCCATGACGGCTGCACGCAGCACGCTCGGCGACGGTCTCGCGACGACGACGAACGCGACGAGAACCACCGCGCAGATCAGCACCGTGGTCCTGGGACCGAGCGCCGCCGCACGGGTGAGCAACAGAACCGCACCGAGAAGAATCGCGAAGTTCGCACCCGACACCGCAGTCAGATGAGTCAGTCCGGCTGCGCGAAAGTCGGTTTCGACGTCCTCGGGCAGCGTGGAGACATCACCGACCACCAGCCCGGGAAGCACACCTGCGCGATCGGCAGGGAGAGCGTCCGCGGCGGCGGACGACAGCGAGGTCCGGACGGACGACGCCGCGCGGGCGACGGTTCCCGGCGGCTGGACGTGCAGGGGTGGTCCGTTCACACGGACGACCGCGAGTGTCAGGTTGCGCCTGGTCGGTTCCGCCAATCGACCTCTCACCAGCACCTGTTGGCCGGGCACCAGATGGGCCCATCCGTCCGAGGGCGCGAGCACCGTCAGCCGGCCACCCAATTCGATCGCTGTGCCCGCGAGGTCGATCCGTCGGAGCTCCACGGCGATCGTCACCATCGGCGGTCCGGGCGAACGTGACCGTCGGGGATCCTCCACGACGGACACTGCGGCGCTGATCCAGGCGCGGTCCTGTACCGCCGCGGTTACCGGACTGGACTCGAACACCGCGGCGTGTACGGCCGCTGCGCCTGCGTAGCAGCACGAGACGACGGACATCGCGATCAACCCGGACGCTGCCGCGCCGAGCCGCGCCCGGCAGCACAGCACAACGGCCACCACGACACCCGAGATCACCGCCATCACGGCGGCGAGAACCGACCCACCGAGAACGCCGACGAGGGTTGCACCCCATCCCGCTACTGCCGCAGGCACCAGTCGCACGTCGTGTGCTCGGATCTGCGGTTCGGTCATACCGTCACCTGGGTTCGGAGCTTCTCGAGTCGCACCGGGCCGATACCGTCGACCTCCGCCAATTGCCCGACGTCGCCGAATTTTCCATTGACCTCCCGCCACGCGACGATGTTGGCCGCAGTGACCGGGCCCACGCCGTCGAGGGCGTCGAGCTCGGCAAGGGTCGCGGTGTTGAGGTTCACCAGTGCCGTGGAACCGGCAGCTGGATTCTCCGCAGAACCCGGCTGGGCGGCGGTGTCTGGGTCGTTCGAGGAACCGGGTCCGGGCGGCGCAGCCGAATCTCGTACGGTGCCACTGACTACCGGTCTACCTTCCGGAGGAAGAACGCCGACGACGATCTGGTCACCGTCGGCCACCTTGGCGGCGAGGTTGAGCGCCAACATGTCCGCACCGTCCAGGACTCCACCGGCCGCAGCGATCGCGTCCGCCACACGGGCACCGGGCGGCAAGTCGACCAACCCGGACGACACGACGAGCCCGACGACGCTGACCACGATGCGCGTCGGGGGCTCGGGCACCGATGGCTCCGTCGCACTCGGTGGTGTGACGGACGATTCCGTCACCGACTGCACGACGGGAAGGGCCGGTACCGGTGCGACTGCCGGCGAGTCCCGCAGCATCGCGTATCCGGCGACGAGCAGCACGATGAAACCGACACCGCACAGTCCGAGGAGACCGGCGCGCCCGGGATCCACGCGAGCTCCACGCCACCGCTCCGGAAGATACGCGGACAGAGCGGAGTCGCGACCGTCGTCGACACCGAACCCGTCCGGTCCCTCCCGTACCGCGATGTCGGAGTCGTCGGTGTGCTCGGGGTCGCCGGCGTTGCGATCGGCTCGAACGGCCTCCCGAGAGATGGGCCGTGCCCGCGGCGATGACATGGGAGGTGACGGTAGCGAGGCCGGCGACCCCATCGAGCCGCGAAACCCAGGTCGTGAATTGCCCTGTGGACAACCCAGCGCCTGTGGACAGGCCCACACCCCGAGGCGGTCCGACGACGGCTACTGCGCGACGACTACCCCGACCGCGCCGGGCCCGACGTGCGCTCCGAGAACAGCACCGAAGGGCACCACATCGATGTCGATCGGGTGCGCGATGCGCTCGCGCAGCATGGACACCACCGTGTCGGCACGGTCCGGGCAGAGCATGTGGTGCACCGTCATGGCGAGGTCGTCGTCCCCCGAGCCGGCGGCGCCCTCTGCCACCCTCGAGGCAGCGTCGACGAGCTTGCCCAGCGCTTTCGTCGAGGTGCGTGCCTTCTCGCCTAATACCAGTTTTCCGTCGGTGAGGTGCAGCACCGGTTTCATCGCGAGTGCGGTACCGAGCAGTGCTGCGGCAGCACCGATTCTGCCGCCGCGACGAAGGTGGTCGAGACGATCGACGACGATGAAGCTGCTCGTTCTCGCCGACATCGACGCCGCGGTGTCGTACACATCGTCGAGACCGTCACCGTTCGCGGCCGAGCGCGCTGCGGCGAGCACCGCATAGCCGAGCCCCATGCCTGCGGAGGCCGAATCGACCACGCGAACTCGATCGCCGACGGCCGCTGCAGCCTGACGCGCAGCCTCCCACGTGCTCGACAGTCCGCGCGAGATGTGCACGGCCACAACCCCGTCACCGCCACTGCGATCGAGGGCGTCCGCGTAGAGGTCGGTCAGCTCGGACGGCGACGCTCCGGCTGTCGTCACCGGGCCCTGCGCGGCGAAGTCCTCGGGGATTGTGTCGACGCCCTCCCGCAGGTCGACGCCGTCGACGAACACATGAAGCGGTGCCACCGCGATTGCCGAACCACCGCGTTCGGGGCCGATGCAGGCCGACGAGTCGGTCACCACGACGACCGTCACGCCGGTGCGCTCCGATCGGGTGTGACCGTTCTCAGCACCGAAAGCATGGCGGCGGCGACCTGTACGTGGGCGTCCCAGCCCCAGTGAATTCCGTCCGGGTTCGCCTGTCCGGAGTCGATGTTCGCTCGTACGGCGGCGGCAAGATCCACGAGCGGGACACCGGTGCTCGAACTCCACTGCCGCAGAGCCTTTTCCGCCGCCGGACGCCCGGAGTGGACCCGGCCGTAGGCCTCGGAGCGGTGCACGGAAGGAAGCGTCCCGACAACCGGTAGATCCGGGCGGACGTAGGCCAGCGCGGCACGCGACTGTTCCAGATAGTCGACGCTGAGTTTGGGCGGCAGAGCGACCGGCCACCCGAGGTGCGCGAGTCGCGGCTGCGCCCACTGGTATCCGGTTCGAACGATCCTGCGAAGCGCGGGCGGGCGAATGTATCGAATCTGCTCACGGAACGCCGTCGGCATGGGCGACGGCAGCGAGTC
This sequence comes from Rhodococcus sp. RS1C4, assembly GCF_002258225.1. Lineage (NCBI taxonomy): Bacteria > Bacillati > Actinomycetota > Actinomycetes > Mycobacteriales > Nocardiaceae > Rhodococcus > Rhodococcus sp. RS1C4. The sequence goes on along the minus strand of NZ_NOXZ01000037.1, from coordinate 269,586 downwards.
CATTCCACCGACACCGAACACGACGGCGCCGGCCTTGGGGATCGCGGCCCACACCCGTGGATCCTGGGTCAGCGCCCACCACGCGTCCCGGCTCGTCCAGCCGATCCGAGCGACCAGCTCTACCGTCCAACCCAGCTCGGCGGCAACGATATTCGGCCAGATTCGAGGATCGTCGACGGGCAGTCCGCCTTCGGGCCCGTAGTAACTCAGCGAGTCCGCCAGCACCAACAGAACGGGGGCGGGAGCATCAGAGGACGTCACTGGCCACCCGTGCCGACGCATTCCACACGTCGAGGCGCCAGCCGAGATTCTCGCCCTCTCCGTGGCTGCTCAACTGCACCCAACTCGTGTTGGACAGTCCGCCGAGGACCGGCCACCGGTCCACCGGCAGGTCCAGCAACGCCGCGGTCAGGGCGGCGATCTGACCGCCGTGAGCGACGAGGACGACGGGTGCGTTCGCCCCGTCGGCTCCCCACACCGGTAGATCTGCGACGAGTTCCTGCACGACGGGCAAGCTGCGGCGCGCGACGTCGATGCGGCTTTCGCCTCCTGGAGGTGACATCGTCGCGTCGGCGCGCCATGCGGCCCGTGCCCCGGGCGCGACGGCGTCGACATCGAGGTGGGTCAGACCCTGCCATTCGCCGAGGTGCGTCTCCCGGAGTCGCTGATCGGTGTCGACGACTACGTCCGACGCGTCACCGAGCGCAACCGCGGTGTCGTAGGCGCGTCGCAGGTCGGAGGACACGATGCGGAGCGGTGAACGGGTCGCGAGTTCTGCGGCCGCGGTCTTGGCCTGGGATCGTCCGAGTTCGGTGAGGTCGGTGTCCAGCTGTCCCTGCATCCGGTCGCCTGCGTTGTACTCGGTCTGACCGTGGCGCAGCAGGATCAGCTGCCGTTTCGTCGGTTCGGTCACTGCTCAGGAATCCGAACCGTCGTCGCCTGCTGTCTCGGACGTCTCGGGACGCTCGCCGAGCCCGGGGACCTCGATGCTGGGGCAGTCCTTCCACAGTCGCTCGAGGGCGTAGAAGTTCCGCTCGTCGTTGTGCTGCACGTGCACGACGACGTCGACGTAGTCCAGCAGGGCCCAACGGCCTTCCCTGGTTCCTTCTTTGCGGACGGGCTTGAAGCCTTCTTCGCGGAGCTTGTCCTCGATGTTCTCGACGATCGCGTTGACCTGGCGCTCGTTGGGCGCCGAGGCGATGACGAAGCAGTCGGTGATGACCAACTGCTCCGAGACGTCGAGAACCACGACGTCGCTCGCCAGCTTGTCGTCGGCCGCGAGTGCCGCGATACGTGCGATCGAGGTGGCCTGGTCTGTAGCAGTCACTTAACTTGTCTCCCGTTGTGTGGAACTCGAGTGTGTCGAACCGGCTTGTGTCTTCTGGGGGGCAGGCTCCGACATGGTGACGGAGCCGTCGAGGCGCTGTTCGCCTCGTGGTCGGTAGAGGTTGCGCTTGGAGATGTACTGGACCACGCCGTCCGGAACCAGGTACCAGACCGGGCGATTCTCGCTGGCGCGTAGTCGGCATTCGGTGGAGCTGATCGCGAGGGCCGGGATCTCGATCAGCGTCAGGGCGTCCTTCGGCAGGTCTTGGAGATGATCCGCCAGGTGCTCGACACCCAGTTCGAAGCCCGGCCTCGATACTCCGACGAATTTGGCGAGCTCGAACAGTTCCTCCCAGTTCTGCCAGGTGAGGATGCTTTCCAGGGCGTCGGCGCCGGTGATGAAGTACAACTCGGCGCTGGGATGCTGCTCGCGCAGGTCACGAAGTGTGTCCACCGTGTAGGTGAGTTTCTCGCGGTCCACGTCGACGCGACTGACCGAGAACCGTGGATTCGACGCCGTCGCGATGACCGTCATGAGATAGCGATCCTCGGCCGGGCTGACGGCTTTGCCTTCCTTCTGCCACGGTGTACCCGTCGGGACGAAGATGACCTCGTCGAGGCCGAAGCTGTTGGCGACCTCGCTCGCTGCCACGAGGTGGCCGTGGTGGATGGGATCGAACGTTCCGCCCATCACTCCCAGCCTGCGAACTACGTCGGGTTGTCGGTGCACGATTGACGAGCTTACTTGCCGTGCTCAGACGGGAAGGAGTCGCGAGACGATGTCGCTCAGCTGCTGTGCCGATCGGCACTCGTACATTCCGATCACGTCGCTGTACACCTTCGCCGCGGAGTCGCCGGTCCCCCACTGACCCTTCGGTTCCGGATTGAGCCAGTACGCGTGTTTGGCCACCGCAACCGTTCGTGCCAGTGCGTCGAGCTTCGGATCCCGATAGTTCGTGCGGCCGTCGCCCAGGACGAGCACCGAGGTTCGAGAGGTGACGGTGTGCGCGTACTTGTCGTCGAACGTCTCGAACGCGTTGCCGTAGTCGGAGTGGCCGTCGTAGGTGATCAGCTCGGATTCCCGCATGATCCGGGACATGGCAGCTCCCAGGTCGCTTCCGGTGTCGAAGAATCGAGTCACCTCGTCCGTCGAGTCGATGAACGCGAACACGCGTACCCGCGAGAACTGCTCCCGCAGCGCGTGGACGAGCAACAACGTGAAGTGGCTGAAGCCTGCAACGGAACCGGAGACGTCGCACAGCACCACGAGCTCGGGACGCGCTCGCCTGGGCTTGCGCTGCACGAGATCGATGGGTACGCCTCCGGTGGACATCGATTTTCTGAGCGTCCGACGGAGATCGATCGAGCCGCGCGTGCTGCGCTGCCGTCTCGCGGCGAGGCGGCTCGCCAGCAGCCGCGCAAGTGGCGCGACGCTCCGCTTCAGGGCGACCATCTCGGTGTCCGACGCTCGGAGGAAGTCGACTTCCTCGGCGAGCTTGGGAACGCCGTAGCTCGCGACGCGTTCCTTGCCGAGGCGCTCGGCGGCGCGGCGGCGAGTCTCCTTGTCCACCATCTTCTTCAGGTCGGCGATGCGCTGAGCGGCCGTCCGCTTCGCGACCTCGTCCTCGTACGATCCCGCGGACCGGTTCGACCCTGTCTCGGCGTTGCCGAGCAATCCTTCGAGTATCCGGCTGAGCAATGTGTCCGGAGCGACGTCCCGGAGAGCCTGGTACGCCGAGAACGACGGTCCGTTCGCCGATTTGTACTGGCCGAGCTCCTCGACCATCTGCGCAGCGAGCATCTCGGTCAGGCCGATCGCCTCCTCGCTGCCGTCGACGAGCAGGTCGGTGATGAGTTCGCGAAGTGCGATGAAATCGACGTCTCCGTCGGGTGTGCGCGGAAGGGCGGTGTCTATCCGGCCGGAGTCGCGTTGCCCGGTAGCAGCAGGGAACCACAGGTCGAACAACGCGTCGTAGGTGTCGCGGTGCGTGGGCCGCCGCAACAGCGCGCAGGCCAGCCCTTCACGGAGCGCTTCGCGATCGAGCAGATCCAGAACCGCGAGCACGTGCCCCGCGTCCACGGTCTCCGACGGTCCGACGGATATGCCGCGCTTCCGCAGCGCCTCGACGAAGTCGACGAGGTGGCCGGGAAGCCCGTGCGGTGCAAGCATGTCAGTTCAACCGGAGCTCGGCCGCGGCCTTGTCCTGATCGGACCGGTGCTTGAGCACGACCCCGAGCGTGGCACGGACCGCGTCGTCGTCGAGTGTGTCCATGCCGAGCGCGAGCAGGGTACGTCCCCAGTCGATCGTCTCCGCTACCGACGGCAACTTCTTGAGTTGCATCGCCCGCATGACGCGCACGACGCGCACCAGCTGCTCGGCGATGGCCTCGGGGAGCTCGGGTACACGGCTCGCGAGGATCTTGCGTTCGAGGTCGGCATCCGGAAAATCGAGATGCAGGAACAGGCAGCGCCGCTTCAGGGCCTCGGACAGCTCACGGGTGGCGTTGGAGGTGAGGACCGTGAACGGTCGCCGCACCGCCGTGATGGTGCCGAGTTCGGGGATGGTGACGGCGAAGTCACTGAGCACCTCGAGAAGCAGGCCCTCGATCTCGACGTCGGCCTTGTCCGTCTCGTCGATCAACAGCACCGTCGGATCCTCGCGGCGGATGGCCTGGAGAAGTGGGCGGGCCAGCAGGAATTCCTCGGAGAACACATCCAGCTTGGTCTCGTCCCAGCCGGCGGACCCGGTGGTGCTGGATTGGATGCGGAGGATCTGCTTGGCGTGGTTCCACTCGTACAGCGCACGGGCCTCGTCGACGCCTTCGTAGCACTGCAGACGCACCAGTTCTGCGCCCGCTGTCTGCGCGACGGCCCGCGCGAGCTCTGTCTTGCCCACGCCCGCCGGTCCCTCGATGAGAAGCGGCTTACCGAGCCGGTCCGCGAGAAACACCGACGTCGCCGTCGCCTTGTTCGCGAGGTATCCCGTCTCGGCGAGCTTGGTCACGACGTCGTCGACGCTCGCGAACAAAGGTGGTGTCGTCGGTAATGCTCGATCCACGGTCAATCCTCTCGGGTTCTGCTTCGGGACCTCGGTCACTCCGGGCACGATCAGACCGGTCGGGTGTGCCCCTCGCCCCAGACGATCCACTTGGTCGACGTGAGCTCCGGAAGACCCATCGGGCCTCGGGCGTGCAACTTCTGGGTGGAGATGCCGATTTCGGCGCCGAAGCCGAACTGCTCTCCATCGGTGAAGGCAGTCGACGCATTCACCATGACGGCAGCGGCGTCGACTCGCGTCGTGAACTCGCGTGCGGCACCGAGGTCTGCGGTGACGATGGCCTCCGTGTGTCCGGTGCCGTAGGTGTCGATGTGCGAGATCGCGGCGTCGATTCCGTCGACGACCTTCAACGCGACGTCGAGAGACAGGTACTCCTCGGACCAGTCCTTCTCCGTCGCGGGCACCAATCCGGGCAGGTCACCGTGCACGACGACACTGTGCGCCTGGAATGCCTGCAGCAGACGCGGAACCGCGACGTCCGCAATCGATTGGTCGACCAGAATGGTTTCCGCCGCATTGCACACGCTGACGCGTCGAGTCTTGGAGTTCAGGGCGATCTTCTCCGCGGTATCGAGGTCCGCGGCCGAGTGCACGTAGATGTGGCAGTTGCCGACACCGGTCTCGATCGTCGGCACCGTCGCATCACGAACGACTGCCGAGATCAGTCCGGCTCCGCCGCGCGGAATGACGACGTCGACGAGGCCGCGGGCCTGGATCAGGTGGGTGACCGTGGAGCGATCGGAGCTACGCAGAAGCTGCACGGCGTCGACGGGTAGTCCGCCGGCTGCGAGCGAGCCCCCGATAGCGTCGACGAGAGCGGCGTTGGATCGTGCCGCGGAGGAGGATCCCCGCAGCAGCGCGGCGTTACCGGACTTGAAGGCAAGACCGAAGGCGTCGACCGTCACGTTCGGCCGCGCTTCGTAGACCATTCCGACGACGCCCAGCGGAACGCGCTGTTGACGAATCTCCAGACCGTTCGGCAGCGTCGAGCCCCGAACGACCTCCCCGACCGGGTCCGGTAGGCCGGCGACCTGGCGCAGACCGGCGGCGATTCCGTCGATGCGAGCGTCGGTCAACCTCAGGCGATCGAGCAGACCCTCGTCGGTGCCGGCGGCACGTGCGGCCTCGACGTCCGCAGTGTTGGCTTCGATGACCTGTGGAGCTGCGGCGAGCACTGCGTCCGCCGCTGCATGGAGCGCAGCATCCTTCTCGGCGGTGGTGAGGAGGGCCAGGGTGCGGGAGGCGATCCTCGCTCGCTTGGCCGCGGCATGAACGAGTTCACGCTCGTCCACCTGTTCGTGGGTGGGTGCTGCAGTCATGCACTACACACTAACCGTCCTGCACGGACGTTCCTGCAGTCGGTGAGTCGGCGCAACGGAGTCGGGAATGACGACGCCGTCGCGTCGGTTGCCACGCTTCGAGGGTCTGCACTTCGACCGGCAGCCCGTCTCGTGAACGACGAAGGAGAAACCTTTGAGCGCCTTGTTCGAGCCCCTGACCCTGCGGGGCGTCACGTTCCCGAACCGTGTGTGGATGGCGCCGATGTGTCAGTACTCCGCGGCAAAGGAGGGTGGCGACGTCGGAGTCCCTCACGATTGGCACCGCACGCACCTGGTCAGTCGTGCCATCGGCGGCGTCGGGCTCGTCCTCACCGAAGCCTCCGCCGTGAGCCCGGAAGGCCGTATCAGCCCGGCCGACCTCGGGATCTGGAACGACCGCCAGGCCGACGCATTCGCGGACATCGTGTCGCAGATCCACTCCTTCGGATCGGTAGCCGGCATCCAGCTCGCGCACGCCGGGCGCAAGGCGTCGACGACCGAGCCGTGGGCCGGTGGCGAGTCGATCCCAGCCGACGAACCGCTCGGCTGGACGACAGTCGGGCCGAGTGCACTCGCCTTCGGCGACTACTCGACGCCGGTGGAAGCAACCACCGAGGACATCGCCGGCATCGTCGCGGACTTCGCCGCCGCTGCCGGGCGGAGCCTTCGCGCCGGATTCGAGGTCGTCGAAATCCACGCAGCGCACGGATACCTCATCCACCAATTCCTGTCTGCCGCCAGCAACAAGCGCACCGACGAGTACGGCGGCGACTTCGCCGGACGTACGCGCCTGCTCCTCGAGGTCGTCGACGCGGTACGCGCGGTGTGGCCGGCGGATCTGCCCGTGTTCGTTCGTGTGTCCGCTACCGACTGGTTCGGCGACGACGAAGGGCTGGAGGCTCCGAGCTGGACTGCGGATCAGACCGTCGCGCTCGTTCAGCTGCTGCAGGATCACGGCGTCGATTTGATCGACGTATCGAGCGGCGGAAACGTACGCGCTCACATTCCCGTCGGTCCGGGGTATCAGGTGCCTTTCGCGAAGCGGGTCCAGAACGAGACGACCATCCCGGCTGCTGCGGTGGGGCTCATCACCGAGCCGAAGCAGGCCGAGGACATCGTGTCCACCGGTGAAGCAACAGCGGTTCTGTTGGGCCGTGAGCTTCTGCGTGATCCGTACTGGCCTCGCCGTGCCGCCCGCGAGTTGGGTGCGGAGATGAGCCCACCGGTCCCGAATCAGTACGCGCGAAGCTGACCGGCACCGCACAACTTCCAACAGTGACGGGTAGAGAAGACGAGAAGTGGTGATTCAGCCTACGAAGCCCAATTTCTTGTCGACCACGTTGACGAGGTCCGCGGACCGGGAGTAGTTGTCGAAGTTGGCGACGAACAACTCGGACAGTCTTTCTCGCCACCCGCGCGCGTCACCGCTCATGTGCGGTGTGACCACGAGGTTCTCGGTGGTCCAGATCGGGCTGTCGGCCGGCAGCGGTTCGATCTCGAACACGTCCAACGCGGCCCCTGCTATGTGCCCTGCCCGGAGTTGCACCAGCAGCGCTTCGGTGTCGAGCAGTTCTCCCCTACCTACGTTGATCACTCGCACACCGGGTTTCGTTGCAGCCAACACGTCGGCGCTGACCAGACCTCGCGTCGAGTCGGTCAGCGGAGCAACGAGCACGAGGTAGTCCACGTCGGACACGACCTGGCCCAGGTCCGAACTGGCGTGCACCACACCGAAGTCCGCGTCGCTCGATCTGGCCGTACGACCCACACCGGACACCTTCATTCCGACGGCTCTCAGCACACGGCCGATCTCGCGACCGATGGCACCGGTGCCGACGACCATGGCATGAGCGTCGTCGATGCGTTCGGTTTCCCTGTGCCTCCACTCCTTTCGCTGCTGGAGCGCAGCGGAACCAGCTGCATCCTTCGCGAAGGCGAGCACCTGCCCGAGAACGTACTCGGCGATCGGTCGGTCGAAGATTCCGCGTGAGTTCGTCACCACGACGTCGGAATCGGCCAGATCGTCGAACATGAGCGAGTCGACTCCGGCGGCTGCGATGTGAATCCATTTCAGCGAGTCGCACCTGCTCCACACCTGCTCGACCGCGGACGAGAAGAAGTCCCACAGCAGCAGCACGTCCGCCCCGGGGACGGCATCCGCGAGAGTGTCGGCGGTGGCGTATCGGACTTCCGCCGCCGCGGACACCGTCTCCATGCCGACAGGCAGATCGTCGGCATGGAGAACGACGACAACAGGGCTGTCCACCACTACTTCTTATACCCCACGAGTTCCACACCGGACGCCGCGACCTCGTCGTCGTTGTCACCCGGGCACTGACTGCCCCGCAGCGAACGTCCTGCTGTTTCCGGCATCAGCATGATCGGCACGAACGCAATGGCCGCGGCGAGCATCATGTACCAGCCGGGGATCAAGTTCGATCCGGTCCTGTCGATCAGGAACGTCAGGATCAGGGGTGCAGTACCACCGAACAGCGACGTCGAGACGTTGTAGCCGATGGCGAACGCGCCGTAACGCACCTGCGTCGGGAACAGTGCCGGCAGGGTCGAGGAGACGCACGAGCACATGATCACCAGCAGGATGCCGAGTCCGAGCAGTCCGATGGACTGACCGACGAGGCCGGTGTTGATGATGAGCAGGAACAGCGGAACGCTGAACACGAAATACCCGACGCATGCGGCCAGCAACAGCGGTTTCCGGCCGATTCGATCGGACAGAGATCCGATCGGGTTGATGATGGCCATCATGATCAACATGATGATCACGAGAGTGAAGTTGGACTGAGTTGTGCTGTGGCCCAGAGTGTCGCTGAGATAGGACGGCAGGAACGTCAGCACCGTGTAGTACGCGATGTTGAGCAGCAGCACGAATCCCATCAGGATGAGAATGCGCTGCCAGTACGTCATCGTCGTCTTCAGCGACGCGATGGCACCGCCGCCCGATGCACCCTCGGAGACCGTTTCGCCGTCTGCCTTCGCTTCGGAGAACACCGGAGAGTCCTCGAGCCGCGTCCGCAGCCACAGCGCGACGATGCCGAGCGGCAAGGTCAGAAGGAACGGAATGCGCCAGCCCCATGCCTCCATGGTGTCGTCGCCGAGACCGAGGTTGAGCAGGGTGCAGAGAGTAGCACCGGCGACAGTGCCTGCCAGAGTGCCGAATTCGAGGAACGAACCGAAGAATCCTCGGCGACGGTCCGGTGCGTACTCGGCCATGAACACGGCCGCGCCGCCGTACTCGCCACCGGTGGAGAAGCCCTGGACCAGTCGGCAGACGAGCAGCAGGATCGGGGCGAGGATTCCGATCGTGTCGAATGTGGGGAGAATGCCGATGGCCGCTGTGGCGATCGACATCATCGTCACCGTCAGGACCAGGACCTTCTGCCTGCCGATGCGGTCTCCCAGTGGGCCGAGCACGATGCCACCGATAGGCCGGATGATGAACGATGCCGCGAGCACTGCGAAAGTGGACAGCAGGCTCGCTCCCCCGTCCTCCGACGGGAAGAAGTTTGCCGCGATGTACACCGCGAGGTAGCCGTACACTGCGTAGTCGAACCATTCGACTGCGTTACCGAGTGCCGAACCGCCGATGGCACGGTGCAGGATTTTGGTCTCCTCCGGATTCAATTCGGAGGTGTCGGGCGGATAACCGGTAGGACTTCCGTGTCCCCCTGTTCTGGCTTTACTACTGTCGGACCCACTGCTGTCGGACCCACTGCTGGACGACTGTGTCACGGCCGGAATACCTCTCGCTTTGTGTACAAACGTGGAGCGTCGGGTTGGTACTTCGCAGCGTTTCACACTACGGAAGCTGATGTTCGCGTTTTCGCACTACCCCTTGGACCTGGACAAAACTGCAGGTAGCGCAACGATTCTGGACGCCATCAATGCGTACGCCCTTGCGCTGTCGCACAATTGCTGGACCGACACCGATTCGTCGGGTTGATGAGCCTGCGTTTCGATCTCACCCGGTCCCAACACGACGACCGGCGTACCCAGATCTCGGGCGACGAAACCTCCGTCGCACGATGCGGTCCACACGTCGGTCCCGCGAGAGCCGACGGCGTCGGTCACCGCAGCGACCGCCGCGACTGCTGTGTCACTGTTCTCGCTGGTCAGAAAGCCAGGCATCTCCATCGAAACGCCAACGGAGACTTCGATGCCGTCACCGGTGATACCGGCGTCGTCGATCGAGAGGCGCAGCTCGCGGGCGATCTCGTGTGCGTCTTCGCCGGGCAGAAGCCGCCGATCGACGGTGAGGACGCACCGATCGGCGACCATCGAGGTTCCGGTACCACCGTCGATCGTGCCGACGTTCCAGGTCGCGGGACCGAGGACAGGGTGCGGGTTCTGCCGCATCCGAACTGCGGACCTCTCGACGAGTCCGACGATCTTCGCCGCGGCCGCGATCGCGTTGCGACCGTTGCTCGGCCTCCCGGCGTGCGCGGATCTGCCCGTCACCACGATCTCCAGGTTCGCCGCACCCCGGCACCCGGTGATCGTCACGAGGTCTGTCGGCTCCGCGACAATGCAGTGCGAGTACCTCGGCGACGGTCGACTCGGTGCGTTGCCCCTCTGCACGAACGCTCTGATCCCGAGACCGGTGTCCTCCTCGTCGACGAGGCAAGCGAGCGAGATCGGTGCAGTGAGTTCGCTTGCACTGCGCTCGATCGCGGCCATCGCCACGACCACGGCGGCCAGACCACCCTTCATGTCGCACGCGCCGCGGCCGTACAGTCGACCGTCCCGTGTCGTTGCACGAAACGGGTCCGTCGACCAACCACCCCCGGCGGGAACGACGTCGGAGTGGCCGACGAACAGAACACCCGAATCCCCTGATTTCCCTGATTCTCCTGATTCCCCTATCGAGACAATCACATTCGGGCGACCTGGCGCTACCTCCACCATTTCCACTCGAAATCCCAGATCGCGGCACCGTGAGGCAAGAACATGCGCGACGCCGCCCTCGGTACCACCTGGGTTCTCACCACCGGCATCGATCAACGCCGAAGCCAGAGAGACGATCTCGTCGGTGTCGATGGATCGGAGCAGAGAGTTCTCGAAGTCGGTGACTTCCTTCGTGGTCATCGAGTGGGATCGCTGGACATGGTGTCCACCGCCCGGTCCACTGCTGCGGCCAGTCTTTTCACACCTTCGTCGATCCGCTCGGGAGTCGAGGACGCGAAACACAACCTCAGCGAGTCGTGAAACTTGCCGCCGACGGACAACGCGGGACCGGGAATGTAGGCGACACCTTCAGCCAGAGCTACCTCGAACAGGTCCTGCGTGGACACGGCGGAGGCTGTGCCGCGCAACGTGGCCCAGAGGAAGAAACCACCCTCGGGATCCGTCGTCTCGATCCTGTCGCCGAAGTACTTCTCCAGGCTTCGCTGCATCGCGATCTTCCGCGGCCGATAGACCGCGGCGAGCGATCGTAGGTGTTCGGTCAACTGTCCCCTGCGGATGAACTCGGCGATCATTCGTTGGTTGGGCAGATTGGTGCACGTGTCCATTGCCTGCTTCGCATTGATGAGCAACTGCCTGGCCTGCGGTGCGGCGTCGACCCATCCGACCCGCAGACCGGGTGCGATCATCTTGGAGAACGTACGTACCGAGAAAACCAGCGGGTCCCCGGGACTCAGCGCGGCGAAACTCGGGATGTTCTCGCCCTCGAACCGAAGCAGCCCGTACGGATCGTCGTCGAGAATCACCGATCCCCACTTGTGCGCGAGCTCGAGCAGCAGAGTGCGTCGTGCCAGCGACATGGTGGTGCCGGACGGGTTCTGGAAGTTCGGAATGACGTAGATCATCTTCGGCGGGCGTCCCGCTCGGGCCACGAGTTCGGGCAACGCTTCGACTATCAACCCGTCGGAATCCATCGGCGCTTCGAGCACTTCGCCGCCGTAGCTCAGTACCGTCGCGATTCCGTTCGTGTACGTCGGACTCTCGACGATGACGAGGTCACCGGGATCCACGAACAGCTTGCAGGCAAGATCGAGCCCCTGCATCCCGCCCGAGGTGATCACGATTCGGTCGGCCGACGTCGGCTCCCCTACCGAGTCGAGGTACTCCAGCAGGGCGTCGATCAGCCCGGGATCGCCTTCGGTGGCGGCGTAATCCATGGCGTCCGTCGTCATCACCTGCGCCGCGATCTCGGAGAACGCCGCCGCTGGAACCGTCTCTGCAGCAGGCGAACCCATCGCGAATCGAACGATGTCGTGCTTCTGCGCAGCGAGGAGGGAGGTGGACGAGTCGATGACCGATCCGACGAGTTTGTCGGTCCGCAGTGCCCACGGGATGGCAGGAGCGGAGCCTGGGGATTCAGGAGTGGAGCCTGCGGAATGACCCGGAGTAACAGGAGTGGAGCCTGCGGAATGGTTGAGCGAGGTGGCGTGCATGTTCACTCCTTCGTCAGTAGACGGCGGGGGTACGAGGTGAAGGTTTCCACTCCGCGGTCGGTGACTCTGACGGCTTCGGAGACTTCGTATCCGTAGTCGTCCATCCACATTCCGCCGATGATGTGGAAGGTCATGTTCTCGGCGAGGACGGTGTCGTCGTCGGTTCGGATGCTGACGGTGCGTTCGCCCCAGTCCGGTGCGTAGGCGATGCCGATGGAGTATCCGATGCGGGACGGTTTGTGCAGGCCGTGTTTCGCGAGGCCGACGTTCCAGATCTGCGCGAGTTCGGTTGTCGTCGTTCCCGGTCGAACTTCGGCGAGGACTCCGTCGAGCGCTTCTCCGGTGGATCGCGCGAGGTAGTCGAGTCGCTTGCTGGGCTTTCCGAGCACGATGGTGCGTGCCATGGGTACGTGGTATCGACGGAAGACGCCTGCGAGTTCGACGACCGTGGTCTCCCCTGCGATGAACCTCTGGTCGGACCACGTGAGGTGCGGTGTGTCCGCGCCGGCGCCGGTGGGAAGCATCGGGACGATCGCGGGGTGGTCGCCGCCGAAGTCGTCCGTTCCGCGTATTTGTGCGTTCATGATGGCCGCGGCTGCGTCGCACTGTCGTCCTCCGACGACCACTGCGTCGTAGGCTGCCGCCATCGCGGACTCGCAGACCTTGGCGGCACCGCGCATCAGGTCGATCTCGGCGGGTGACTTGATCACGCGCACCCAGTTGATCAATTCGTAGGAGTCGGTGAATCGGTACTCGGGAAGGGATTTGACCAACGCTTCGAACGCTTTGGGGCTGAAGTAGTACGAGTCCATCTCCAGACCGACTTGGCCGTGCGAGAAGTTGTTCACCACACCGAGTTCCCGGAGGCGCTGCGCGACCCACACGAACGGGTGGGTGTCCTTGCGCTGCACGAAGGTCTCGGGATAGCCGAACGTCTGCTCCTGTGGAAGCCACGACGTCCGGAACGCTCCGTTCGCGTCCATTTCTCGGGCGAAGAAGTACAGTTCGCCTTCCAGCGGCACGTAGAGCATCTGTGGGGTGTAGAACGACAGGGCGTTGTAGCCGAGCAGGTAGTACAGATTGGACGGATCGGTGACGATGAGCGCCGTGAGGTTCTGTGACGCCATCGATGCCCGTACCGCGGCGAGGCGGGCGGAGTACTCGTCGTCGGTGAACGTGATGGGCGTGCTGTTGGGCAGGTCCGCGTATTCGGCGAGGCCCTCGGAGTGGTTCGGTCCGACCGCACTGGTGAGTTCGGCTGCGAAGTAGTCGTTCACTGGTACCCCCTTTCGAGGCATTGTCAGGTGTGTCCGTTCAACCGATCTGCCGTTTGCAGATTGTTGACAATCAGGCTAAATGCCAGGTCCACTCCGCCGCAAGGAAATCCGTGTTACTTCTTCGTTTCGGCTCGTGCACGCGGGCGATTCATCACCGATTCACCCGCGCGCACGTGCCTCGACCAGCTATTGAGCGATACCAGTTGCCTCGTCGGCCATCGCACGCGTCAGATCGTGGATTGCGGTGTCCATGTGCTCGTGCACGCCGGCCTCCAACGCAGACCAGTCCCCGCCGACCAGCAGGTTCACCAGCAACTGGTGCTCCTCGACCAATGCCTCCGGCCGGTAGTACGCGGTTTCGAGGTTGGCCATGCAGATGCGCGCCTCCGCCGCCAGCGTCGCGTACATCCGCGACATGCGACTGTTCGACGTCGCGGACACGAGGGCGGTGTGGAACGCGAGGTCACGCTCGGCCAGTCCGAACCAGTCCGCGCGATCGATGTAGGGCTGCATCTGGTCCACGATCGCCGACAACCGAGCAGCAGTTGTCGTCAATGTCGATTCGTCGCCGTGCACGAGAGTCCACGCGGCGCCCACCTCGATCGCCGCGCGAGCCTCGTAGATCTCCGCGACGTCGTCGCTGCTGAGTTCGACGACGAACACTCCACGGTTGCGGTAGCTGACCAACAGCCCTTCCTGGTTGAGCCGTTGCAGCGCTTCTCGCACCGGTCCGCGGGAGATCTCCAACTCGGCAGCAACATTCGCCTCGTTGATCTGCTCACCGGGCGCGTAGGAGCCGTCGATGATGCGGTCGCGGATCTGATCGGCGATCACCATCGACGTGTTGCGCGCGTTGATCGGCGTCAGTCTTCTTGATCCTGGCACTGGTCTCTCCTCCGCTAGGACCTCGGGATAGCAAAATACTTGTACTCGAGGAACTCGTCGATACCGACCCTGCCGCCCTCGCGGCCCAACCCCGATTGCTTGACCCCGCCGAACGGCGCCGCCGGGTTGGACACGAGCCCCGTGTTCAACCCGACCATCCCTACTTCCAGCCGCTCCCCCATCCGGAGCGCTCGATCGATGTCCTGGGTGAACACGTATCCGACGAGTCCCCATTCGGTGTCGTTGGCCAACGCGATCACCTCGTCCTCGGTGTCGTACGGAACCACAGCGGCCACCGGCCCGAAGATCTCGGTCGACATCAGATCCGATGCGGGATCCACCGAATCGAGCACCGTCGGCGGGTAGAAGTACCCCGGGCCGTCGTCCGGCGCACCTCCGACGACTGCGCGGGCGCCTCGCTCCAGAGCGTCGTCGACGAGGCGCTGCACCTTGGCCCGGCCGTCCTCGTCGATGAGCGGCCCGACCTCCACTCCGTCACCGTCGCCGGGGCCGACGTTCAGTGCGTCCATTCGCGCGCCCAGCTTCTCGGCGAACTCGATTGCCACGGAACGATGTACGAAGAACCGGTTGGCCGCGGTGCATGCCTCGCCCATGTTGCGCATCTTCGCTACCATCGCGCCGTCCACGGCCCGATCGACGTCGGCTCCCTCGGCGACGACGAAGGGTGCATTGCCACCGAGTTCCATCGACGTACGCATCACCGTCGGTGCAGCCTGCGCCAGAAGAATCTTCCCTACTTCGGTCGAACCGGTGAAGCTGATCTTGCGCGCGTCTCCGCTCGCCATCCACGAACCGACGACGCTCGCAGCGTCGGTCGTCGGTACGACGTTGACGACTCCGTCCGGCACTCCCGCCTCGACCAGAATTGCGGCCAGGGCCAGAGCGGTCAGAGGTGTCTGTTCGGCCGGTTTGAACACCACGGTGCACCCGGCGGCCAATGCTGGGCCGATCTTTCGCGTACCCATGGCGAGCGGAAAGTTCCACGGGGTGACCAGGATGCACGGGCCGACGGGTTCGCGGGTGACGATGATGCGGTTCTTCCCGTCGCCGGTCAGGGTGTGATCACCTGAAATCCGCACCGCTTCTTCCGAGAACCAGCGAAAGAACTCGGCGCCGTAGGCGACCTCACCGCGCGCATCCGCCAGCGGCTTTCCCATCTCGGCGGTGATGATCGCGGCGAGTTCCTCGGTGCGCTCGACGATCAACTCGAAAGCCCGACGGAGGATGATGCTGCGTTCACGAGGAGCCGTCTGCGCCCACAACTTCTGGGCTTCCGATGCGGCTGCCATGGCCGCCTCCGCATCGGTGACGCCGCCGTCGGCGACGGTGGCGATGGTCTCACCTGTCGCAGGATCGACGACGTCGAACGTCTTTCCGCCGTGTGCGTCGCGCCAGTGGCCGCCGATGAACACCTGGGTCGGTGAATCGATCTCGGGTCGGGTCAGTGATGTGGTCATACGTCCCTCCTGGTGGTGCCTGGATCGAGAATGTGCGCGAGGTGCGTCGAGGCCCCGGCGCTGTGGTTGTCGGTGAGCTGGCGGACCTGCATGTGGCAGCTGAAACCGTCGGTGAGGATCGGTCGATCCCCCGCCCGACGCACGGCCGGAGCGAGGGCTTGTTCGGACACCTTCATGCTCATCTCGTAGTGATCGGGTTCGAAGCCGAAGTTTCCTGCCACGCCGCAGCATCCGGTTGCTTCGTCGATCGACTCGATTCCTGCAGCGGCCAACGCCTTCCGTTGGGTCGCTTCACCGAAGACGGCGTATTCGTGGCAGTGCGTCTGGACGGTCACGGCGTCCGGAACCGTCGCCGTCGGCGTCCACCCGCCTGCCGCCTGGTCGATCACTGCGCCCGCGAAGCTCTGCACGCGCGCTGCGACGCGTCGTGCGGCGTCGGTGTTCACCAGTTCCGGTAGGTCCTTCTTCAGTGCCGCCGCGCAACTCGGTTCGGTGACGACGATGGGACGGTCGGTGCCGTCGTCGAGCGCGTCCGCCGTCCGAGCAAGGTGCTTCCTGGCCGTCGCAAGCTGCCCGGTGGAGATCCAGGTGAGCCCGCAGCAGACGTCGCTGCGGCACTCGGCTGTTCGGCCGGCGTCGGCGAGGACTCGAACAGCAGCGCCGACGATCTCCGGCCGAAATCCCTTCGTGAACGAGTCGACGAACAGCACGACGTGACCGCCCTGGACCGAGTCGGTCGTCTGCGCCTTCAGTTCTGCACGTGATGCGAATCGCGGAAGCGCGCGCTCGGTCGTCAGTCCTCCGAGTTTCGCTGCCAGCACACCGATTCTGGGCGTCAGAACGGCATTGAGTGCCGGAGCGATCCGCGCGGTCACCTTCAGCCATCGCGGAAGCCATCCCAGCGAATAGTGCGCCATCGGACGCACCCGGCCAGCGTAGTGATGGTCGAGGAATTCCGCCTTGTAGGTCGCCATGTCCACGCCGACCGGACAGTCGGACGAGCACGCCTTGCAGGAGAGGCACAGATCGAGGGACTCCTTGACATCGGTGGATGCCCATCCCTCGGCGACGGTTCTCGAGCTGCGTACCATCTCCTGCAGCACTCGTGCCCGCCCGCGGGTGGAATCCTTCTCGTCACCGGTCGCCCGGAAACTGGGGCACATCACTCCGCCACTGCTCGATCGACAGCGGCCGACTCCGACACAGGACTGTGTGGCGTGGACGAACGGGTCGAGGTGCGGGACCGGTCGAGGATCCGGGCCCGATCCGATCTGGTGCAGATCGAAGGTCGTCTTCCACT
This sequence comes from Rhodococcus sp. RS1C4, assembly GCF_002258225.1. NCBI lineage: Bacteria > Bacillati > Actinomycetota > Actinomycetes > Mycobacteriales > Nocardiaceae > Rhodococcus > Rhodococcus sp. RS1C4. The sequence goes on along the minus strand of NZ_NOXZ01000037.1, from coordinate 252,529 downwards.
CCCGCTTCGGGATGTTCGTCAGCGCAAGGTCGTTCATCATCGGCGCCGGGTCGGTGATACTGCCCGGGTTGAGCAGTCCGGCAGGGTCCCAGATGCCTTTGAAGCGCTCGAACGCCCTCACCATCGTGGTCGAGTACATCACCGGCAGCAGCTCCGAACGAGCGCGCCCGTCACCGTGTTCGCCGGACAGCGACCCGCCGTGACGGACCACGAGGGCTGCCGCATCCCGCAGGAACGCGTTCATGATCGCGCGGCCTTCGTCCGTCCGCTGGTCGAACGTTATGCGCACGTGCATGCATCCGGCACCGAAATGCCCGTACATCACTCCGGTCAAGCCGTGGTGTGCCAGCAGGTCGCGAAAGTCGGCCAGATACGCCGCGAGTTTCTCCGGGGCCACCGCCGAATCCTCCCAGCCGGGCCAGGATTCGGTGATCCCGCTCGCGCCGTCCGACAGTCGCGCCGACAGTCCAGCGCCGTCCTCACGCACTCGCCACAACGACTTCCGCTCGGACGGGTCGGCGACGACGCGACCGTCCTTCAACCGTCCCAGTTCTCGGAGTCGCTCGAGCAGACGCTCGGCCTTGTCCTCCACCTCGGTGGGGTCATCGCCGTCGAGGTCGACGTACAGCCAGGCGTTGCCGGACGGGAGGCCGCGCACCGAGTCCGCGCCGCGACGCATCCGCATGGTGTCGACGATCTTCTCGTCGATGCCTTCGATCGCGGCGGGAGAGAATTCGAGAATCGTCATGACGTCCTCGGCTGCTTCGACGACGTCCTCGTATCCCAGACTGAGCAACAGGGCAGCCGGAGGTACCTCCACGAGAGACACCGTCACGGCGACGACGATCGCGCAGGTGCCCTCGCTACCCACGAGCGCACGCGCCACGTCGAATCCGTTCTCGGGCAACAGGGTCGACAGGTGAAATCCCGACACCTGACGCGGAATGAGACCGAGCTCGAGACGGAGATCCGCCATGTGGTCCGAGACGAGCGACCGCAGGTCCGCAGTGATCCGAGTGGCGGCCTCGACCGACCGGGAATCGGAAGGATCCACGGCGGCGAGTCCGTCCCGTGTGGCCCGTAGAAGATGACCGTCCGAAGTGACGACATCGAGGGCGATCGTGTGATCGGCCGTCCGTCCGTAGCGCACCGAGTGGTTGCCGCAGGCATCGTTGCCCACCGCGCCGCCGACGGTGGCACGAGACTTGCTCGACGGATCGGGTGCGTACGTCAGCGCCCCTGCCGTCTCCGCCGACACGGCGGCGGCGAGTTCGGAGATGACGATTCCCGGCTCGACGACAGCGGATTTCCCCTGCTGATCGATCGACACGACCCGGTTCATGTGACGGGAGAAATCCAGAACGATCCCAGCGCCGATCGCGTTGCCCGCCATGGAGGTGCCGCCTCCCCGGCTGACTATGGGTACGCAGGCATTCGTGCACGCTCGGACCACCGTCCGGACCTCGTCCGCGGTTGCCGGAAACACGACAGCGAGAGGTGGCACGCGGTAGTTCGAGGCGTCGTAGGAGTACTCGGCACGCCGTCGAGGTGAGTCGTCCACCTCGATGTCCGTCCTCCGCAGAACATCGAGCACGCGCGCGGCGGCTTCGGGTTCGGGATCGAGAACGGTCACAATGCTCGCTTCAGGGTCCGGGCGATCGCGTCGAGTCCTTCGGCGACTTCGTCGTCGGTGACCACGAGCGCGGGAATGATGCGGACGACGTTTCCGAATCCCCCGCAGGTGAGGAGCAGCAGACCTTCGGAAATTGCGGTCTGCTGCACACGGGTTGCCGCCGCGGCGTCGGGAGCTCCGTTGTCGTCGACGAATTCGAGTGCTTGCATCAGACCGAGGCCGCGAGCATCGCCGATGGCCGAGTACTGCCCCTTCAGCTCGTTCAGTCCATCGAGAAGAACAGCGCCCTGCTCGGCTGCGTTGTCGACGAGGCCCTCGTCCCGCACCACGTCGAGTGTGGCCACTGCGGCGGCTGCGGCAACGGCGTTGCCGCCGTATGTCCCTCCCTGCGAACCCGGCCACGCCTTGGACATGAGTTCCTCGGACGCAGCGATTGCCGAGATCGGGAAGCCCGAGGCGAGTCCCTTCGCGGTGACGACGATGTCGGGGCGCGCAGCCGAGTGCTCGTGCCCCCAGAACTTGCCGGTGCGTCCGACACCTGCCTGAACTTCGTCGAAGACCAGGACGATGTCGTGTCGATCCGCGCGCTCGCGCAGTCCTTCGAGGAAGGCGGGCGGGGTCGGCAGGTAGCCACCGTCGCCGAGCACAGGTTCGATGATGAACGCGGCAGTGTCGGCGGGGCTGGACACCGTCGCCAGAAGGTAGTCGAGCTCCTTCAGAGCGAACGCGACGGCCGTCTCGGTGTCCCAGCCGTAGCGGAATGCGTACGGGAACGGCGCGATGTGCACGCCTCCCATGATGGGCGAGAAACCGGAACGGAACTTGGTGCCCGCCGTCGTCAGCGACGCCGCCGCGACCGTTCGGCCGTGGAACCCTCCGTGGAACGCGATGATGTTGGGACGCCCGGTGGCCATTCGTGCGAGGCGGATCGACGCCTCGACGGCTTCGGAGCCGGAGTTGGCGTAGAAGACGCTGTTCAGTCCGGCGGGCAGCACGTCACCCAGTTTCTCGGTCAATTCCAGGAGCGGCTTGTGCATCACGGTCGTGTACTGCGCGTGAATGATCTTGCCGACCTGTTCCCGCGCCGCCTCGACGACCTTCGGATGGCAGTGCCCGGTACTGGTGACGCCGATTCCGGTGGTGAAGTCCAGGTACTTGTTTCCGTCGGTTCCGTAGATCCAGCTGCCCGACGCGTAGTCGACGACAACCGGTGTGGCCTGCTTGAGTGCGGGGCTGAGGTGTGTGCGAGCTGGAGCTGTCATGCGAGCTATCGTGGTTCAGGATTTGCAGATTGTCAACAATCTGCAACCAATCGCCTCGTCGGGCTTCGGACGTCGCGGATATCGTCGGCTCATGCCAACGACCCGTGTTGCCGTCCTCGGCAGCATCAACATGGACCTCACGACGTTCACGCCGCGGCTGCCTCAGCCGGGTGAGACCCTGCTCGGCACCACCTTCGCAGCCTCGCAAGGAGGCAAGGGCGCAAACCAGGCGTTGGCGGCCGCACGCTCGGGTGCCGACACGACCTTCCTCGGGGCCGTCGGCTCCGACGCGTTCGGCCAGGATCTGATCGACACTCTGACCGAGGCCGGCATCGACATATCCCTGGTCCGCCACGTCGACGGACCGAGCGGCGTCGCCTCGATATCCGTGGACGGTGACGGCGAGAACACGATCGTCGTCGTCGCGGGCGCCAACTCGTCACTGCTCACCCTGTCCGACGCCGAGCGTGACGCCATCGCGGGGGCCGACATCCTCATGTGTCAACTCGAGATCCCGCTGGAGACCGTCGTCGAGGGTGCTACACACGCGCGCGACCACGGCACTCTCGTTCTACTCAATCCCTCCCCTGCGCAGGACCTGCCGGACGAGCTCGTCGAGGCCGTCGACGTTCTCGTCGTCAACGAAGCCGAGGCACGGGAGTTGGCCCACGTCGTCTCCCGAGTGCCGCACGTCGTCACCACGCTCGGCGCGCGAGGCGCCCACTACCGCGGCCCCGAGTCGGCATCGGACTTCCGCTCGCCCACGGTCGACGCGATCGACACCACGGGAGCAGGCGACGCGTTCACCGGGGCGCTCGCCGCCGAGTGGTCCGCAGGCCCCGACGACGCAATCCGGTGGGCCTGTGCGGCAGGCGCTTTCGCAGCCACGCGACGGGGCGCCGGTTCCTCGTCGGGAACACGCACGGACATTCGAGGCGTCGGACAGGAATGAGCCTGGCTACGGGCCGTCAGGCAAGCCCGGCGAGCCCGAATCCCGCGGCACACGCCGCAACCGACAGCACGAGCGTGCCGACGGCGTAGCCGATGGCCTTCGCGCGCTTCCCGGACCGGACGAGCCGGACGGTATCGACACTCGCGGTGCTGAACGTGGTGTATCCGCCGCAGAACCCGGTTCCGATCACAGCTTGAAGATCCGTCGAACCATTCTGCAACACAACGAGTCCCGCGAGAAGGCCGAGCACGAGAGAACCCGAGACGTTGATGGCCGCAATCGCCCACGGAATCCCCGATCGCGGAAATCGACTCCTGAACCACGAATCGACGGCGAACCGCGTCACCGCACCGAGTGCGCCCGCAAGAGCGACGAGGACGACGATCACCGAGCGCTCCTTCGGCGGTGACCGGCTGCTCCGACGACGATGCCCGCCCAGGCAGCGACGCCGCCGAGGACCACGGTCCCGGCCCCGTAAGCCGATGCGGTGGACCAGTGTCCGTCACGAGTCAGCAGCACCGCTTCCAGCGCGAACGTGCTGTAGGTGGTGAACGCCCCGCAGAACCCCGTCCCCGCGAGCAGACGTACTCGTTGCCGCACACCGATATCCGGTCCACGCCTCGCCAAGTTCTCCAGCACGAGGCCGAGGACGAACGCTCCGACGATGTTGATCACGAAGGTTGCCACCGGCCACCCGGAAGGCCGGTGCGGCAGCGCCTCCTCCACACCGACACGGGCGAGTGTTCCCACGACGCCGCCGACGAAGACCGACGCCAGCGCCGACATGCTCGAATGCAACGGACGCGTCGACGTCGTTTCGCGCTCTCCAGGATCCCCGCCGGAATCGCGGCCTCCGCCGTCGCCCATGTCGCCTCCTCGTACCACCTTCTGCAGAAGAGTATCGACCCTCGTCCGGTCGTTCCTTGTCACACCGGTGCGGCACGATGGTGCCATGACAACCGCATCGCACACGCCGACAGACCTGCGCGCCGACGCCGAGCGCCTGCTCCGCGAGCTCGCGGGGGACGGTGCGAGCCTGCGCGAGGATCAGTGGGTCGCCATCGAGGCACTCGTGGTCGGTCGACGCCGCGCACTGGTCGTCCAGCGAACCGGGTGGGGAAAGTCGGCGGTGTACTTCATCGCAGCGAAGTTGCTTCGGGAACAAGGCCTCGGCCCGACGGTCATCGTCTCGCCGTTGCTGGCACTGATGCGCAACCAGGTCGCCTCGGCGGAGCGTGCGGGAGTGAAGGCCGCGACCATCAACTCCGGAAACATGACCGAGTGGGAAGACATCCACGCCGACGTCGCAGCGGGCAGACTGGACGTTCTGCTGGTCAGCCCGGAGCGCCTGAACAACCCGGACTTCCGCGATCAGGTTCTACCGTCGCTGGCCGGCGACGCGGGCCTGGTCGTCGTCGACGAGGCCCACTGCGTGTCGGACTGGGGTCATGATTTCCGGCCGGACTACCGTCGCATCAGGACCTTGATCTCCGAACTGAGAGAAGGAATTCCGGTTCTGGCCACCACCGCGACCGCCAACGACAGAGTGGTGTCGGACGTCGCCGCACAGTTGGGAGTCGGCGGCGGTGACACCCTCGTGCTGCGCGGAGGCCTCGAACGGGAATCACTGCATCTGTCGGTCGTGCAGATCGAGAACTCGACCGAGCGAGCGGCGTGGCTCGCGTCGCATCTCGCGCAACTGCCCGGTTCCGGGATCATCTACACCCTGACGGTCTCCGCAGCCAAGGACCTCGCCGCGTTGCTGTCCGATCAGGGCCTCGCCGTTGCCGCGTACACCGGCCAGACCGACACGACGGAACGCGAGTCGCTCGAGACCGACCTGCTGAACAACGACGTCAAAGCTCTGATCGCGACCTCGGCCCTCGGGATGGGATTCGACAAACCGGACCTCGGTTTCGTCGTGCACATGGGCGCCCCTTCATCTCCTATCTCGTACTACCAGCAGGTCGGGCGTGCAGGCCGCGGCACCGATCGCGCCGAGGTGATCCTGCTTCCCGGTCACGAGGACAAGCAGATCTGGAGTTACTTCGCGTCGGTTGCGTTTCCGCGGGAACACGTCGTCAGGCAGGTGATCGAGACTCTCGATCCGGTGAAGCCTCAATCGACACCGGCCCTCGAACCGTTGGTCGACTTGAATCGCAGTCGATTGGAGATGGTCCTCAAGGTCCTCGACGTCGACGGCGCGGTGCAGCGTGTTCGTGGTGGATGGATCGCGACCGGCGAGCCGTGGACGTACGACGCCGAGCGCTACGAGCGGCTCGAACAGGCTCGCGACTCCGAACAGCAGGCCATGGTCGACTACCAACGCACCGACGGCTGTCGCATGGATTTCCTCCGGCGCCAACTCGACGACCCGGACCTGACGGACACTCCGTCCCGATGTGGCCGATGCGACAATTGCACAGGCCAGTCTTACTCTGCACAGGTCGAACAGGCTGCTGTCGATCAGGCTCGCAGCAGGTTGGACCGCCCGGGACTCGACCTTCCCCCGCGCAAGCAGTGGCCGAGCGGAATGAAGAAGCTCGGCGTCTCACTGTCGGGAAAGATCACCGACGGGCACGAACCCGGTCGCGTCCTGGGAAGGTTGACCGACCTCGTCTGGGGAAACCGCCTGCGTTCCGTCCTCGACGGTCCGGACGAGGCAGCGCCGTCGTCGTTGGTCGATGGATGCATCAAGGTCCTCGCATCGTGGGATTGGAAGGTCCGCCCGACGGCTGTCCTGGCCCTCGAATCCGCGTCGCACCCGGTACTCGTCAGGTCCGTGGCGAGCGAGCTCGCACGGATCGGCCGGCTCACCGACCTGGGAGTTCTCGGTCAACGGCCAGATCATCCGGTGGTGACGGCCTCCAACTCGGCCTTTCGGGTCGCGGGGCTCGTGGACTCCTGGGACATCCCGGACCTCGACAGCGTCGACGGGCCGATACTGCTGGTCGACCTCGTGACCGACACCGGATGGACGTTCACCTGCGCCGCCGACGCCCTGCGTAGGGCCGGAGCGGACGCCGTGCTCCCGTTCGCTCTTGCCACCCCCAAGTAGACGCCCCGAGGACATTAAGTCCAGACTGTGGATCGGCGGCAGGTTATCGGAGTCGAAACTGCTCGCCGTTACCCTGAATCACACATTTGTGACCAGCGTCACAATAACCCTCTAACCTGGGGAAGCAAGGTGGTTTAGAGGGTCAATTTCCCGGGGTACATGAAATGCCATGGCCACCTTGTTACGTTTGTATTTCCTATGAAGCCCGCACAGCTGAGAGCGACCTCAATCACTGCGCCGGACGCAGTGAAGTTTCGTAGTCCAAAGATTTCCGACGGAGTCCGGCTCTGGGAGATCGCAAGAGATTCGAGAGTGCTCGATCTCAACTCGAGCTACTCGTACATCCTGTGGTGCAGGGACTTTGCTGCAACATCCGTCGTGTCGGATGTCGGCGGCAGAGCAGTTGGTTTCGTCACCGGCTACATCCGGCAAGACTCCCCCACAACGTTTTTCGTGTGGCAGGTTGCGGTCGATGCCGATCAACGAGGCAAAGGTCTCGCCGGTCGTATGTTGAACGAACTGCTCGATCGCCTCACCCCCCAGGGCATCACACACCTGGAAACCACGATCAGCCCCGACAACGAGGCCTCGATCGCACTGTTCACGGCCCTCGCTCGAACACGAGGGACCGACATTGGAAAATCAGATCTGTTCGCGCCCAATGATTTCCCTGATAGCCACGAGGCCGAGGAGCTCTACACCGTAGGCCCCGCCGCCGTGCGCACAAACGAAAGGAACAAGCAGAACATGACCGAAAAGATTGTTACCACAGAGAAGCCCGACGTCTTCGAGACAGTCGAGTCCGCCGTCCGCAGCTACAGCCGTCAGTGGCCCGCTGTGTTCAAGACCGCGAAGAACTCGACCCTCGTGGACGAGAACGGCCGCGAGTACCTCGACTTCTTCGGTGGCGCAGGCGCACTGAACTACGGCCACAACAATCAGATCCTCAAGGACGCTCTGGTGGATTACATCCAGAGTGACGGCATCACGCACGGGCTGGACATGTCCACCGTCGCCAAGCGCGAGTTCCTCGAGTCGTTCAAGAAGAACATCCTTGACCCGCGCGGACTCGACTACAAGGTTCAGTTCCCCGGCCCAACAGGCGCCAACACCGTCGAGGCAGCTCTGAAGCTCGCCCGCAAGGTGACCGGACGTGAGTCGATCATCAACTTCACCAACGCTTTCCACGGCATGACACTCGGCGCGTTGTCGGTCACCGGCAACTCGATGAAGCGAGCCGGCGCCGGAATTCCGCTGGTGCACACCACCCCGATGCCGTACGACAACTACTTCGGCGGTGTCACCGAGGACTTCCAGTGGTTCGAGCGTGTCCTCGACGACTCCGGCAGCGGATTCAACCGTCCGGCAGCAGTCATCGTCGAAACCATCCAGGGTGAAGGCGGCATCAACGTCGCTCGTCCGGAATGGCTTCGTGCACTGGCCGAGCTGTGCTCGCGCCGCGAGATCCTGCTGATCGTCGACGACGTCCAGATGGGGTGCGGCCGCACCGGCCAGTTCTTCTCCTTCGAAGAGGCGGGCATCGTCCCGGACATCGTCACGCTGTCGAAGTCCATCGGCGGCTACGGAATGCCCATGGCACTCACCCTCTTCAAGCCTGAGCTCGACGTGTGGGCGCCGGGTGAGCACAACGGCACCTTCCGTGGTTTCAACCCGTCGTTCGTCACCTCGAAGACGGCCATCGACACCTACTGGTCCGACGACAAGTTCGAGAAGGAAGTTCTCGCCAAGGGCGAGCACATCCAGGACAACTTCATCAAGCTGTGCGCCAAGTACGACGGGGTGTCCACCCGCGGTCGCGGCATGGTCCAAGCGCTCGTGTTCGACGAGCCGGAGAAGGCAGGCAAGGTCGCTGCACTCTGCTACGACGAAGGACTGCTCGTCGAGACCGCAGGTCCGTCCGACGAGGTCGTCAAGCTGCTTCCGCCGCTGACCACGACCGTCGAAGAACTCGATCGCGGACTGGACATCATCGCAGGTGCTACTGCCAAGGTGTGCTCCTGATCCAGCAGGATCCGATCCTGCTGCACACCATCGAGCTGCACATTCGTCGAAGGGAGACAACACATGATCGTGCGTACCACCGAGGAAATCACCGGGACCGATCGCGACATCTCGAGCGAGGACGGCAACTGGCGCAGCAAGCGCATCGTCCTGGGCGGCGACAAGGTCGGTTTCTCTTTCCACGAGACCACCATTCAGGCCGGCACGGTGAACAACTTCCACTACGCCAACCACATCGAGGCCGTCTGGCTCATCGAGGGTGAAGGCACGTTGACCGATCGCGAGACCGGCGAGACGTACGAACTCGGTCCGGGATCGATGTACCTGCTGAACGGCAACGAGCGCCACACCGTCGAGCCGCGCACCCAGATGCGCATGTTGTGTGTGTTCAACCCGCCGGTGGTCGGCAACGAGACCCACGACGAGAACGGTGTCTACCCGCTCGTGGAAGTTCCCGCATAAAGTTTGTTCTCATGACTCCACCCCGCTCGAATGCTGTTGCCGTCGGACCTGAAGAGGACCGCATCACGGTTTCTGCGATCGAGCGGGGTGGAGCCGTTGTTGCGCCTCTGGCCGACGCGTCGGGCCTAGTCTGGACCGAGGGGCCGTCGAGGTTTCCGACCGCTCTGCCGTCGACCGTCGAGTGGGTGCAGCTGCCGTCCGCGGGTGTCGAAACGTGGTTCGAGGCTGGAGTGTTCGACGCCCATTCTTCGGTTCTGTTCACCTCCGCTGCGGGCGCCTACGCTGCCACCGTCGCCGAACACGCTCTTGCACTACTGCTCGCGGGCGTGCGTGCTCTGCCCGAGCACCTCGAAGCCCGCTCCTGGCAGCAGGAGCGATTTCTGAGCAAGGTCGGCACGCTGCGCGGGTCGACGGTCACGATCCTCGGAGCAGGCGGAATCGGCCGGGCGTTGATCCCGCCGCTCACCGCGCTCGGGGCGGAGGTCGTCGCGGTGAACCGCTCGGGCCGACCCGTGCCGGGTGCAGTGCGCACGTTGCCCGTCACCGCTCTGGCCGATGTGTGGCCCGGCACCGACCACGTCGTGATCGCTGCACCGGCGACACCGGCCACCCGCCACCTCGTCGGCGCGCAGGAACTGGCTCGGCTGCAGAAGCATTCCTGGCTGATCAACGTGGCACGTGGGTCACTCGTGGACACCGATGCTCTGGTCGACGCCCTCACTGCCCGGACCATCGGTGGCGCAGGCCTCGATGTCACCGACCCCGAGCCGCTGCCCGACGGCCATCCTCTGTGGACGTTGCCGAACGCGATCGTCACTCCGCACGACTCGAACCCGACCGCGCTACGTCACGCTGCCTACGCCGACCACGTCGCATCCAACGTCGCGCGCTTCGTCGCAGGTGAGACGCTTGCCGCGCGCATCGACTCGACGCAGGGATACTGAGCGCTAACCTGGAGAACGTGGCAACGACAGTCCGCGCAGCCCCCTCTGCCAGCCGGCTCGACGACATCGTCGAGCTGCTGACCGGCAAGCGGGTCGCCGTCGTGTCGGGCGCAGGTATGTCCACCGATTCCGGGATTCCCGATTACCGGGGCCCGGACTCTCCGCCGCGCAACCCGATGACCTTCCAGCAGTTCGTCGGCGACGACGAGTTTCGCCGTCACTACTGGGCACGCAACCACGTCGGCTGGCGACACATGGACGCTGCGCAACCCAACCGCGGCCACCGAGCTCTCGCGGCCCTGGAGCGTCGCGGAAACGTTTCCGGCGTCATCACCCAGAACGTGGACATGCTGCACACCAAGGCAGGCAGCCGACGGGTCATCGACCTACATGGTGTCTACGCCCGCGTGACGTGCCTCGACTGCGGACGGCTCGTGTCCAGGTACACACTGGCCCGTCGCCTCGAAACGCGAAACCCCGGCTTTCTCGCCAGCGTCGCGCCGGCCGACGGCGTGGAAATCGCCCCCGACGCCGATGCTGTCATCTCCAGCACCGCCCACTTCCGCATGGTGGACTGCGAGGCGTGCGGTGGTGTGCTGAAACCGGACATCGTGTACTTCGGGGAGAGTGTCCCCAAGCCTCGAGTCGCGGAAGCGTTCGACCTCGTCGACTCGGCGGACGCACTTCTCGTACTCGGGTCGTCTCTCACGGTGATGTCGGGCCTGCGGTTCGTCCGCCGCGCCGCGAAAGCAGGCATCCCCATCGTCGTGGTCAACCGTGGATCCACCCGCGGCGACGAATTCGCATCGATCGTCAGCGCTGCCGGGTGCTCGGAAACTCTCACCGGACTGCTCGACGCGCTGCCGCCAGTGCACTGACCACAACCGCAACCGGCCCCTGGCGCTCCTCACCGCTCGAATGAATCCCCGAGTCCGCTACAGCTCCACGGACACCAGGTCGTCGGCGTGAACCACTGGCCGCTGGAGTTCGGGAGCCAGGTCGGAGCTCGACTTTCCGAGCATGCCGGACAACTCGGACGCGTCGTACGCCACTACTCCCCTGGCGACGACGGCTCCAGCGGGATTGCGCAGTGCAACGACGTCGCCTCCGTGGAAGTTGCCGGTGATACCGACGATGCCGGCGGACAGCAGCGAGCGCCTGAGTTCGACGACGGCACGCACGGCGCCCGCGTCGAGGTGCAGGTCGCCGTCGACATCCGCGGCGTGCCGGACCCAGAACTTCCGTGACGACAGTCGGATCGGCCGGGCAGCGAAGGCCGTTCCGACTCCCGCATTGGTGAGTGCGTCGTTCGCGTCGGACGCAGCGGCAAGCAGGACCGGCACACCAGCATCGGCTGCGAGTCGCGCAGCGGACAATTTGGAGGCCATTCCGCCCGTGCCGAGTGCTCCTCCGGATCCTGCGACCACTCCGTCCAGGTCTTCCGGGCTGTCGACCTCGGGGATGAGCGTCGCGTCGCCCTTGCGCGGGTCGCCGTCGTACAGGCCGTCGACGTCGGACAGCAGAACCAGTGCGTCTGCTCCCGACAGGTGCGCGACGAGGGCTGCCAGCCGATCGTTGTCACCGAATCGGATCTCGGCGGTGGCGACCGTGTCGTTCTCGTTCACCACGGCGACCGCTCCGAGCGAGCGCAACCGGTCCAACGTACGTTGAGCGTTTCGGTGATTGGTGCGTCTGGCGATGTCCTCGGCCGTCAGCAGTACCTGCCCGACGGTACGACCGAAACGTCCGAACGACGTGCCCCACGCATGCGCCAGCGCGAGCTGGCCGACACTGGCCGCAGCCTGTTTGGTCGCGAGGTCTCGTGGCCGCTTGGTCAATCCGAGCGGCGCAATTCCGGCGCCGATGGCACCGGACGACACGACGATCACGTCGGTCCCGGCACGCATGCGAGTCTCGACGGCTTCCGCCAACGCATCGAGACGCGTGACGTCGAGGCCGCCGACCAGAGATGTCAGCGCCGAGGATCCGATCTTGACGACGATGCGCTTGGCGCCCGCGATGGTGCTTCTCGTCGCCGATACCCTTGACGCAGAATCGGATTCAGCGCTCACGTTCCCTCACTCTTCGGGGTCGAGCCCACGCCGGACTCGACGAGCGTGCTTACGTTCGTCCGCGCTGATGCGCTCGACCTGATCGAGCCGTGCGTCGGTGCCACGTCCGGTGCGGACGATGTCGACGCCGGCGGAAGTCTGCGGTTCCCAGTCGAACGTGACGTCACCGATGGTGACCGATGCGCCCGGCTCCGCTCCGAGTTTGATCAACGCGTCCTCGACGCCGAGACGTGCCAACCTGTCGGCGAGGTAGCCCACGGCCTCGTCGTTGCTGAACTGTGTCTGCGCGACCCACCGTTCGGGTCGTGTACCGAGCACCAGGAAACCGCCGGGCACGTCGGGATCCTTGACGACCTCGAAGCCGTCCTCGTTGCGTGCCACTGGACGGATTACTGCACGACGAGGCTCTGCAGGCGGGTGCGCCACCCGGTACTCCTCGACCATCTTCGCCAGAGCGAAGATCAAGGGCTTCAATCCTTCTCGGCTCACAGCCGAGATCGTGAACACCGGCCAACCGCGCGCCTCGAACTCGGGGGTCACCATCTCGGCGAGCTCGGCAGCCTCCGGGATGTCGGCCTTGTTGAGCACGACGATGCGGGGACGGTCGGCCAGGTCACCCAGGCTCGCGTCACCGAGCAGCGCAGGCTTGTAGGCAGCGAGTTCGGCTTCCAGCGCGTCGACGTCCGAGACCGGATCGCGACCGGGATCCAGTGTTGCGCAGTCGACCACGTGAGCGAGCACCGCTGTCCGCTCCAGGTGCCGGAGGAAGTCGAGACCGAGCCCCTTGCCCTGGCTGGCTCCGGGAATCAGGCCAGGAACGTCGGCGACGGTGTAGGTCGTGTCACCGCTGGACACGACACCCAGGTTCGGCACGAGTGTCGTGAACGGGTAGTCCGCGATCTTCGGCTTGGCGGCCGACAGCACCGACACGAGAGATGATTTACCGGCGGACGGAAAGCCGACGAGTCCGATGTCCGCGACGGATTTGAGCTCGAGCACCAGGTCGCGCTCGACGCCTTCCTCACCGAGGAGGGCGAAGCCGGGAGCCTTACGGGCTTTGGACGACAGCGCTGCGTTGCCGAGTCCGCCCCGGCCGCCGGGCGCAGCGTCGAATCGAGTGCCCTCACCGATCATGTCCGCGAGAATGCGGCCGTCCTTGTCGAGGACGACGGTGCCGTCGGGCACCTTCAGGATCAGATCCTCGCCGTTGGCGCCCTCTCGGTTGCCACCCATGCCCTGGGTTCCGTTGCTGGCCTTGGCGTGCGAGTGGAAGTGGAAGTCGAGCAGAGTGTGCACACTGCTGTCCACGACGAAGACGACTCCGCCGCCGCGTCCACCGTTGCCGCCGTCGGGTCCGCCGAGCGGTTTGAACTTCTCGCGATGAACCGAAGCGCAGCCGTTGCCGCCTTTACCGGCGCTGACGTGCAGCACCACGCGGTCTATGAATCGTGACATGGCTGCCTTCGATCCTTCCTCGGCCAGGTGACCGAATGTCTGTGCCCCACGAACGCGATAAGGGCGGACCGGGTGTCTTAGACCCTGGTCCGCCCTCGTCGTAGATCGTGGGGTGCGCCGTGCGGATCGCGTGCGATCCCCGGGCGCGGATGGTGCAGCGGAGACTAGGCCTCAACTGCGACCGGAACGATGTTCACGGTCTTGCGTCCACGCTTGGCGCCGAACTCGACGGCACCTGCGGACAGTGCGAACAGTGTGTCGTCGCCACCACGGCCGACTCCGACACCGGGGTGGAAGTGCGTGCCGCGCTGACGAACCAGGATCTCGCCTGCGCTGACCGTCTGGCCACCGAAACGCTTGACGCCGAGGCGCTGTGCATTCGAGTCGCGACCGTTACGGGAGCTGGATGCACCCTTCTTATGTGCCATGTTGCGTACCCTCCTCGGGTAAGAAGATCGCCGGTGCCCTGTGAGAAACCGGCTGAGAAGAACTGGTTACTTGATACCGGTGACCTTGAGGACGGTCAGCTTCTGCCTGTGTCCCTGACGCTTGTGGTATCCGGTCTTGTTCTTGAACTTGTGGATGCGGATCTTCGGGCCCTTGGTGTGCTCGACGATCTCGCCGGCGACGGAGATCTTCGCCAGCTTCTCTGCATCTGTGGTCAGGTCGGAACCGTCAACGACGAGGACCGGAGCAAGCGAGACAGCAGTGCCGGGCGCTCCCTCGATCTTCTCGACCTTGACGAGGTCACCAACAGCGACCTTGTACTGCTTTCCGCCGGTCTTGACGATCGCGTACGTTGCCATCGGAGGGCTACCCCTTGCTTCTTCGAACTTGCTCGCGCTGCCCACGGCAACACGACTGGTCTGATCTTGCTTTGTTCTTGCTTTCAAACATCCCAGCATCTATCCCGATCAACGCTCCTGCCTTCCGCGAACGGAGCCAGGGCACAGCAGAACGGTGTCGCCGGGAGCGACTTATCAAGGTTACGGCAGACGGGCGGCCATGGTCAAACCGCCCGTCCCCTGTTCCCTATGCGTCTACGGGAGGACCCGCCGGTCGTGCTGCACTGCGGCGGCGCCGCGGCCGAGCCACCGGCAGTTCTTCCGGCACGTCCCCTGCATCCACCTGGGCGAATGCAGGCGTCGTCACCGGTTCCGGCGCAGGCTCGTCCGCAGCGTCCGTGCCGTCCGACGTTGCCGAGATCACGAAGACTGCTCCCGCGTCCGGTCCGGTCTCGGTCGGTGCTGCAGCCTTGCGAGCCACTCGCCGTCCGCGCTTGGCCTTGACCGGAGCCTCGGACGCTGCGGGTTCGTCCGCTGCAACCGACTCGGCGACAGCAGGTTCGGGCGCAGCCTCTTCGGCAGCGGGACGATCCGTTGCCGCTTCCGATGACGGAGTCTCGGCATCCACGTGCGTGGTCGACTCTGCTGCTTCGGCTGCGCCTGTGTCTTCGACTACTGCCGATGCAGTGGGACGCGACGCCTTTCGGCGTGCACCGCGTCCACCTCGACGGGACGAGCCGGTGGGTGCCGCTTCCGTGCCGTTCGACTGGGACTCCTGCAGAGCCCCTGCGTCCGACACCGATGCGTCCGACACCGCCACGTCCGACACCGCTACGTCCGACACCGCTACGTCCGACACCGATGCGTCGTCGTTGCCCTGTACGGCGGCGACGTCCGAGGCGTCGATGACCTTGTTCTCCGTCGACGCCGATGCGTCGTGTTCCACCACGTCGGCGGGTGTGACGTCGGCGACGACTTCGTCGTGGTGCGCTGCCATTGCCAGGGCGACCGGATGGGCTCGCTTGACGGCAGGCTCAGCCGTGGGTTCGGAGTGATCGGAGCCGTGGGAGTGGCCATTCCCCGTGCCGTTGCCGGTGGAACCGGCGTTGCCGTTGGAACCGGCGTTGTCGGACTTGTCGCGTCCACGACGCTTGCGCTGCGAACCGGAGTCCCCTCGTGAGGAGCCCGAGCGTGCACCGTCGTCGGGCTTGGCCTCCACCGGGAACGGATGCACGATGATTCCGCGGCCCTGGCAGTGCTCACAGGTCGTCGAGAAAGCCTCGACCAGACCGGTTCCGAGCTTCTTGCGTGTCATCTGGACGAGACCCAGCGACGTCACCTCGGACACCTGATGGCGTGTTCGGTCGCGACCGAGAGCTTCGGTCAGTCGACGCAGAACGAGGTCACGGTTCTGTTCGAGCACCATGTCGATGAAGTCGACGACGATCATGCCGCCGATGTCACGGAGGCGCATCTGCCGGACGACTTCCTCGGCTGCTTCGAGGTTGTTGCGGGTGACCGTCTCTTCGAGGTTTCCGCCCGCGCCGGTGAACTTGCCGGTGTTGACGTCCACCACGGTCATCGCTTCGGTGCGGTCGATCACCAGGGTGCCGCCGGACGGGAGCCACACCTTGCGATCGAGTGCTTTCGCGAGCTGCTCGTCGATTCGGTGGGCCTCGAACACGTCGGGCTGACCTGGTTCGGCGACGTGGCGCTCGAGCTTGGGTAGCATGTCGGCGGCGACGGTTTCGATGTAGGTCGACGTTGTCGACCATGCCTTGTCACCTTCGATGACGAGCTTGACGAAGTCCTCGTTGAACAGGTCGCGGATGACCTTCACCAGCAGATCGGGCTCTTCGTAGAGCGTCTGCGGCTGGCTGCCCTTGCCGGACTCGGCCTTCGCCGATGCTTCCTCGATGGATGCCCACTGCGCCTGCAGCCGCGACACGTCGCGGGCCAACTCTTCCTCGCTGACACCCTCCGCAGCCGTGCGGATGATGACGCCTGCCTCGGACGGGACGATGTCGCGGAGAATTTCCTTCAGACGCTTGCGTTCGGTGTCCGGAAGCTTGCGGCTGATGCCGGTCGAGCTGCCGCCGGGCACGTACACGAGGTAGCGACCGGCCAGCGACAGCTGCGTCGTGAGCCGGGCACCCTTGTGCCCCACCGGGTCCTTGCTGACCTGCACCAGGACTTGATCTCCCGGCTTGAGTGCCTGCTCGATCTTGCGGGAGTTGCCTCCCAGACCGGCGGCGTCCCAGTTGACCTCGCCTGCGTAGAGCACACCGTTGCGGCCACGGCCGATGTCGATGAACGCGGCTTCCATGCTCGGCAGCACGTTCTGGACGCGTCCGAGGTACACGTTGCCGACCATCGACGCCGACGCACTGCTGGTGACGAAGTGCTCCACGAGCACGCCGTCCTCGAGAACGGCCACCTGGGTGGTGTCGCCGTGATCCGGGAAGGACTTCTCGCGAACCACCATCACGCGGTCCACGGATTCGCGACGAGCCAGGAATTCGGATTCGGTCAGGATCGGCGGACGGCGACGGCCGGCGTCGCGTCCGTCGCGTCGACGCTGGCGCTTCGCTTCGAGCCGCGTCGATCCGGTGATGCCCTGAACTTCGTCCTTGTTGCGGGACTTGGTGCGCGGCTCACGCTCGTGAACCACGGTGTTGGGCGGGTCGTCCTCGGACGATGCCGTGTCCGACGACGCGTCACCGGAACTGCGGCGACGACGGCGACGACGCCTGCGGCGGCTCGAACCGTCGGCTGCATCCTGCTCGTCGTCCGAATCGTCGGAGTCGGACTCGGCCGACGCGTCGCCGTTGTCCTGCACATCGTCGTCACCCGACTCGGCCGATGCGTCGTCGGCGGACTTGGCGCCGCCACGTGACCTGCTACGCCGACGCGAGCGCCGTTCACCGGTCGGCTTCGAGTCCTCGGCGGTGTCATCCTCGGTGGATTCGTCCTCCGAGTCACTGCTGTCGGTGTCACTGTCCGACCCCGAGGGCTCGGACGGAGCCGCGACGTCATCGGCATCCGAGTCGGCGCCCTGATCGCCGGCACCCTGGTCATCGGCGTCGTTCGAGCTGGAGTCGTCCGGGCTGCTGTCGCCGGCCTGGTCACCACGTCCACGGCCGCGACCTCGGCGTCCACGACGGCGGCGACGCGGCTGAGAGTTGTCGTCGTCGGCATCCCCGTCGTCGGAACCGTCCTCCGACGAGGTGTCCACGGAGGAGGTCGCGTCGGACGGCGTTTCGTCGATGCCTGCGTCTGCGGAAGCGGGCTTGCTGTCCGGCGAGTCGGTTGCCTGGGGGCGGGTGCCCTCGGACTCCTCGGTCGAGGCGTCTGCAGTCGCGGTCACTGCCTGCGTGTCCGCTGCGTTCGGGTTCGCGTCTGCTGCCGACGAGTCCGACGCGGGGCCAGCTGCCTTCTTGCTCCGACGCCGCGCACGAGGAGGTTCGGCTACGGCCTCGGGCTGGAGGAAGAGAGGTCCGGAGAAAGTCGGACGTGCCACCGGAGCCGCAGTGTCAGTTGCAGCAGTGTCGGTTGCAGCAGCGTCGGCCGCAGCGCTCTCGGCGGGCACGTCGGTCGTGAACAAGGTCTGCGCGGGCTGAGGCTCAGCGACGTCCGGCTCTGCGACGTCCGGCTCTGCGACGTCCGGCTCGGCGACCTGCGCCTCTACCGCCTCGGGTGCTACAGCAGCCGGTTCCACAGCAGCGGGTTCCACAGCAGCGGGTTCCACAGCAGCGGGCGTCACCGCTTCCGGCTCTGCGAACGAGGCGTGGACCGTCTGGGCGACGTCGCGGCCGAGGCTGGACTGGGCGCTGCGGGCCTCGATACCGAGTTCGCCGAGCTTGGCCAGCACTTGCTTGCTGGTCACCCCGATGATCTTCGCCAGCGCGTGCACGCGCAGGCGGTCCGGGAACGTCGGGGCTACCTCGGCGCCACCTTCTGCACTTCCCGTGTTCGAATTCTGTACATCTTCCGGCGGGGCTTGATCGGCCACGTATGTCTCCTCGGGCCCCCGGGCGCGTCCACCTTCGACTGCTGGGTGTGACGCGGCCACGCGAGGGCAATCCTTGTGTCCTGACGAAAGGTTTGACGTCAGTGTTGTCTTGTCACGCTCTTGGTCTCGCTCCGTGTCCGAGGCACCGCCACGGTCTGTGGTCGGTGCACCGAGCACGGTGCCTGGCTGGATGGCTGTGGTGTCCTCCGGTACGAGCGCCTGATCATCAAGCTTGCCTGTGACGGCGGAGGCTTCCGCTCGCCGTCGGCAGCGATGACGGGCATCGCACGCGAAGGTGTCATCCGGTTGCTGACACGAGAACACCGATGTGTCGGCGTTCGATCGTCCTGCTGGTACTGAAAATTTCTCGAATGCTGGTGGTCGGTGAAACTGAAACTGTGTAAGCAACCTTCGCCAGTATCCCACACCGAGGGTCGCCTGCCCGCCACACCGCCGAGAATGCGTCCTCAGCGGCGTGGCGAAGGGCCGGTTCGTGCTGCGGTATCGAGCGGGTCAGGACAGTCCGGGGAACCACAGTGCGATCTCGCGCTCGGCGGATTCCACCGAGTCGGAGCCGTGCACGAGGTTCTGCTGCCCGTCGAGGGCGAGGTCCGCGCGGATGGTACCGGGGACGGCCTTGGCGACCGGGTCGGTTCCTCCGGCGATCTGACGGAACGCCGCGATCGCGCGTGGCCCTTCGAGGACAGCGGCGACGACGGGTCCCGAGGTGATGAACTCGAGCAGGTCGGGGAAGAACGGCTTGCCTTCGTGCTCGGCATAGTGGGCACTGGCCAGCGCGGTCGGAACGGTCTTGAGCTCGAGGGCTGCGATGCTCAATCCCTTCTTCTCGATGCGGCCGAGTATCTCTCCCACGTATCGGCGGGCTACTCCGTCGGGCTTGATCAGTACAAGGGTGCGCTCAGTCACGATCACAGACAGTAGTGGACAGTGCTCGCGCACTCATCCCTGGCGTCGACCTTCGGCGTCGACTTCCCCCGCGTGAGACGTCAGTCCCGCTGGCCGTACAGCATTCCGCGTTCGATTCGGCGCGTGATGTCTCGGCGGAGATACAGCAGGTAGGCCCACACTGCCGCGAAGATCAGCCCGACGATTCCGATCGACAGGTGGATGAACACTCCGAGGATCACGAGAACCTGGAGAACGAGGTTGATCTGCATCCCCTGCGGGCGGCGCTGCATTCCGCTCGCGAGGATCATCAGGACGGCGAGTCCGACGATGTAGAGCGTCGAGAACCACGTGAGCCCGCCTCCGACCGTCGCGACCACCGGCAGTGCCAGCAGGATCACGATCATTTCGAGGATCAGGGTTCCCGCGCAGACTCCCCGGAAGCCCTTCCACGGATCGTTGGTGGGCGGTTTGAACCCACCGGTCGCCTCGGTCATACCGGTTCCTTTCCGAACAGGGTTCTGGCGGCACCTGCGGTCACGACCGAACCGGTGACGACGACGCCCGCTCCGGACACTGCTTCACCAGGGTCGGCGACCTCTTCGGCCAGGCCGATGGCGGTTTCCAACGCGTCGGCCAGGGTCGGCGACACCACCACACGTTCGTCACCGAATTTGGCGACGGCGATGTTGGCGAGTTCTTCCACGTCCATTGCGCGCGGAGAACCGTTGTGGGTGACGACGATCTCGTCGAACACGGGCTCGAGCGCGGTCAACATCGCGTCGACATCCTTGTCGCCCATGACGCTGACGACACCCACCAATTTGCGGAAGTCGAACTCGTCGGCCAGCGTGGCCGCGAGTGCGCGCACACCGTGCGGATTGTGCGCGGCGTCGAGGAAGACCGTCGGTGCATTGCGCACCCGCTCGAGTCGTCCTGGGTTCACGATGGAGCCGAAGGCCGCGCGGACGATCTCGACGTCGAGTTGCCTGTCCGCTCCCGCACCGAAGAAGGCTTCCACCGCGGCCAGGGCGAGAGATGCGTTGTGCGCTTGATGTTCGCCGTGCAGGGGAAGAAAGATGTCGGTGTAGACGCCGCCGAGGCCTTGCAGTTCGAGTTGCTGACCGCCGACGGCGATCCGGCGGGCAAGTACACGGAACTCAGACCCTTGACGGGCGACGGCTGCGTCCGCCTCGACCGCGGCGCGGAGGACGACGTCGAGAGCCTCCGGCTTCTGCTCCGCGATGACGGCGACCGTGTCTCTCGGCACGAGCCGTTCCGGCGCCTTCTTGATGATGCCCGCCTTCTCCCCCGCAATTCCTGCGAGGTCGGAGCCGAGAAACTCCGTGTGGTCGAGGTCGATCGGCGTGATGACCGCGACTTCACCGTCGACGACGTTGGTCGCATCCCACCGGCCGCCCAATCCGACTTCCACGACGGCGACTTCGACGGGTGCCTCCGCGAACGCGGCGAATGCCATCGCGGTGGTCACCTCGAACTTGCTCATTCTCGGACCACCGGCAGCCTGCGACTGCGCGTCGATCATCTCCACGAAAGGTGCGATCTCGTTGTAGGTGTCGACGTAGAGTCGCGGCGAGATCGGTGCGCCGTCGATACTGATACGTTCCGTGGCCACCTGTAGGTGAGGGCTCGTCGTCCGACCGGTGCGCCGATGGAAATGCGTCAGCAACGCGTCGATCATCCGGGTGACCGATGTCTTCCCGTTCGTCCCCGCGACGTGGATGGACGGATACGCCTTCTGCGGCGAGCCCAGAAGGTCCATCAGCGCCGCGATCCTTGCGGTGCTCGGCTCGATCTTCGTCTCGGGCCAGCGCTTGTCGAGCTCGGCCTCGACGAGAGCCAACTCGGCGAGATCGACTGGCCCTGGGTCGCCCTGGCTCGCGGGCTGATCGAATTCGGTCACTACTCACCCGTCGTTTCGAGTCGCGCCGAGATGCGCGCGATCTCCTCGGTGGCGATCTGCTGTCGGGTGCGGATCTTGTCGACGACGGCATCCGGCGCCTTGGCGAGGAACGCCTCGTTGCCGAGTTTCGCGGTGGTCTGGGCGAGTTCCTTCTCCGCGGCCGCGAGATCCTTGACCAATCGCGCTCGTTCGGCGACCAGATCGACCGTTCCCGACGTGTCGAGCTCCACGGTGACCGTCGCCTGCGACAGCCGGACCTCGACGGAGGCGGTGGCGCTGAAGCTCTCGTCCGGTTCGGTCAGTTTGGCCAACGAACGGGTCGCGGCCACTTGGTCGGTGATGTCGGCGTCCTCGACGCCGACAATCCTCGCCGCGACCTTCTGCGACGGCTTCAGTCCCTGATCGCTCCGGAACCGGCGAACCTCGGTGATCAGCTTCTGCATGTCCGAGACACGCCGTGCGGCAACCGGATCGGCGTCCACTCCGCTGTCGGTCGGCCAGGACGCGATCACGACGGACTCGCCGCCGGTGAGCACCTTCCACAGCGTCTCCGTCACGAAGGGCACGACCGGATGGAGCAGGCGAAGAACGGCGTCGAGCACGTTGCCGAGCACGCCTCGCGTCGACTCCGCATGCGCGGTGTCCGCGAACTGAACCTTCGCGATCTCGAGGTACCAGTCGCAGACCTCGTCCCACGCGAAGTGGTACAGCGCCTCACATGCCTTGCTGAACTCGTACCGCTCGAACGCGGCGTCGACCTCGCCGCGGACCTGCTCGAGCCGATCGAGAATCCACCGGTCGGCGTCGGTGAGGTCGGTGCGAGCCGGCAGCTCGTCGGGCGCAGCGCCGTTCATCAGTGCGAATTTCGTCGCGTTGAAGAGCTTGTTGGCGAAGTTGCGCGAGGACTGCGCGTGGTCCTCGCCCACCGACAGGTCGGCCCCGGGATTGGCGCCTCGTGCAAGCGTGAAGCGCAGTGCATCCGCACCGAAGCGGTCGACCCAGTCCAGCGGGTCGATTCCGTTGCCGCGGGATTTGGACATCTTCTTGCCGAACTGGTCCCGGACGAGACCGTGCAGGAAGACGTCCTTGAACGGAACGTTGCCCGGCTCTGCGCCTGCATTCACCGACGCATCGCCGGAGACGTAGGTGCCGAACATCATCATGCGAGCGACCCAGAAGAACAGAATGTCGTAGCCGGTGACCAGCACGCTCGTCGGATAGAACTTGGCCAGGTCGGCGGTCTCGTCCGGCCATCCCATCGTCGAGAACGGCCAGAGGCCGGACGAGAACCAGGTGTCGAGAACATCCGGGTCCTGCACCCAGCCTTCGGGGGCGGTCTCGCCCGGGCCCAGGCACACGGTCTCGCCGTCGGGGCCGTACCAGATCGGGATGCGATGACCCCACCAGAGCTGACGGGAGATGCACCAGTCGTGCATGTTGTCGACCCAGGCGAACCAACGCGGTTCCTGGCTTGCGGGGTGAATGACGGTGTCGCCGTTGCGGACTGCGTCGCCTGCCGCTTTCGCCAGGCCGTCGACCTTGACCCACCACTGCAGGGAGAGGCGTGGTTCGATGGATTCACCACTGCGCTCGGAGTGTCCGACGCTGTGGAGGTAGGGCCGCTTCTCGGCGACGACACGTCCCTGCTCGGCCAATGCCTCGCGCACCTTCACCCGGGCTTCGAACCGGTCGAGACCGTCGAATTGCGTACCGGTGTCGGCGATTCGGCCGGTCTTGTCCATGATGGTCGGCATCGGCAGGTTGTGCCTCAGCCCCATCTCGAAGTCGTTGGGATCGTGCGCGGGCGTGATCTTGACCGCGCCGGTACCGAATTCGGGATCGACGTAGTCGTCGGCGATGATCGGGATGTCGCGGCCGCTGAACGGGTGCGGCAGCGTCGTGCCGACGAGGTGCTTGTACCGCTCGTCCTCGGGGTGGACGGCCACCGCGGTGTCACCGAGCATCGTTTCGACACGCGTGGTCGCGACGATCACGTGTGGTTCGTCGTCGTTCAGCGACCCGTATCGCAGCGACACGAGTTCGCCCTCGACGTCCTCGAACTTGACCTCGATGTCGGAGATCGCCGTCTGCAGCACCGGTGACCAGTTGACGAGACGTTCGGCGCGGTAGATCAGACCGTCGTCGTACATGCGCTTGAAGATGGTCTGCACGGCCTCGGACAGGCCGTCGTCCATCGTGAATCGTTCGCGGTTCCAGTCGACACCGTCGCCGATGCGCCGCATCTGGCCGAGGATGGTGCCGCCCGATTCGCGCTTCCAGTCCCAGACCTTGTCGACGAACAGTTCGCGACCGAACTCTTCCTTGGTCTTGCCGTCGGCCGCAAGTTGCTTCTCGACGATGGTCTGCGTGGCGATACCGGCGTGGTCCATGCCCGGCAGCCACAGCACCTCGTAGCCGAGCATCCGCTTGCGACGACTGAGTGCGTCCATCAACGTGTGATCGAGCGCGTGGCCCATGTGCAGGCTGCCCGTCACGTTCGGTGGCGGCAGAACGATCGAGTAGGCAGGCTTGTCGGTGCTCGGGTCGGCCTCGAAGTATCCGGCGTCGACCCACCCCTGATACAGCTCGGCCTCGACCTCACCCGGGTTCCAACTCTTGGGCAACGCCTCGCTCGGGTTGCTCCGCGGGCTGTCGTCTTGCCCCGCTGCGTTGTCCGGGGTCTCAGGCACTGAACTGGTCACCCGACGATTCTAGTGGTCGCGCCGGGGCGCTCCCACGCGCCCTTTCACCCCAACGTCTCGGGAAGCTCGATTCGCTCACCCAGCACGTGGTCCGCCAGGAACGCCGTGACCACCTCGTACCAGATCTTGGCGTGCTGGGGCGTGAGAACCCAGTGGTTCTCGGACGGGAAATACAGCAGACGGTGATCGGTCCTGCCTTCGTCGTCGGCGGGCAGTCCCGACTCACTGAGCAGTTCGTACCACAGGCGTAGCCCTTCACCGACCGGCACTCGATAGTCCTTGTCCCCGTGGATCACGAGCATCGGTGTGGAGATGTCCGCGACGAACAGGTGCGGCGAGTTCTCGACGGCCATCTCCGGGGACATCTCGCGCTGCCAGTAGTACGCGACGTCGGTGGTGGGACCGAACTGGTCGAGCGCCCACAGACTCGCGTGGGTGACGATGGCGTCGAACCTGTCGGTGTGGCCGGCGATCCAGTTGGCCATGTATCCGCCGAAGGAACCTCCCATCGCCGCGGTTCTGGACTCGTCGATGTCGGGGCGCGAGGTGGCCGCGTCCGTGATGGCCATGAGGTCCGTGAACGGCTCCTTGCCCCATCGTCCCCAGCCTCGTTGCACGAACTCCTGCCCGTAGCCCGTCGACAGAGCCGGATCCGGAAGCAGTACCGCGTATCCCCGAGCGACGAGGAGCCACGGATTCCACCGCCACGACCATGTGTTCCACGATCCGAGGGGCCCGCCGTGCACCCAGAGCAGGAGTGGGGCTTTCTCGGCGTCGGACGCGCCGTGCGGCAGAGCCACGTAGCCACGGAGCCGGTGGCCGTCGTCCGCGGTGGTCTCGATCTCGGCCAGAGTTCCGGGCGGGTCCGGAGCGTCCAGTCCCGAGCGCAGCCGGGTGATCTCGCCCGTCGCGACGTCGACGCGCACGGGATGCGCTGGTTCGAGATACGACGCCTCCAACGCGAACACGACACCGTCCGCGGCGGCATGGACATGCGTGTAGGCGGAATCGGTGTCGGTCACCCGGCGCGCCGCGCCACCCGACACCAGGAAGATCGGCGCTCGTCCGTTCTCGTCGGCGACCACGAGAACACCGCTACCGTCGGCGAGCCACACCGGTTCGGACGGCCACAGATCCCATCCAGGTGCGGATTCGGTCACGGTTCCGTCGACGAAGGCATACTCGTGCAACGACACTCGCGGTGCTTCCTCGGGGGTCGACAGAGATTCGCGCACGAACGCGACCCTCGTACCGTCCGGGGAGATCGCAGGCGACGAGAGGTCGGCATCGCTGTCGTCGACGATGATTCGCTGCTCCCCCGTGTCGAGGTCGATGCGAATCAGGACGGTGCGCGACGTCGCGAGGGCGCCGGCGATCGTCCACGTCGACACCAGAAACCTTCCGTCGTCACTGATGTCGTACGACGCTTCCTGCAACGCGCCGGCCGCCGCGTCGGTGAGTCGACGCACGGGCGAGCCGTCCTCGGAGGCGAACAGGTGCGGCGTTGCCGGGCCGAGGTCGTGGTCCCAGTACCGCACCGGATAACCGGTGTGCAGGACAGCGTCGATCTTGCCGTCCTTGCGCAACAACCGGATTCGATCGTCGTCCGCGTCGGTTCGAGCCGACGGGTGCACGGCGGAGACCGCCACGAACGTCGGTGCGGCCGTTGCCGTGACGACGCCGGAGAAGCCGGCGCCGCGTGAGGCGACGACGTACGCTTCACCTCCGCCGGAAGGCAGCGACCATATCGCCGACGATTCGTCGTCCTTCGACGCCCGACGAGTGAACAGGAGATCACCCGAGGCGGTGAATGTCGGGCCGCTCGAGCCGTCGTCGTTCCAGGTGAGGCGCCGCGCGTCGGACTCACCGGTCGCGTCGACCTCCCAGAGGGCACCGACGTACTTCGACCCGGCGGAATCGGGCCGCGAGATCGTGACCACGACGCGACGACCGTCGCGTGCGACGGCGAGATCGGTGACCCGCGGTTCGGCGACGTACCGATCCAGGTCGTCGAAAATTCCGGTCGGTCGCTGTGGCACGGGCGCGCTCCTCGGTGATCGAAGTCCAGGCATGCCCGGCCGATGTTACGGACCGGACACGCGTGGGATCACCTCGGTCCGAGCTCTTCCCTCAACTGCGTGAGAGTCCGGGCCAGGATACGAGAGACGTGCATTTGCGAGATGCCCATCCGCTCGGCGATCTGTGTCTGCGTCATGGACCCGAAGAACCGGAGGATCACGATCTGCCGCTCACGCTCCGGCAGTTTCTCGAGCGCGGGCCGGACGGTCAGGTAACTTTCCATCTTCTCGAGCTCGGGATCGTTGGAGCCCAACGTGTCCATCAGCGGCAGGCGGTCGTCGCTGACGACGGAGTCGACGGAGACGGTCTGGTAGGCACTGCGCGCAAGCAGGGCCTGCGTTGCTTCCTTGACGTCGATGTCCAGTTCCGCGGCGATTTCACTCGCGGTCGGGGCTCGTCCCAACTTCTGCGACAGCGTGCCGACAGCGCCGGAGATCATCGAGTTGAGTTCTTTCATGCGCCGTGGCACACGAACCGACCATCCCGCGTCGCGGAAATAGCGTCGAGCCTCACCCATGATCGTGGGGACGGCGAAGGAGACGAAGTCGGATCCGCGCTCGATGTCGAATCTGTCGACGGCGTTGACCAGACCCAGCCGGGCGACCTGGAGCAGATCCTCGTGCGCTTCGCCTCGACCACCGAAGCGCCTCGCAATGTGCTCGGCGAGCGGTAGGCAGCGAGTGATGATGCGGTCGCGGAGCACTTGCTTCTGAGGAGAATCCTCCATCGCCTGCATCTGCTGGATGAGAGGAACGACTTCGCTGTAGTCGTCCGACTGACGCCGCGTAGATTTTTCGTACGGCACGGGCACTAGGAGCTGCTCCTCCGCTTGACCACGTCGACTACCACCGACGAGCCGCCCTCGACCGAGGACGCGGCAAGCGAGATCGAGTCGGTGAGGGTCTGAAGCACGTGCCAGCCGAAGCTGTCTCCTCGCGGAATGCGGTCGGAGTCCACCACCGACGTCGTGGAGATTCGAATGCCACCGTCGCTGACGAGAAACGAACACGACAATTCCGCACCCGGCAGCGCGCCGGAGATCAACTCCGAACACACCTCGTCGACGACGAGCTTGATGTCGGCGATGTCGTCGAGGGTGAAGTCCCCCAGTACCGCAAGTGTTTCGGCCACCGCGCGCACCACCGGAAGCTGATCGGCGTCCGCGACCACCCTCAGCTCGACCGGTGCGCCGGAATTTCGTTCCAGCTCTTCGATCTTGCCGACGCCAGTCATTCGCGCTCCCTATCCATCGTTTCGCAACAATCGCTGTCGTTTCCCTCGGGCTGAACATAGAGGCCACACAGCTCGAGTGCGCGCCGCGATCAGAGTACCCGGGGCCGTCACGTTCAATCCTGCGAGATCCTCCCCGCGAATGTGCGCCGTCCGTTCGGACATGACGACGGCGGTGGATGCTGGCACGATCGGGAGCGTGACCTACACAGCGCTGCTGCGCGATCTTGCCCGTGAGTGTGGAGTGTCGACGGCCTACCGAGGCTGGGATCGCCGAGAGCACGAGGTATCCGAGGACACACTGCGCAGAATTCTCGCTGCGCGCGGAATCTCGGCGTCCGACGAGGCGGAGGTTCGGCAGGCGATGGCCGACCTCGAGCAGTTGCCGTGGCGTCGCATGCTTCCTCCGGTCGTCGTCACCGTGGAGGGTGACGGTGACGCGACGATCGCCGTACACGTTCCACACGGTGATCCGGTGGACGTACACCTCGAGACGGAGTTCGGGGAGCGCAGATCGCTCGTCCAGCGCCAGGTCTGGGTGGAGCCTCGCGAGATCGACGGATCACTCGTCGGGCGAGCGACCTTCGAGATTCCCGCCGACCTCCCACTCGGCTGGCACACCGTGGTGGCGGTCAGCTCGCCGGACGGCCGAGAACAGCGGACCGCGAGCGGCGTGGTCGTGACGACGCCGCAGCGGCTGTCGCCCAACGACGCCCTTCTGGGCCGAGGCGAGAGTGGAGCCGGCAGGAACGACCCAGAAGGCGGGAGTGGAGCCGGCAGGAACGACCCAGAAGGCGGGAGTGGAGCCGGCAGGAACGACCCAGAAGGCGGGAGTGGAGCCGGCAGGAACGATGCTGGGTTCAGGCAGCGGCTCGGATCGATGACGCAGTTGTACTCGCTCCGATCCGATCGATCCTGGGGTGTCGGGGACTACGGCGATCTCGCCGACCTCGCGTCCATCACCGGCCGTCACCATGATTTCGATTACGTCCTGGTCAATCCGCTGCACGCGCAGAGGCCGGTTCCGCCTGTCGAGGCGTCGCCGTACCTCCCCACTACTCGACGCTTCTTCGATCCGATGTACATCCGAATCGAGGACATTCCGGAAACTGCGTACCTCCCTCGGGATCAGTACGCGAAGGTCAGGGAAGCCGCTCGGTCGTTCGCGCGGGCCAACAAGCGGACCGGCCGCATCGATCGTGACCCGTCGTTCCGGGCGAAACTGAAATCGACCAAAAGAATCTTCGCGGTTCCGCGATCCGCGGCCCGGCAGGCGGAGTTCGACGCGTTCTGCGAACGTGAGGGAGGCGGCCTCGACGACTTCGCCCTGTGGTGCGCGCTCGCGGAGAAGTACGGACCCGAGCACGCTGTGTGGGCGGACAAGGCGTCGCACCCGGGGACCTCGTTCTCGTCGGAGTTCCGCACGACTGCCGCCGAGAAGATCCTGTTCCACAAGTGGCTTCAGTGGATCTGCGACGAGCAACTGGCACGCGCGCAGCGCACCGCGACGGCCGCGGGGATGGACATCGGGATCATGCACGATCTGGCCGTCGGTGTGCACCGTCAGGGGGCGGACGCCTGGACCTTGGGGGCGGCCTTGACCACGGGAGTGACCGTCGGCGCACCGCCGGACAATTTCAATCAGCAGGGACAGAACTGGAATCAACCGCCGTGGAATCCGGACGAGCTCGAAGAGCGGGCGTACGGGCCGTATCGGGACATGTTGCGGACGGTGCTTCGGCATGCGGGCGGTATTCGAGTGGACCACATCCTCGGTCTGTTTCGACTGTGGTGGATCCCGGAGGAGTCGTCGAGCGCTGCGGACGGGGCGTACGTCGAGTACGACCACGAAGCGTTGATCGGAATCCTCGTGCTCGAAGCGGAGCGGGCCGGGGCGGTCGTCGTCGGGGAGGACCTCGGGGTGTTCGAGCCGCGGGTGCAGGAGTATCTGGGCAGGCGTGGACTGTTCGGCACCTCGATCCTGTGGTTCGAGAACGACGGCGAAGCCCCCATTCCGCCCGAGGACTACCGGGAACTCTGCCTGACGACGGTGACCACACACGACCTGCCGCCGACGGTGGGATACCTACGCGGGGAACATATTGCGCTCCGCTCGCGTCTCGGGTTGCTCGAGCGCGATCTGGAGGCCGAGATCGAGCAGGATGCCGCCGGGCGAGAGGCGGTGCTCGACCTTGCTCGGACCCGAGGACTTCTCGCCGCGGACGCGTCGGAGAAGGAGACGGTGGAGGCGCTGTACCGGCTGCTTCAGCGCAGTCCATCGACCCTGCTCGGGATAGCGCTCGTGGATCTCGTGGGCGAGAACCGGATTCAGAACCAACCCGGCACCGACGAGACGCAGTACAAGAATTGGCGGATTCCACTCGCCGATCACAAGGGCAAGGCGGTATGGGTGGACGATCTGGTCGACCACCCCAGGCTGGTGTCACTGGTTCGGGCGCTTCGCGAGTGAGGCGCATAATCGACTCATGGGACGTATAACCGCTCGCCGTCCGGTCGTCCGGATTCGCGGCTCTCACGAGTCATCCCGTCCCGACACCCTCGTCGTGGAGGAACCGCTGGAGATCAGGGTGAACGGGTCCGCGCTCGCGGTCACGATGCGCACCCCCGGCCACGACGTGGAACTCGCGCACGGGTTCCTGTTGACCGAAGGCGTGATCTCGGGCCGAGACGACATCGCTGTCGCGCGGTACTGCGACGGTGTCGACGACGAGGGGCAGAACACCTACAACGTCCTCGACGTCACACTGGCCGAGGGCGTCGCACCGCCCGAACCCGGTGTGGAACGCAACTTCTACACCACGTCGTCGTGCGGGGTGTGCGGCAAGGGGTCGCTCGACGCGGTCCGACTGAAGAGCCGTTTCTCCCCCGCCGGCGACGACGTCCGCGTGAAGGCGTCCGTCCTGGCCACGATGCCGGGGACCCTGCGTGAATCTCAGAAGGTGTTCGACTCCACCGGCGGACTGCACGCGGCCGGTCTCTTCGACGCGGACGGCACCATGCTCGCGCTGCGCGAGGACGTCGGCCGTCACAACGCGGTCGACAAGGTCGTCGGTTGGGCTGCGTCGCAGGATCGGATCCCGGCCGCAGGCACGGTGTTGATGGTGAGTGGCCGCGCATCGTTCGAACTCGCCCAGAAGGCAGTGATGGCGGGCATACCCGTCCTGGCCGCGGTGTCGGCGCCGTCGTCGCTGGCGGTGGATCTCGCCGACGAGTCGGGCCTGACGGTGGTCGGGTTCCTACGTGGCGAGAACATGAACCTGTACTCGCACACGCACCGCATCACACGCTGAGTGTTGCTCCCGTCGCCGCGCGCACCTCGTCCTCGGTGATCCCGGGGGCCGTCTCGACGAGCCTCAAGCCGTCGGCCGTCACGTCGAGCACGGCCATGTCGGTGATGATTCGCTGAACGCACCCGACGCCGGTGAGCGGAAGAGTGCAGGAGTCGAGGATCTTGGGCTCGCCCTTCTTCGACACGTGCTCCATCATGACGATGACTCGACGAGCTCCGTGCACCAGATCCATCGCCCCGCCCATGCCTTTGACCATGTGGCCGGGGATCATCCAGTTCGCGAGGTCTCCCGTGGCGCTGACCTGCATCGCGCCCAGTACGGCGACGTCTACCTGACCGCCGCGGATCATCCCGAACGATTGCGAGGAATCGAAGTACGACGCACCGGGGAGAACGGTGATGGTCTCCTTGCCCGCATTGATGATCTCGGGGTCGAGTTCGTCCTCGGTCGGGTACGGCCCGACTCCGAGAACCCCGTTCTCGGAGTGCAGGATCACGGTGATGTCGGTCGGTAGGTAGTTCGGCACGAGGGTGGGCATACCGATGCCGAGGTTGACGTATTCACCGTCGTTCAGTTCCTGGGCCACACGAGCAGCCATCTGCTCACGCGTCAGTTTCGGGGAAGTCATGATCGCACCGTCCGCTGCTCGATTCCTACGTGTACCGGCCCGACGTGCACCACTCGTTGGACGTGGATCCCGGGCGTGTGGACGTCGTCGGGGGCGATCTCGCCCGGCTCGACGAGGTGCTCGACCTGCGCGATGGTGACGCGACCCGAGGCCGCGGCCGGAGGATTGAAGTTTCTGGCGCTGGCGTGGAAGACCAGGTTGCCGTGCCGGTCGCCCTTCCACGCGTGGACCAGCGCGTAGTCGGCGACGATGCCGCGTTCCATGACGTAGGTGACCCCGTCGAACTCGCGCGTCTCCTTGGGCGGACTCGCCACCGCGATTCCGCCGCTGCCGTCGTACCGGAGTGGCAGACCACCGTCGGCGACCTGCGTTCCGACGCCGGCGGGCGTGAAAAACGCCGGGATGCCCGCTCCCCCGGCCCGCAACCTTTCCGCGAGCGTTCCCTGCGGCGTCAGTTCGACCTCGAGTTCACCGGCCAGATACTGGCGGGCGAACTCCTTGTTGGAGCCGACGTAGGAGCTGATCGTTCGACGGATGCGTCGTTTCTCCAGCAGGATTCCCAGACCGAATCCGTCTGTGCCGCAGTTGTTGCTGACGACCTCGAGGTCGGTTGCTCCCTGCTGCAGCACCGCGTCGATCAAAATCTCCGGGACCCCGACCAGTCCGAATCCTCCGACGGCGACGGACGCCCCGTCGGGCATGTCGGCAACGGCTTCGGAGGCACTCGCCACCACTTTGTCCATCATGCCGCCGACCATACCCAAAAATGTGCGCTGTGTGAACACCTCGCCACCATGCGAACATTTGTGGCTGTTTTTGTTGCCTGGCCCACTACCGGCGGTCTACGATCGTTCGCATAGCGGCGAGAAGTCCACATCACGAACATGCGGTCGCCGCGCACCGTCACGTAACTTTCCCGTGAGGAACCACCGATGCTCCCTCTACCGCCGAACCACTCGATCACCGTCGACCCGGCCGGCCCGTACCGCGACCAGACCGGCGTCAACGCGCCGCGTGATTTCGCCGAGTACCGCACCACCGCACTGCGTCACCCCAAGCAACCATTGATCCTTCTGCCCCAACGCCTCACCGAGATCACCGGACCGGTGCTCGGCGGGGGACGGGTCACGGCCGCGGACGCCGACCTGACCCTCGTGAACGGCGGTGAGGCGCAAGGACAACGCATCATCGTGCACGGCAGAGTGCTCGACAGTGACGGGAAAGCCGTGCCTGACACACTCGTCGAGGTATGGCAGGCCAACGCAGGCGGACGATATCGTCACGCCGGTGACACCTGGCCCGCTCCACTCGACCCCCATTTCGACGGCGTCGGCCGAGTGCTGACCGACTCGGCAGGCAACTACCGCTTCACGACGATCAAGCCGGGCGCCTACCCGTGGGGCAACCACCACAACGCGTGGCGACCGGCGCACATTCACTTCTCGCTGTTCGGCCAGGCGTTCACGCAGCGCCTCGTCACGCAGATGTACTTCCCGGACGATCCGATGTTCTTCCAGGACCCGATCTTCAACTCGGCGCCCGAGGATGCCAGGGCCCGCATGATCAGCGCGTTCGATTACGAAGCGACGCAGGACAACTGGGCATTGGGTTTCCGATTCGACATCGTTCTTCGCGGACGCAATGCCACTCCGTTCGAAGGGGACGACCACGATGACTGAGCCTGTGTCCGACAGCGGCGCCCTTGCCCCTCGATACCCGGTTGCGCCGGGAAGCAACTTCACGACGGTCCCGTTCGGCCAGACACCCTCGCAGACCGTCGGACCCTACCTGCACATCGGGTTGCCGTGGCCGGACGGGCCAGACGTGGTTCCGGCGGGCACCGCAGGCTCCGTGGACATCTCGGTGACCGTCCTCGACGGCAATCGCACGCCGCTGGCCGACGCGATGATCGAGACGTGGCAGGCGGATGCGTCGGGCCGGTTCGATCACGCCGACGACCCACGTGGCCGCCGGACACCGACTCCGGCGGGTTTCCGCGGGTTCGGCCGAGCTGTCGCGGACGCGACCGGCACCGCAACTGTCCACACCGTCAAACCTGGCGCCCTCCCCGCCGAGAACGACATGATCGAGGCCCCGCACATCGACGTCGGCATCTTTGCTCGCGGCGTGCTCGAGCGACTCGTCACCCGCCTCTACTTCCCCGACGAGACCGAGGCCAACGCGTCGGATCCGGTGTTGTCGGGGTTGGACGCGCGCCAGGCCGCGAAGCTCGTCGCGACGGCGACTCCCACCGGATATCACCTGAATGTGGTACTTCAGGACAAGAACCCGAACGGCGACGAAACTCCGTTCTTCGAGCTGTGACGAACGAAAGCGAGTCATGACCACCACGCGAGGACCGTTGTTCGATCCCACGTTCGGTGCTGCCGCCGCTGCTGCGTTGGTATCGGACCAGGCCTGGGTGACGGCGATGCTGGACACCGAGGCGGCGCTGTCACGTGCGGCCGCCGAGCACGGCGTCGTCGAGTCGGCGCATGCCGCACAGGTGACCGAGGTCGCGTCCGAGCTTAGGCGACCAGGAGCAGTAAACATCGTGCACCTCGGTGCGCTGTCCGCCGCCGGGGGCAATCCGGTCATCCCGCTGGTGAAACTGCTGCGCGCGGCGGCGGCCGAGCACGGCGTCCCCGGCAGCGCGGTTCATCCCGGAGCAACCAGCCAGGACATCGTCGACACCGCTCTCATGCTTCTCACCTCACGCGTTCTCGCTGCAGTGCGTGAATCCCTCGCCGACGCCGTCGCCGCGGGGGCCGCTCTCGCGCGTCGACATCGCGACACGCCGGTTGTAGCGAGAACTCTCGGCCAACAGGCACTTCCGACGACGTTCGGTGCCGTTGCCGCGAGTTGGACGGCAGGCCTCCTGCGAGCCGACGACGATCTGGCCCGGGTCGAGGCGTCCGCGTCGGTCCAGTTCGGCGGTGCTGCAGGCACGTCGGCGGCCGTGTTCCCTCACGGCTTCGAGGTGGCCGACTCTCTCGCCGACCAGTTGGGCCTCGCTCGGCAGACCATTCCCTGGCACACCGACCGGACCCGGATCGGCGAGATCGCGTCCGCCCTCGGGATCGCGGCGGGGGCCATCGGCAAGCCTGCTCTCGACATCACGCTCCTCGCGTCCACCGAGGTCGCCGAGGTCTCCGAAGCCGCCCCTGGCGCCTCTTCGGCCATGCCGCACAAGCAGAACCCCGTCGCCGCCGTCGCCGCACGGGCAGCATCCGTTCGGGTGCCGGGCCTCGTGTCGACGATTCTGTCCGCGATGGCGCACGATCACCAACGTGCATCGGGGGCGTGGCATGCGGAATGGGAGACACTGACGGACTTGCTTCGACTGACTGCGGGTGCCGCCGACCGATTGGCGGTGAGCATGTCCGGTCTACGCGCGAATCCCGACGCGATGGCCCGTAACCTCGCCGCCACGCACGGACTTCTGCTCGCCGAACGAGTCACCACGGCACTCGCGGCCCACACCGACGACGCACGATCCATCGTCACCGCCGCATGCGCGTCCGGCCTTCCCCTCGAATCCGATTCCTCCATCACCGCATTCCTCGAACCCGCCGAAGTACGTGAACTGCTGGACCCGGCAGGCTATCTCGGCCATGCCGGCGACATCGTCGATCGTGTACTCGACCTGGTCCGAGCTCGACACGAAGGAACAGCATGACCGTCGACCTGTCCTACGACCTCGTACCCGGAACCGAGAACCGCGGCACCACAGTGGTGCTCGTCGGATCGCTCGGGTCGGACCGCTCGATGTGGGACCCGCAGGTGGCGGGTCTGGTCGAGTTCGCCGACGTCATCGCCGTCGACCTTCGCGGTCACGGTTCGTCACCTGTGCCCGACGGCCCCTACTCGGTCGGCGACATGGCAGAGGACGTTCTGGCCGTGATGGATTCGCTCGGGCGGGACCGAGTGCATCTGGTCGGCCTCTCGCTCGGCGGCGCGATCGCACAGTGGATCGCCGTGCACCGCCCGGCGCGGGTCCTCGGCCTCACCCTGCTGTGCACGTCTGCTCGCTTCGGAGACCCGCAGTCCTGGATCGACCGCGCGGCAACTGCGCGCGCGACGGGGACCGATTCGCTGGCGGACACCGTACTGGCCCGGTGGTTCACCGCTGAACTGATCGCTCGCGACGGTGAACTCGCCGCGCGTCACCGATCGATGATCTCGTCCACGTCCGACGAAGGCTATGCCGCAGCGTGTGAAGCGTTGTCGCAGTGGGACAACCGCGCAGACCTCGGCCGAATCAGTGCGCCCACCCTGGTGGTGGCAGGTGAGCAGGACCCGGCAACGACGCCGCCGGACATGCAGGTGCTCGCCGACGGTATCGCCCGCTCGGACTTTCATGTCCTCCCCGGCGCCGCGCATCTGGCGAACGTCGAACAAGCGGGACACATCACGCGATTGATCGTGCGACACATCGTCGGCGACACGTACGACGCAGGCCGTGCAGCGGCGTATCGAGCGGGAATGCACGTGCGGCGAGCGGTACTCGGCGACGCACACGTGGATGCCAGCATCGAGCGCACCACGGCGTTCACTGCGCCGTTCCAGGATTTCATCACCCGCACCGCGTGGGGCGACGTCTGGACCCGCGACGGTCTCGACCACCGCACCCGACGTCTGCTGACACTCGCCATTCTGACCGCCGTGGGCAATCAGCACGAGTTGGACATGCACATCAAGGCGGCCCTGCGGGCAGGATTGGATCCCGACGAGATGGCCGAGGTCTTCCTCCACACTGCGGTGTACGCGGGCGTGCCGAACAGCAATGCGGCGTTCGCGCTGGCCAACACGGCACTGGCCGAACACACGGGATCGGAGACGACATGACCCAACCCGGTTCGGGCGAGCAGCAGGGTCCGTCGCCGGACTACGTGCAATCTCTCGCCCGTGGACTCGCCGTGATCCGTGCCTTCGATGCCGAGCATCCGCGCCGTACGTTGTCGGACGTCGCGAAGACGACCGATCTGACCAGGGCGACGGCGCGAAGGTTTCTGCTCACGCTCGTGGAACTGGGGTACGTGCGCAGCGACGGCTCGATGTTCTGGCTCACTCCTCGCGTCCTCGAGTTGGGGTACAGCTACCTGTCCTCGCTGTCGTTACCGGACGTCGCGGGCCCACACCTCGAAGCTCTCGCCGAGCAGGTCCGCGAGTCGTCGTCGGTGTCGATCCTCGACGGTGACGACGTCGTGTACGTCGCCCGTGTTCCGGTCAGCCGAATCATGACCGTTGCCATCACCATCGGCACTCGCTTCCCGGCGTTCGCGACGTCGATGGGGCGCGTCCTGCTCGCCGGGCTGCCCGAGGACAAACTCGACGCCTACTTGCGCCGGGTGGAGCTGAGCCCTCTCACCGGCCGCACCATCACCGATGTCCCGTCGTTGCGCACAGAGCTCGATTCCGTACGCGCGCAGGGGTACTGCCTCGTCGACCAGGAACTGGAGGAAGGTCTGCGGTCGATCGCGGCCCCGGTACGGGATCACGCCGGCAACGTCGTCGCGGCTGCGAATGTCTCCACTCAAGCTGCCCGCCACAGCGCGGACGCCGTACGCGAACATCTGTTGCCCGCTCTGCTGCGCGCGACGGCGGCGATCGAAACCGATCTCTACCGCGTGCAATCACAGTCCACCGATCACAAAGGAAGTCGTCATGCCTGACGCCGTCGTCTGCGAACCTCTCCGCACCCCCATCGGCCGATTCGGCGGTGTCTTTCGCGATGTCACGCCCGAATCGCTGGCGGCAACGGTGATCACCGAACTCGTCACGCGCACCGGCATATCGGGATCGGACGTCGACGACGTCATCCTCGGCCAGGCATCGCCCAACGGTGACGCCCCCGCAATCGGACGGGTTGCCGCGCTGGACGCCGGACTGGGAATCGAGGTCCCCGGTCAGCAGATCGACCGTCGATGCGGGTCCGGGTTGCAGGCCGTTCTCCAGGCGTGCATGCAGGTACAGTCCGGCGGCAGTGACCTCGTCCTCGCGGGCGGGGTGGAAAGCATGAGCCAAGCGGAGTTCTACGCAACGGGGATGCGGTGGGGCGTCAAGGCAGAAGCCGTGGCCCTGTCCGATCGACTCGCCCGCGCACGTGTCACCGCAGGCGGAAAGAACTTTCCGGTTCCGGGCGGCATGATCGAAACGGCCGAGAATCTTCGTGCCGAGTTCTCGATCAGTCGACGCGACCAGGACGAACTGGCCGTGCTGTCGCATCACAAGGCCGTCGCCGCGCAGAAGAACGGCGTCTTCGCCGAGGAGATCGTCGGGGTCTCGGTACCGAAGCGCACAGGTGACGCGCTGGTCGTCGACACCGACGAACACCCCCGCGCGGACACCAGCGTCGAGACGCTGTCCACACTGCGCCCCATCCGAGGAAAGATCGACCCGGACTCGACGGTGACCGCGGGCAACGCCAGCGGGCAGAACGACGGGGCAGCGCTCGCCATCGTCACGACACCGGAGAAGGCCGCGGCACTGGGTCTGCGGCCCATGGCCAAGCTCGTCAGCTGGGCCGTGGCCGGCGTGCCACCGCGCACCATGGGCATCGGGCCGGTGCCCGCCGCCGAGAAGGCACTCGGCCGTGTCGGACTCACCCTCGCCGACATGGACGTCGTCGAACTCAACGAAGCGTTCGCCGCACAAACCCTCGCAGTACTGCGCACGTGGGGAATCGAGCCCGACGACCCCCGGCTCAACCCCAACGGTTCGGGGATCTCGCTGGGCCACCCCGTCGGCGCTACCGGCGGACGGATCCTCGCCACCCTGCTGCGCGAGATGAACCGTCGACAAGCGCGGTACGGTCTCGAAACAATGTGCATCGGTGGCGGTCAAGGCCTCGCCGCAGTATTCGAACGCATCGGTTGACCGACCTCGGACGTGGGATGGGAGCGTCCATCCCACGTCCGTCACCTCACCTCTGCAGCTGGGCCGCGAGCCGCACTGCCGAGTTGACCTCGCCGTAACCGTCGTACCCACCTCGGCGTTCGCACACCTCGAAGAAGAGATCCTCCCCCACCACGGGGGTGAAGAAGTGGAAGAACTCGCCGCCCGAACCGTCTGCGTCGTAGAGGATTCCGTGCTTCTCGAGCTGCGCCAGCAGTTCGTGATCCAGATCGAACCGTGCAGCGAGGTCGAGGTAGTAGTTCGGCGATATTCGCAGCGATCCGAACCCGCGCGCCGTCATCTGCTCGGCGGCGCTCAGCACATCGGCACACGCGAATCCAACGTGGCTCACTCCGCCTCGCCGTGCCGCCGGGAGCGTGTCCGTCGACGACGACCGACCGGGAACCATGTTCAGCGAGAGCCGAACGACACCGTTCTGCGTCGGCAGCGTCAGAGCTTGGCTACGGACGGTGCCGACGGCGTCGACCACATCCTGGCCCTCGTGCGGGGTCATGCCGAACACCGACCTCAGCAACAGCATGATGCCGTCCCAACTGTCTGCCGGTACGGCAAGGGCGATGTGGTCGACCGACTCGACGATAGGAGCGGCGGGGGAATCCGGCTGTCGTGGAACGAGATCGAATGCGGACTGCCACGCCCCCGCGCTCGCGCGACTGCGAAGATCGAGTGATGTCGCGTCGGTGACGCTCATTCTGACAACATCGTGATCGGTTCCGGCGACGCCGGGCATCGAGACCGAGTCGGCGGAGACACCGAATGCTCGGGCCCGGGTCTGCCACTGAGCCGGGTCGTCGCTGCGCACCCCGATCTGGGCCACGGCGGGCAGATGCGCGGGCACCCCGGGCGACGTCCAGAGACTGTCGACGGTGGTGTCCACGGCGACGGCGAGCGGACCCTGCGTGAACAACTGCAGGCCGTGACGACTGTGCGCGGCGGTCATGTCGAACCCGAGATGACGCAGGGTCCGGCCGAGTCCACCCGCCTCGACGGGACCTGCGGCAACGCGCAAGGACACGATGTTCTCGATCGGTCCCGCTGCCGGCGCCTCGAACAGCGCCGACGAGGTCGGCGATCGGCGCTCGGCCACTTTCTCCTGCAGATACAACAGCGATCGGTGAGCGTCGGCGGCAGTGCGGCCGGTGGCGGATTCCCGGAACACGTCGTTGAAGATCTCCAGGGACCACGGGCCGGCATACCCGGA
Organism: Rhodococcus sp. RS1C4; assembly: GCF_002258225.1. NCBI lineage: Bacteria > Bacillati > Actinomycetota > Actinomycetes > Mycobacteriales > Nocardiaceae > Rhodococcus > Rhodococcus sp. RS1C4. The sequence goes on along the minus strand of NZ_NOXZ01000037.1, from coordinate 212,973 downwards.
ATCGACCACCCGGGAGCCGAATTCGGGGAGGTCGAAGTTGCCCTGCCCCGGGAAGCACCGGTGATGCCTCGACCACTGCAGCACGTCCATCTTCAACCGCGGCGCGTCGGCCAGCTGCAGGAAGAAGATCTTCTCCCCCGGAATGTCGGAGATGCCGGCCGGGTCGTCACCGCGGGACAGGACGTGGAAGCTGTCCAGGCACGTGCCGAGCGCGTCGTGATCGGCGCGCCGCACGACGTCCCAGGCATGGCGGTAGGTGTTGACGTGGGTTCCCCACGCCAATGCCTCGTACGCCAGCCGCATTCCGCGTTCCTGCGCGATGTCCGCGGCCCCCAGCAGTTGTTCGACGAGGCGCTCGTCCTCGGTCACCGCGCCGGGCAGCGGCGACGAGCAGACCAGAAGCAGATTGCACCCGAGTTGCTCCATCACGTCGAACTTGCGCTGCAGCCGACCGAGATTGCGCTGATATCGACGGTCGTCGGCGCTGTCCAAGTCGCGGAACGGTTGGTACAGATCGACGCTCAACCCGAGATCTGCTGCCTGCTTCGCAATGTCGGACGGTGAGAACGGCGACGCGATCAAGTCGGCCTCGAAGACCTCGAATCCGTCGAATCCCGCGTCGGCGATGGCCGTCATCTTCTCTCGCAACGACCCGCTGAGCGACACCGTGGCCACGGACGTGCGCGGGGCGGTCACGACGACACTCCGGTCAGTGCCGACTCTTCCTCCAGCAAGATCAGCTCACGCATGTGCGCGGACATGCGGTCGGCGTCGGCCGCTCTGCCGGTGAAGATCTCGAACGCGTCGGCTGCCTGGTGCACTGCCATACCCGTCCCCGCCAGCGTCCGGCATCCACGTGCCGCGGCGGCGGCCAACAGTTCGGTCTCCGCGGGGCGGTAGACGACCTCGGCCACCCAGTGGTCCGGTCGCAACAGCGTCGGATCGAACGCGATACCGGGATGTGCGGCCATCCCGACCGGTGTCGCGTGCACGATTCCGTCGGCAGCGGACAGCAGTCGCGAAAGGTCGGCCGGCGCAGCCGCGGCGAACGTTGTTCCGGGGAACACTGCCTGCATCGACGACAACAGGGCGCGCGCCCTCTCTCCGTCGGCGTCGACCACGGTGACCTGCCCAGCGCCTGCTTCGGCCATCGCGTACGCCACCGCCGCTCCCGCACCGCCTGCTCCGAGCAGGACCACGTCCCGGGTCGACGCCCCGGCCAGACCGAGTTCGAAGCTTCGACCGAACCCCGACCAGTCGGTGTTGTGACCGATCTTCTTGCCACCGTCGAACAGAACCGTGTTCACTGCCCCGAGCCTGGCCGCATCGTCGGACAGTTCGTCGAGGTGATCGATGACGATCTGCTTGCACGGATGGGTGATGTTGAGGCCACGGAAACCGAGGTCGGCAGCTGTGTCGACCAGACGTGCCAGGTCGTCGGGGGTCGCACCGACGGCGTCGAGGTCGACGATGCGGTAGACGTAGCGCAGGCCGTGCGCGGCACCCTCTCGTTCGTGCATCGCCGGGGTCAGCGACCTGCCGATGCCCGTGCCGATCAGACCGCAGACCAGTGAATCGTCCACTTCCGGACTCCCTCGATTGTGCGTGTGTTCGTAATGTACGAACTAGTGAGTTATTCGAGCGTACTACGAGAATGTCCGCTACCCCACACTTCCTGAACGATTTTTTGCAGGGATAGAGTTTCGGATCATGACGTCCACGCGCCCGGGAAGCGACTCCGCTCCAGCAAGAACGAGCGCGGAGGGCCCCAAACGCAGGCGAAACAGCGATCTGACGCGCAGCAACATCCTCGACGTCGCCACCAGCGAATTCGCGGACAAGGGATACGCGGGAGCACGTGTCGACGAGATCGCCGAGCGGACGCACACGACGAAGCGGATGATCTACTACTACTTCACCGACAAAGAGCGCCTCTACCAGGCGGTACTCGAACGTTCCTACAGCGCGATCCGCGCCCGCGAACGTGAGCTCGACACCGAGGGACTCTCCCCCACCGACGCGATTCGGGCGATCGCGTCGCTCACGTTCGATCACCACGAACACAATCCGGATTTCATCCGATTGGTGTCCACCGAGAACATTCTTCGCGGTGAGCACATCAGCAAATCCGAGGCACTGAGCAACCTGGGCAACCCTGCGGCCGAGCTGCTCGAGAGCATCCTGACGCGAGGCCAGGCCGATGGATTGTTCCGAACCGACGTCGATGCTCTCGACGTGCACATGGCCATCAGCAGCTTCTGCGTGTTCAGACTCTCCAACCGGTACACCTTCGAAGCACTGTTCGGGCGCGACCTCACCGCCCCCGCGCACCGTGAGCATCTGCGGAGAATGTTGGGCGACATGATCATTGCTTTTCTGACCTCGACCGAGGTCTAGTTTCGACCTCTCTGCCGGTGTTCGTATCACGAACATGTAGGCCATACCGCATCAGGGCTTGACACGTGGCCCGGGTCACGTTCAGTATCTAGTGACGCCCAGTTTTAACCGTTTAGTACATTACGGTCCGATCGGGATGAACCCGGCTCCGTCGACCTTGTGTACTCCCCCTTCACGCGAAGAGAGACCGAAGATGAGCGATCCCGTGACGCAGCATCCCGACCCCGCCGGTGGGCGGGCCACGGCCAACCCGAAGCGCGCGGCCACCGCAGCCTGGGTGGGCAGCGCACTCGAGTACTACGACTTCTTCATCTACGGCACCGCCGCCGCATTGGTGTTCGGTCGAGTGTTCTTCCCCAGCTCGAGCGCTGCCACCGGTACGCTGCTCGCCCTGGCGACGTTCGGCGTCGGCTACCTCGCCCGCCCACTCGGCGCACTCGTCCTCGGGCACATCGGAGATCAGTACGGCCGAAAACGAGTGCTCGTTGCCACCGTCCTGCTGATGGGCGTCGCTACCCTCGGCGTCGGCCTGCTCCCCTCCTACGAGACCATCGGCATCGCGGCCCCGATCATCCTCGTCGTTCTCCGTCTGTGCCAGGGCTTCTCGGCCGGCGGTGAGCAAGCAGGCGCGAACTCCATGACTCTCGAGCACAGCCCGGACAACCGCCGCGCGTTCTTCACCAGCTTCACCCTGAGCGGCACCCAGGGTGGACAGATCCTCGCAACGGCCGTCTTCCTCCCCGTCGCCATGCTTCCCGAGGACCAGCTCCTGTCCTGGGGTTGGCGAATCCCGTTCTTCCTCAGCGCATTCGTTGTTCTCGCCGCATTCCTCATCCGCCGCTCGCTCGACGAGACCCCGGTGTTCGAAGAGGAGGTCGCCACCGGCGAACAGCCGAAGATGCCGCTCTCGGTTCTGCTCACCGATCACTGGCGTGCAGTGCTGCGCGTCGTGTTCGCTGCCGTGATCGCCTCTGTCAGTACCATTTTCAGCGTCTACGCGCTGTCCTACGCGGTGAACACGGTAGGGCTGGAACGCACGCCGATGCTCTGGGTCGGAGTGCTCGCCAATGTTGCTGCGCTGTTCGCCCTTCCGTTCTTCGGTGCCTTTTCCGACCGTATCGGACGCAAGCCCGTCTTCATCTTCGGTTCCACCGGCTGCGCGGTTCTGATGTTCGGGTACCTCTGGTCCATCTCGACCGGAAACTACCTCCTGATCTTCGCATTCGGCATCGTGATGTTCGGCATCGTCCACAGTGCCACCGGCGGCGTCTGGCCCGCGTTCTACGGCGAGATGTTCCCCGCCAAGGTCCGACTGTCCGGAACGGCGATCGGCACCCAGATCGGCTTCGCCATTGCAGGTTTCGCACCCACCATCGCCAGCGCGATCGCCGGCGACGGAATCGGAGCGTGGTTCCCGGTGGCTGTGGTGACGGCGGTCTTCTGTGCCATCAACATCACCATCGTCGCAACCTCGCGCGAAACGTTCCGAGTCCCCACCGAAAAGCTCGGACTCACCAAGAGAGAGGCAGCGGCCGTCCCGACGACGGTGTGACCTCTCATGACGAGCTTCCACCACACCTCCCCGACGGCGGCCGCGATCCGGCCGTCGTCGGACGAGCACTTCCGTCTCTACGCGGTGCAGTACGCATCGCGAACCGGTACACGCGAGCAACATTTCCACTACTGCGACGGGCGAGGGCAGGAACCACACCCGACGGCGTACTACGTGTGGCTGGCCGTCTCCGCATCGCACACGATCCTCATCGATGCCGGAATCTCGCCCGAGACCGCCGCAGGGATGGACGGCCTGAACTACCACGGTTCGCCGCTGGAACTCGTTGCAGCACTGGGCAATTCCGCCGATCGGATCGACCTGTCGATCCTCACGCACCTGCACTACGACCACACCGGAGTCGTCGCGGACCTCCCCGAGGCACGATACGTCCTTCAAGCCGACGAGCTCGAGTACTGGACCGGCCCATGGGCACGTCGGATCGTTCGCGAACAGTGGCTGAACTCGGAAAAGGATGTTGCACACCTGCGTTCGGTCGGCGACCGGCTGCAACTCGTCGACGGTGACGCGGAGCTCCTACCGGGCATATCCGTACACCGCGTCGGTGGTCACACGGCCGGAATGCAGGTGGTGCGCGTCAAGACAGCCGACGGATACGCTGTCGTCGCCTCGGACGCGAGCCACTTCTACGAGAACATCGAGAACGACTCACCGTTCGCGATCCTTCACGACATTCCAGGCATGTACTACGCGTTCGACCGAATCAACGAACTCGCGGATTCTCCGAGCCTGGTGGTTCCAGGACACGATCCCGAGGTGGCCGAGCGCCACGCCCTGCTCGACGCATATCCCGACGCGCACGCGTTCATGATCGGCTGAGCGACAGAATCCACGAAGAAGGCCCGGTCGGATTCGACCGGGCCTTTCTCGTCTGTCGCTTGTTCCGCGCTACGCGGACTTGTCGCGGCGCTCGGGACGTTCCGGCTTGCGCGGAACGATAGTCGGGAGCACGTTGTCGTTCACTGTCTCGGACGTGACGACGACCTTCGCCACGTCGTCACGGCTCGGGATGTCGAACATCACGGGGTTGAGCACCTCTTCGAGGATGGCGCGCAGGCCACGAGCACCGGTGCCGCGCAGGATCGCCTGGTCCGCTATGGCTTCGAGTGCGTCCTTCGTGAACTCCAACTCCACGTTGTCCATGTCGAACAAGCGGCTGTACTGCTTGACCAGAGCGTTCTTCGGCTCGGACAGGATGGTGACGAGCGAGTCCTTGTCCAGGTTGGTCACCGACGCCACGACGGGGAGGCGTCCGATGAACTCCGGGATCAACCCGAACTTGATCAGATCCTCCGGCATCACCTCGGCGAAGTGATCCTGCGTGTCGATCTCTGCCTTCGAGCGGACCTCGGCGCCGAAGCCGAGTCCACGCTTGCCGACACGATCCGACACGATCTTCTCCAACCCAGCGAAAGCGCCGGCCACGATGAAGAGCACATTGGTGGTGTCGATCTGAATGAATTCCTGATGGGGGTGCTTGCGGCCACCCTGGGGCGGGACGCTTGCCTGCGTACCCTCGAGAATCTTCAGCAGCGCCTGCTGAACACCCTCGCCGGACACGTCGCGGGTGATGGACGGGTTCTCGCTCTTGCGGGCGATCTTGTCGACCTCGTCGATGTAGATGATGCCCGTCTCGGCGCGCTTGACGTCGTAGTCGGCGGCCTGGATGAGCTTCAGCAGGATGTTCTCGACGTCTTCACCGACGTACCCTGCCTCCGTCAACGCGGTGGCGTCGGCGATCGCGAACGGGACGTTGAGCATCTTCGCCAGCGTCTGGGCGAGATAGGTCTTGCCGCACCCGGTGGGGCCGAGCATCAGAATGTTCGACTTCGCCAGTTCGACGCTCTCGCCGCGGCCGTCGCGCGCTTTGTCTCCGGCCTGGATGCGCTTGTAGTGGTTGTAGACGGCCACAGCAAGCGTGCGCTTGGCCGTGTCCTGTCCGATCACGTAGTTCTCGAGGAAGTCACGGATCTCGGAGGGCTTGGGCAGGTCGTCGAGCTTGACCTCGCTCGACTCCGCGAGCTCCTCCTCGATGATCTCGTTGCACAGGTCGATGCACTCGTCGCAGATGTACACCCCAGGACCTGCGATGAGCTTCTTGACCTGCTTTTGGCTCTTTCCGCAGAACGAGCATTTCAGCAGATCGCCACCGTCACCGATGCGTGCCATGTTCGAGGTTCCTACTTCCTTGTCCGCGTCTGGCCGTGCGACACCCAACGGATGCCGACCCGACCGTGAGCAACTTCTCGATCGACAGCGCCTGAGCCCTGATGCGACCGTACCCGTGATCCGGAGATCAGGGCGAGTTGTTTCCGGTGATTCGTCGTCCGAATTCTCGCGGAACTCGGGAACCGACTCTCACCACAGCGCTACCGACCCACCGCAGCACTGTCCATTTGTCGCCTCGATGGCCTCGAAGCGTTACCTCGGCCCCCGCTCGACGAGTACCGGAGGCCGAGATCGACTCGACCCCCGGCCTCCGTGCCGCGTCCTGCGAAGATACCCGCTGCCGCTACTTCTGTGCGGACAACTTGCGGTACTCGAACACCGTGTCGATGATTCCGTATTCCTTCGCCTGCTCGGCGGTCAGAATCTTGTCGCGGTCGGTGTCCTTGCGAATGACATCGGGGTCCTTGCCGGTGTGGCGTCCGAGCGTGGTCTCCATCAAGCGACGCATGCGCTCGATCTCGGCCGCCTGGATCTCGAGGTCGGACACCTGGCCCTGAATTCCACCGCTGGCCGGCTGGTGGATCAGAACGCGAGCGTTCGGGAGAGCTGCGCGCTTGCCCGGCGTTCCCGCTGCGAGCAGCACTGCTGCCGCGGAGGCGGCCTGACCGAGGCACACCGTCGCGACGTCGGCACGCACGTACTGCATCGTGTCGTAGATCGCCATCAGCGAGGTGAACGATCCACCGGGCGAGTTGATGTACATCGTGATGTCGCGGTCGGGGTCGAGGCCCTCGAGCACGAGCAGCTGAGCCATGATGTCGTTCGCGGACGCGTCGTCGACCTGAACGCCGAGGAAGATGATGCGTTCCTCGAACAGCTTGTTGTACGGGTTGGACTCCTTGACGCCGTAGCTGGAGTGCTCGACGAAGGACGGCAGGATGTACCGCGAGGACGGCATCTGAGTGGGATCGAACAAGTTGGTCATCGTTTCTCCAAGAAGTGAGGTTTCAAGGGACGGAGTTCGAAGGGCGATCTACTCGCCGACTCCGCCTGCCTGCCGTGCGCGCGAGACGACGTGGTCCACGAAGCCGTATTCCTTCGCTGCTGCGGCCGTGAACCAGCGGTCACGATCGGAGTCCTCGGTGATCTGCTCGACGGTCTGTCCGGTGTGCAGCGCGATCAGCTCCGCCATTTCGCGCTTGGTGTGAGCGAACTGCTCGGCCATGATCGCGATGTCGCTGGCACTACCACCGATACCGGCGGACGGCTGGTGCATCATGATCCGCGCGTGCGGGAGTGCGTAGCGCTTGCCCTTGGCGCCTGCCGACAACAGGAACTGACCCATCGACGCGGCGAGACCCATTCCGTAGGTGGCCACGTCGCACTCGGCGAATTCCATCGTGTCGAAGATCGCCATACCTGCGGTCACCGAACCACCGGGCGAGTTGATGTAGAGCGAGATGTCGCGTGTGGGGTCCTCCGCCGACAGCAGGAGGATCTGTGCGCAAAGCTTGTTCGCAATGTCATCGTCGACCTGAGTACCGAGGAAGATGATGCGATTCTGAAGCAGACGCTCGTACACCGAGTCGCTGAGATTCAGGCCGGAAGCGGCCGAAGTCATGACGGGACTCTGCTGGTGCGAAGCCGCCGGATTCTGAACAGTCACGGTACCTGCCTTTTCCATACTGATCGTTGGTTCCTGATACAGACACTAACGAAAGACGGCGGCCCCGGAGTCCCGGAACCGCCGTCGTTCGCTGTCAGCGTTACTTCTCTTGTTCACCCTCGGCAGAATCGCCTGCTGCAGGCTCTTCTGCGTCTGCGGGGCTACCGAAAAGCTCGGAGGTGTCGACCGAAGCACCGGTGGTGTCGGTGACGTTCACGCGGTCGACGACGGATGCGAGCGCCTTGCCGCGACGCACGTCGGCGAAGACTGCACCGAGCTGGTTGGCCTGCTGGACTTGCTGGATGAACTCTTCCGGCGAGATGCCGTAGCGCTGCGCCTGGAAGATGATCCGCTCGGTGAGCTCGTCCTGGCCGACCTGCGTGCCTTCCGCTTCGGCGATGGCATCGAGCAGCAGCTGGGTGCGAACCGACTTCTCGGCCGCTTCCTTGACGTCCTTGTCGAACTCCTCGCGACTCGAACCCTGCGACTCGAGCAGCTCGGCAAGCTTGGCCTCGTCGTGGTCGAGACCGTGAATGGCCTCGTGCACCTGGTTGTCGACCTCGGCCTTGACGACGGCCTCGGGAGCCGGGACCTCGACGGTCTCGAGAAGCGTCTCGAGAACCTTGTCGCGGATCTGACCGGCCTGCTCGACCTTCTTGACCCGCTCGACGCGCGTCTTCAGGTCGGCGAGGAGCTCGTCGAGAGTGTCGAATTCGCTGGCAAGCTGCGCGAACTCGTCGTCGGCCTCGGGAAGCTCGCGCTCCTTGACCGAGACCACCTTGACGGTGACGACTGCTTCCTTGCCCGCGTAGTCGCCCGCGACCAGCGTGGAGGTGAAGTCCTTGGACTCGTCGACCGACACACCGACGATGGCGTCGTCGAGGCCTTCGATGAGCTGACCCGAACCGACCTCGTGCGACAGGCCGTTGGCCGACGCCTCCTCCACGGTCTCGCCGTCGACGGTCGCGGAAAGATCGATGGACACGAAGTCACCGGACTGGACCGGGCGATCGACACCGGTGAGGGTGCCGAAGCGCTGACGCAGGGACTGGAGCTGCTCGTCGACTGCCTCGTCGGTGATCTCGAGCGGATCGACCTCGACCGAGATGGTCGAGTAGTCGGGCAGCGCAATCTCCGGACGAATGTCGACCTCGGCGGTGAACGTCAGCTCGTCGCCGTCCTCGATCTTGGTGATCTCGATGTCCGGCTGGCCGATGACCTTGATCTGCTCGGCGCTGACGGCCTCGGAGTACCGGGCGGGGAGAGCGTCGTTGACGACCTGCTCGAGCACTGCGCCACGACCGACCCGTGCTTCGAGAAGCTTGGCCGGAGCCTTGCCCGGACGGAATCCGGGGAGGCGGATCTGCTGGGCAAGTGCCTTGTAGGCGCGGTCGAAATCAGGCTTGAGCTCCTCGAAGGGCACCTCAACGTTGATACGGACTCGCGTCGGGCTGAGCTGCTCGACGGTGCTCTTCACGGGACATGCTCCTTCTGGTGGTCGTGCTGTGCTGTCGGTCCGATTCACCGTCACTCGCTGACATACCGCGACCAAGTGCGACGGCGAACCAGCGGCGAAGTGAACCACTCGGCGAAACCGGGCCCCTTCGAGGACCCGGTCTCATCTTTGTCGGGGTGACAGGAATTGAACCTGCGACCCTCCGCTCCCAAAGCGGATGCGCTACCAAGCTGCGCCACACCCCGTCTTACCGACGCTGTTCAAGCCGCCCGCCGATCAACTTACAGGCTCCATTGAACAGCAGACACCAGCGGTACCCGTGGGCGGGCCACCGCATCCGTCTCGACAGACTCTACATGCAGGCAATTTGTATTCTCGATCCGAGGTTATGTAGAGTTTCGAATCGCAAGCGGCGCCGATGGCGATCCCATCAACGTCGCATGCACGCCGATGTAGCTCAATGGTAGAGCCCCTGTCTTCCAAACAGGCTACGCGAGTTCGATTCTCGTCATCGGCTCCAGAAATAGCCCGCCGATCGCACTGCGATCGGCGGGCTTTTTCGTGTTCGCTCCCCTTCGCTGGAATGTCACCGACGGGCGCGCCGGCACCGAAATCTCTACAGCCGAACACCGTCGTACAGCGCCTCTGCCACCGACCGGTCGCCGACGACGTCGAGCACATTCAGCGGGCGCCTGCGCCACACTGCGAGCATCAGATTCTCTGCCGAACCGCGCAGGGCGACGTCGCCTTTGCGGTGCTCGTGCGTGACCGTCACCCGGTCACCGCCGAAGTCGAGGAACAGTTCCATGGCAGTGTCGTCGACGGTATGCAGATGGACGGTGCGGCCCGCGAGTTGTGGAAGTTGTTCCAGCGGAACCCTTGTCAGGAAGTCCTCGGCCCATTCGACTACTCCGTCGGCCGCGCTCTCGGGATCGAGTGGATCGGGCTCTGCTCCCCCACGGATGTGAATTCCGCTCTGCGCATCGAATCGATGCACGACGATTTCGTGCAACTGGCGCCGAATCCAGTAGTCGGCGGTGCCCGGGCCCGCCCACGTCGGGACGGCGCGATCGAGCGGCGCGTCGCGGTAGGCGTCGAGCGCGAGGGAGGCGGACTCGCGGTACTCGTCCACTACCCGAGGTCCGCGTTCGGGCTTCTCCACCGCAGCAAGCACATTCGCCATTCCGCCGTCGGCAGGCGCATCCAACGCGGACCTCGCCATTCGATGGACGAACGTGACGTGTCGAATCAACTTCTCGACGGTCCAGTCCGGCATGGTCGGGACGTCGGCGCAGACGTCGTCCAGCGACACCGCCCCCATCCTCGAGCATTCGAGTTCCAGCACTTCCAACTGACGTTCGGGGGTCATATTCTCGATCGAAGCACGTCGGACGGTACGCCCGCGCATCGATCGGCACGCGTATCGTGAAAAGTGTCCGATTTGTCCTGAGGCGGTCGGGCACGTGCCTGAAAGATTCCCACAAGGAAGCGGTAACAGTGGAAGCTCTCTTACTCGTCGTCGTCATCGTCGCAGCAGTCGTGTTCCTGGTCGTCCGCAGTCAGAAGAACGCGGCGGCGAAGTCGGCCAGCACACTGGAGGACGCCAAGGCAGATGCTCGCCAGTCCATCGAGCGGCTCGGCGGGCAGGTCTACAACCTGATCGGCAGCGACACCGCGTCCAAGCAGGCACTCGCCGACGCGTCGGAGCGCAACATCGCGGCCGGATCGCAGATCGACCAGGCCAAGACGGTCGAGCAGGCACGGCTGGCCAAGCAGACTGCGCTGGAAGGTCTGTACTACATCCGCGCGGCGCGGATCGCGATGGGCATGGACCCCGGTCCGGAAATTCAGGGCATCGACGGCCAGAAGTCCGCGGGGCAGGTCACCGAGGACCGCAAGGTCGAGTTCGAGGGCCGCAACGTCGAGGCCTCGCCCAATCCGTCGGACCGCACGCCCAACTACTACCCCGGCGGCAAGGTCGCCGGCCGTCCTGTGCCGGCCGGCTGGTACTCCGAGCCGTGGTGGCGCCCCGCCCTCGTCGCGGGCGCCTGGGGCGTCGGATCGATGTTCCTGTTCTCGGCGATGTTCTCGGGAATGGCAGGAGTCGGCTACGGCGAACAGGAGTTCGCGAGCGGAGCCGGTGACGGTTCGGAAGGCGGCGGCGCCGACAACGGCGAGTTCGGCGACTCGGGTGACGCCGGTGGCGAGGAGTACGGCGCCATGGACGGCGGCGGCGACTCGTTCGGTGGAGATTCGTTCGGCGGGGACGGCGGCGGAATGTTCGACGGCGGGTTCGACTTCTGACGTCCCGGCTCGCTCGCCCTACCGTCTAGCTCGCCTGACCGTCTAGCTCGCCTGACAGACAGGGCACCAGAACAGATTTCGCGCCTGCATCACCGAATGCAGAATCTCGGCTCCACAGATTCGACACGGACGCCCCGCCCTGCGATACACGTAGGTGCGGGGTCGTTTCGGAGCGTAACCGGAATCTCCGTGGTCGTCCTCTGGTCGGATCGTGATGATCCTGCCGCGTCGTACACCGATCTTCATCAGGTCGACCAGGTCCAACCAGATCGCGTCCCATTCACTTCGATCCACGTCCTTACCCGGACGCATCGGGTTGATCTCGTGCCGGTACAGGATCTCCGCTCGGTACACGTTGCCGACTCCGGCGAGGACCTTCTGATCCATCAGAAGTGTGCCGATCGGCGTCCTCGATCTGGAGATGCGATCCCACGCTCGATCGGGATCGGCGTCCTTCCGGATCGGATCCGGACCGAGTCGACTCAGCAGAGCGTCGACCTGCTGCTCCGTATAGATTTCACAGGCTGTCGGCCCGCGCAGATCGGTACCGAAAGCCTCGCCCACCATCCTCAATCGAACGGCACCGACCGGTTCCTTCATCGGCAGCGTCTGATCGGTGAACTTTCCGTACAGACCGAGGTGGATGTGCACGATCAGGTCCGACTCGTAGCGATGCAGCAAGTGCTTGCCCCAGGCCTCGGCCCTCACGAGCACCAGGCCGTCGACCAACGCGGCCCCCGAGGTGAACCGCCCTTGCGGGCTGCTCACCTCGACGGGCGCGCCGGCGAATTTACGCTGATGCAGCCGCGCGAGGCGGTGCAGCGTATGCCCTTCGGGCATCGATCAGGAGCCGTCGAACTTCTGTCCGCCCGGGACGTCGGGTGCGTCGCCGCTCCGCTCGTACTCCGACAGAATGTCGATACGACGCTGGTGCCGCTCCTCGCCGGAGAACGGGGTTCCGAGGAAGGCATCGACTATCGCGAGAGCCTCCGGAAGGGTGTGCATGCGTCCGCCTATACCGATCAGCTGAGCATCGTTGTGCTCGCGCGCGAGCTGCGCGGTCTCGACGCTCCACGCGAGTGCGCACCGGGCACCGGGGACCTTGTTGGCCGCGATCTGCTCGCCGTTGCCGGAGCCTCCGAGGACGAGGCCGCGGCTACCTGGATCGGCGACGACCCGTCGTGCCGCGTCGATGCAGAAGGCCGGGTAGTCGTCGACGGCGTCGTATTCGAAAGCGCCGCAGTCGACGGGCTCGTGCCCGGTCGCGGTGAGGTGTTCGATGATCTGGTTCTTGAATTCGAGGCCGGCATGGTCCGCACCCAGGTATACGCGCATGCATAGAGTCTGACAGGTGGGATTTCAGGGACGAAAAACGGTCGCCGGAGTCGACGGCGCCAAAGGCAAGTGGGTTGTGGCACTGTTCGACGGCCAGGATCTGCAGATGTCCGTCGAGCCCGACGTGCAGGCGGTGCTGGTCGCCACACGTCGGTGCGACGTCGTCGGGGTCGACATGCCGTTGTCGTTGCCCGAGAGCGGGTACCGGGCCAGTGAGCTGGAAGCGAAGAGTTTTCTCGGGCGGGCGCGATCGTCGATCTTCCACACACCGGTACGCGCTGTTCTCGACACGACGACCTACGAGGATGCGTGCGCAGTGTCCAGACGAATCACCGGAAAGGCGATCAGCAAACAGACCTGGTATCTGATGTCCTCGGTCCGGCAGTGGCAGGACGTGTCCTTCGACCCCGAACGGGTGGTGGAAGTGCACCCGGAATGCTCGTTTCGGCACATGGCACCGGATACGTCGTTCATGTCGAAGAAGTCCGCGCGTGGCGTCGGCCAGCGTCTGAGCGCACTGTCCACGTGGCTGGATCCGGTGTCCGTACACGACGCCATGGCATCACTGCCGGTCGAGCCCGCAGCCGACGACGCGCTCGACGCCGCCGCGGCTGCCTGGTCCGCGTGGCGTTTCAGCCGTGGGAAGCACCGATACTTCGGCACGTCCGACGGCGTCGATCGCATCGTCGCCTGACCCGCTGTGAGCGAAAATGCATGTCCTGAACTCGAGCAGTAAGTCCTGACCTACATTTCCGCTCACCTGGGGTCAGTCGAACTCGGGGTCTTCGTGACGGGTGCGCTTGAGCTCGAAGAAGTGCGGATACGACGCGAAGATGACCGAGGCATCCCACAACTTTCCGGCTTCCTCGCCGCGCGGGATGCGGGAGAGGACGGGCCCGAAGAACGCGACACCGTTGACGTGAATCGTGGGCGTTCCGACGTCGGGACCGACCTTGTCCATGCCCGCGTGGTGGCTGGTGCGCAGCGCTTCGTCGTACTCGGTGCTGTCGGCTGCCTTCGCCAACTCAGCAGGCAGACCCAGTTCCGCGAGGGACTGCTCGATCACCTCGGGGAAATTCTTGTTGCCTCCGTTGTGGATACGGGTACCGAGTGCCGTGTAGAGCGGCGACAGGATTTCGTCGCCCTTCTCCTGGGCCGCGGCGATGGCGACTCGCACGGGTCCCCATGCCGTCTTCATCATCTCGGCGTACTGCTCGGGGAGGTCGCGGCCCTCGTTGAGGACTGCGAGCGACATGACGTGGAAGTTGACGTCGATGTCGCGGACCTTCTCGACCTCCAGAATCCACCGCGACGTGATCCAACACCATGGGCACAGGGGGTCGAACCAGAAATCGGCGGTGTCCTTCTGTCCGCTGCCGCTCACGTGAAGCTCCTTCGTGTCGAGATACGAGTGGGTGTCGACCGAGAACAACCCAGGATGCGGCAGAACAATTCCGCGCCGCGTCCCTACGCAAGCATGCCCGACCCGCGCCGTGATGGGATGGTGTCATCACACGATCCCTACTCGAGAAGGTGCATGACTGACGTGGTTGCTCCCAACCTGACACGCGATCAAGCTGCCGCACGGTCGACCGTGCTCGGCAATTCCACCTATTCGATCGTCCTGGACCTCACCGACGGGTCCGGCAATCCCAGCGAGAAGACGTTCCTGTCGACGACGACCATTGCGTTCGCGGCACAGGCGGGCGCATCGACGTTCGTCGACATCGTCGCCGACGGCATCAGATCCGCCACTCTGAACGGGGTGGACCTCGACGTTTCGGGCTACGACGAGGAGACGGGGATAGCGCTCGACGACCTCGCCGAGGACAACGAACTCGTCGTCGTCGCAGACTGTGTCTATTCCCACACCGGTGAGGGTCTGCACCGGTTCGTCGACCCGTCCGACGGCTCGGTGTATCTCTACTCTCAGTTCGAGACGGCGGATGCCAAGCGGATGTTCGCCTGCTTCGACCAGCCGGATCTGAAGGCGACATTCGATCTGAAGGTCACCGCTCCGGACAGCTGGAAGGTCATCTCCAACGCTGCGCATGCCGCGGAACCCGCTGCGGGAGAACACGTTTTCGACACCACCCCACTGATGAGCACGTATCTGGTGGCGCTGATCGCCGGCCCGTACGCGGAGTGGACGGATTCCTACACCGACGAGCACGGCACCATCCCGCTCGGAATCTACTGCCGCGCATCGCTTGCCGAGCACATGGATCACGAGAGGTTGTTCACCGAGACCAAGCAGGGATTCGGTTTCTACCACGCCAACTTCGGCACCCCCTACGCGTTCGGCAAGTACGATCAGTTGTTCGTGCCCGAGTTCAACGCGGGCGCAATGGAGAACGCGGGCGCCGTCACCTTCCTGGAGGACTACGTCTTCCGCTCCAAGGTCACCCGGTACTCCTACGAACGCCGCGCCGAAACGGTTCTGCACGAGATGGCGCACATGTGGTTCGGCGACCTCGTGACGATGACGTGGTGGGACGACCTGTGGCTCAACGAGTCGTTCGCGACGTTCGCATCGGTCCTGTGCCAGTCCGAGGCCACCGAGTACACCAACGCATGGACCACGTTCGCCAACGTCGAGAAGTCGTGGGCCTACCGGCAGGATCAGCTGCCGTCGACACACCCCATCGCAGCCGACATTCCCGATCTGGCCGCGGTCGAGGTCAACTTCGACGGCATCACGTACGCCAAGGGTGCGAGCGTTCTGAAGCAACTCGTCGCCTATGTCGGCAAGGAGGATTTCCTCGCCGGCCTGCGTGCGTACTTCGTCGACCACGCCTTCGGCAACGCCACGTTCTCCGACCTCCTCACCGCACTGGAGCGGTCGTCCGGTCGGGACCTGTCGGATTGGGGCAGCCAATGGCTCCGCACGACCGGACTCAACACCCTGAGCCCTGACTTCGACGTCGACGCAGACGGCAAGTTCACCCGCTTCGCGGTGAAGCAGAGCGGCGCAGCACCCGGCGCAGGCGAGCATCGAGTGCACCGGATCGCAATCGGCATCTACGACGACGGAGACGACGGCAAGCTGGTGCGTACCGAGCGTGTCGAGATCGACCTGGAGGCGTCGGACAGCACCGACGTTCCGTCACTGGTGGGTGTGTCGCGGGGCAAGCTGGTTCTCGTCAACGACGACGACCTCACCTACTGCGCCGTGCGTCTCGATCCGGAGTCTCTCGACGTTCTGCTCGCCCGTATCGGCGACATCGCGGAATCACTCCCCCGCACCCTTGCGTGGTCGGCCGCGTGGGAGATGACTCGCCAGGCCGAGATGCGTGCACGCGATTTCGTCGCGCTCGTTCAGCGCGGTATCGGTGCGGAGACGGAGGTCGGCGTCGTGCAGCGTCTGCTCCTCCAGGCGCAGACGGCCATCACGAGCTACGCCGAGCCGCAGTGGGCGCAGGAGCACGGTCAGCCCGAGTTCGCGGACACGCTCCTCGAGCTCGCGCGCGCCGCCGACGCAGGCTCGGACCACCAGCTGGCGTTCGTCAACTCGCTGACCGGTTCGGCCTTGTCCGACAGGCATGTCGCGGTGTTGCGCGGCCTCCTGGACGGCGACGTCGACGGCCAGGAGCTCGGCGGTCTCGAGGTGGATACCGACCTGCGTTGGCGTCTGGTGTCGGCGCTCGCTGCAGCAGGTGCGATCGACAGCCACGGCATCGAGTCGCCCGAGATCGACGCCGAGGCCGCCCGCGACAACACTGCGGCCGGAGCTCGTTCGGCAGCCGCTGCGCGTGCCGTTCGGCCGAGCAGCGAGGTCAAGGAACATGCATGGACGACGGTCGTCGACGACGATTCCGTCCCCAACATCACCGCGCGATCGATCATCGGTGGGTTCGCCGGACCGGGACAGGGCGAGCTCCTCGAGCCGTACGTGTCGCGGTACTTCGACTCGATCGAGGGCGTGTGGTCGAGGCGGTCCAGCGAGGTCGCGCAGACCGTGGTGGTCGGGCTGTACCCCTCCTGGTCGATCAGTGCGGACTCGGTCGCGGCTGCGGATGCGTTCCTGGAGAAGGATCTGCCTCCCGCGCTGCGGCGTCTGGTGATCGAGGGACGCGCGGGCATCGTGCGCTCGCTCGCGGCCCGCGAGTTCGACGTGACGTAAGCACCGCGCTGGAAACAGGAAGAAGGCGCCGCCCGCGGTTTCGGGCGGCGCCTTCTTCGTGTCGATTCGATACGGCTACGGGCTCACGATGGCGGCGGCCATGACACGAACCGCGCTGACCAGTCCGTCGATGAGGTTGCCGTCACGGAACGGCCCCGTTGCGGCAGTGATGCCGAGCTGCGCCACCCGGTCGGTCGCGCGATCCGAGACACGGCGTCCGGTGCGGATCTCGATGCCCTTGTGGTTCGGGTCCACGGCGATCAGCACGGAACGAATTGCGTCCGGTGTTCCGGGGAAGACCGCGTCTGCACCTGCGGCGACGTCCTCACCCAGGTCTCCGAGGTAGACGTTGAAGCGAATCTGCGTCGCCCGGGTCGCCTCGGTCAGTGCGACGTCGAGGGACACGAGGTCCTGCGTGGCGAACGGAAGGTGCGCCGGGCTGGCCGTTCCGAACTCGTGAGCACCCGACACGCGTCCGCTGGACGTCAGAGCCGAGCCGTAGGGCAGGTCCTCCGCGTCGATGTCACTCTTGACCAGTTCACCACTTGCCACTTGCCGACCCTCCGATCGAATCTGCAGCGGATGCATGCGAATCGCCGTGGCCGCCACCGTGCGGTGTCACCTCGTCGGTCGCGCTCCACAGAATTGGTTCACGTGTCCATTCGTCGGTCAACCGGTACGGGGTGATGTCCAGACCCGGCTGCCTTTCCCCCACGTAGGACAACGCTCCGATGATTCCGATGATCGCAGCCGGAATCACCCCGAAGATCAGGATCGTCTCGAGAATGCTCACAGGGTGTGAGATTAGTCGACTTTTCACCCCGAAGCGACAGCGGGGCCGGTCGGATCGATTCGAGACCGGCCGCTACGCCGCGCCCTCACCCAGGTACGCCAACCAGGACGGATCGAGTTCCTTGTTGCTGGCGAGCAAACGCCAGTGCGGCCCCTTCGGTGGAACGAGTTGCGCGCGCAGAGTCCATCCCAGCTCACTGAGCATTTTGTCTGCTTTGCGATGGTTGCACGAGGCGCAGCACGCAACGCAGTTCTCCCACGAGTGCTCGCCCCCACGACTCCGCGGGATGACGTGGTCCACGGTTTCCGCTTTGGCGCCGCAGTACGCGCACCGGAAACGATCTCTGTGCATCAGCGCAGCCCTCGTCATCGGCACGCGAGCCCGGTACGGCACTCGAACGAACGTCCTCAGACGAATAACCGAGGGCACTTGAACGGAGAAGTCGGCGGATCGAATGTATGGACCGGAGGGGTCGTCGTGGACGACGTCGGCCTTGTTGCACACAAGCAGTACCACTGCGCGACGCATCGGCAGCGCAGTCAAGGGCTCGAAAGTGGCGTTCAGAAGCAGCACTCGGCGCTTGACCCAGGCAGGAACCATGTTGTCGCTGGGAGACACCGTCTCGCCAGGAGAAACGACATGTAGTGGAGACGCCCCCGATATCCGTTCCCGCTGGTCTGCGGTGTCATGGACATCGATGGGCGGGAGTTGTCGGTGTCGGTGTTGCTTGTTCTTCACTTCGGTTCTCCCAAAAGCGTCGGCGTCCGCGCATGGCTTGCGCGGAACACGTGTCACAGTGGAACACGAAAACGCCGGGTCTGCACACCCCTTTTCCGGATCGCGGTGATGACCGATCGGTGAACTCACAGCCAACGAGCAGGTCCGCTACCAGCACGGTGGCGAGAATCCGCGCCTTCCGTAGACTCTGCAAGTGTCTGTATTCGAATCGAACTCATCGACCTACCTGACGGGCTCGTCTCTCGACACACGTGCCTTCGAACTGACCGAAACCGGTCGAGACTGGCTGGTGGACAGACCTTTACAGGTTCTCGGCTACCTTGCGCTCGCGGTGGTCCTCCGACTCGTACTGCACAAACTGATCGACCGTTTCACCAGTCGCAGCGGATCGGCGTCGGACAAGGCGCCTGCGCTTCTTCGACCACTGCGCGAGCGTGCACCGTCGACGCTGCAGAGCTCGATCCTCTCCGAACGCCGTCGCCAACGCGCCAAGACCATCGGCTCGGTCCTCAAGTCCGGCGTGTCCGTCGTCATTCTGACGTGGTTCGTACTGTCTGTGCTCGACGTGGTCGGAGTGAACGTCACCCCGTTCATCGCCTCCGCGGGCATCGTCGGAGTGGCGCTCGGCTTCGGTGCGCAGAATCTCGTCCGCGACTTCCTCTCCGGAATCTTCATGCTGCTCGAAGACCAGTACGGCGTCGGTGATGTCGTCGATCTCGGCGAAGCAGTGGGCACGGTCGAAAGCGTCGGACTGCGCGTGACGACGATCCGCGACGTCAACGGCACCGTCTGGTACTGCCGCAACGGCGAGGTCCTTCGCGTGGGCAACATGAGTCAAGGTTTCGCGGTGGCGGTTCTCGACCTGCCCGTCGCGCACACTGCCAATCTCGACGAGGCCTGCGAGGTGGCCGAGAAGGCGACGCTCGACGTCGTCGAATCGGGAGCGTTCGCGGAGGATTTGCTCGGGGATCCCGAGATGCTCGGCGTCAACGCCGTAAGCGCCGACACGGTCACCATCCGCATCACCGTCAAGACCAGGCCCGGGATGCAGTGGGCGGTGCAGCGACGGCTCCACCGCGAGATTCTCCAGGCCTTCGACGACGCCGGAATTCAGGCCCCGTACCCGCAAGGCCGACCGGCCGGCGCGATCGTCGACCTGGCAAAGTAGGCACCACCCGGCCGCACCCCGCCCGACCTCGAACGACTGGAGAGAAGCACCGATGACCGAACCGCAACAGACCTTCTACGACGCGGTCGGTGGTGCGGACACGTTCTACAAGCTGACGGCCAAGTTCTACGAGGAAGTGGCGAAGGACGACGTCGTGCGACCGCTCTACCCCGAGGAAGACCTGGGGCCTGCGGAGCGACGCATGCGAATGTTTCTCGAACAGTACTGGGGAGGACCGCGCACCTACTCGGACGAACGCGGGCACCCTCGCCTCCGCATGCGGCACTCGCCGTTCCACATCGGCCCGATCGAACGGGACGCATGGCTGCGGTGCATGCACAGTGCCATCGCGTCGATAGACGATTCCGTCCTCGACGCCACGCACCGGGCACAGTTGGTCGACTACATGGAGATGGCAGCCAACTCCATGGTCAACTCGTCGTTCTAGGAACCGGTCCTCACAGACGAGGCGCAGATCCCTCGCGCTGCGCGGTCGTCGGCTGGGCGGCGCTGCGCCCGAGTCCCTTCGCCCGTCGGAGTGCGCCACGCACGTTGCCGGCGAACTTCAGGGCGAGCAGGAGCGAGCCGGGAAGATGCTGGCGAAGAATTGCGTGCTTGCGGACGTAGTCCTGGACGTGCCACTCGGACCAGGTGCCGGCGCGGAACAGCGCCGCATCGCCGGCCACCAGCGTGCGTTCAGGATGGTCGTCGGACGAGACCGTCACCGAGCCGTCCATGATGTGCACGATCTCGTCGACCGAGAAGTACCAGCGGAAGCGACCGGCCGTGCAGTCCCACACGTTGGTGGTGGTCGTCCCGTCGATGCTGCGTGACCACTCGGCCACGCGGGCGCGGGGTTCGCCCTCGAGGATCCAGTCCGGATCGATGGGACTGTCCTGCAGAAGCACTTCACTCAAACGGACTGCTTCGATCGACTGCTCGGCCATGTGATTCCTCGTGCTCCTCGTTCCGGTTCGACGGGTACGGTACCTCATCAATCGGACAAAGCGGCTGTTTTCGGGAGAGAAACCGGGGAAACGGTATGCCTTCCTGAGCGTCGCTCGCACGTCCGCCCGGGCGTGAGCCCGCATCTTGGCCGGGCGTGAGCCCGCATCTTGGCCGGTCGTGAGCCCCCAGCCTTACGAGGTGACGAAGATCAACCCGGTCCCTGATCGAGGTCGAGCGTCCGCGTTTGGCAGACTTGACCGTTGTGACCGATCGACTCGAACCTCAGCCCGAACCGTGGTGGAAGGACGCGATCTTCTATCAGATCTACCCGCGTTCGTTCGCCGATTCCAACGGCGACGGCGTCGGTGATCTCGGCGGCGTTCGGGACAAGCTCGGCTACCTCGAACTACTCGGAATCGACGCGATCTGGCTGAGCCCGATCATGAAGTCACCGATGGCGGACCACGGGTACGACGTGTCCGACCCGAGAGTGATCGACCCCCTGTTCGGTGACCTCGCGGTGATGGATTCGCTGATCGAAGAGGCACACGCGCGCGACATCAAGGTCACCATGGACCTGGTGCCCAACCACACGAGCGACCGACATCCGTGGTTCGTCGCAGCGCTCGACTCGGCTCCCGGAAGTCCGGAACGAGCCCGCTACATCTTCCGCGACGGCAAGGGACCCGACGGCTCCGAGCCGCCGAACAACTGGCCGAGTATCTTCGGCGGCCCCGCATGGACCCGCATTCGCGAAGCCGACGGAACGCCGGGACAGTGGTATCTGCACATCTTCGCGGCCGAACAACCCGATCTCGACTGGACCAACCCCGAGGTTTTCGAGGACTTGGCCACGACGCTGCGCTTCTGGTTGGACCGGGGAGTCGACGGCTTCCGGATCGACGTCGCACACGGAATGGCCAAGCCCGAAGGCCTTCCGAACATGAGCCTGGAAACGAACGAGCTCATGAAGAACGACGACACCGATCCACGGTTCAACAATCCGGCCGTGCACGAGATACACCGTGGTATCCGAAAGATCATGGACGAATACCCGGGCTCGACGACGGTCGGTGAAATCTGGGTGCAGGACAACGTCAGGTTCAGTGAGTACATTCGCCCCGACGAGCTGCACCTCGGCTTCAACTTCCGCCTGGCCGAAGCCGAGTTCGACGCAGCAGCCATTCGAAACGCAGTGTCCAACTCGTTGGACGCGGTGGCCCTCGTCGACGGCACCCCGACGTGGACGCTGTCCAACCACGACGTCGTCCGCGAAGTCACTCGCTACGGCGGAGGCGCCCGCGGCACAGCCCGCGCCAGGGCGATGATTCTGCTCGAATTGGCGCTGCCAGGAACGGTGTTCGTCTACAACGGCGCCGAACTGGGCCTTCCCAACGTCGACCTGCCCGACGAATCCTTGCAGGACCCGGTGTGGGAGCGCTCCGGCCACACCGAGCGTGGCCGAGACGGATGCCGTGTTCCCCTCCCGTGGGAAGGAACCGAGCCGCCGTTCGCGTTCAGTTCGTCCCCGGCGACCTGGCTGCCGATGCCCACGGAATGGTCGTCGCTCACGGTGGAAGAACAGCTCGAAGACGTCGACTCCATGCTGAGCCTGTACCGGTCGGCCTTCGAACTCCGCGCACTGCGGCCGGAATTCGCCGGAACCGGAGTGGATTGGTACGGCAGCCCACCCGGATGCCTTGCGTTCCGACGACCGGGCGGGCTGATCTGCGCCCTCAACGCGACCGACGTTCCGATCCCCCTCCCGCCGGGCGAGGTCCTGATGTCCAGCGCGCCTCTCGTCGACGGGCAACTTCCCGCCGACGCCGCAGCGTGGTTGGTCTAGAGCCGTTTCAGCGCTCCACCGTGAGGGAGAGCGCGTTCTCTCGGCGGCAGAAGACCGAGCCGTAGCGCGCGTCGAGGCGTAGCCACACCTTGGTGGCGCGCACGCGCACGATCTCGTTCGAGTCGATGCGCGCGAGGTCGACGTCGGCCTTGAGCGGGTCCTCCCCCGTGTGCGGCACGAAACCCATTGCCGTGAGGGCGAATACCGTTCTCATCGTGACCGACACTCCGCCCGCGGCACCGTCGACGTGCAGGACCTGCTGATCGAGCAGCGACACCGGCGGACCGTGGCTGCTCCCGTGCTCCTTCGCCAGCGCAGCACCGCGCTGAGCGAGGTCGATCAAGACCCGAGCAGGTACGTCGTCGACATGCTCGAATCCCTGGTCGGGAGGCAACGCGCCCTTCCATGCCGAATCCATCGAGAAGCCCGGGTCGACTCTGCCGTCGACGGCCGACCCGAGAGCCGCGATCAGCTGATCGGCTGCCGCCGAGGTGTCGTCCGGAACGATCGATCCGGCGACGACCCGCACGGCGAGCGCGTCGAAACCCGTCGATGCCCAGGCCGACAGCCGCCCGTCGGTACGCGTCCTCAAGCGCACCACCGCAGCTTCGTCGAGGCGCAGCGCCTTGCCGAGGAACGCAGTCAGATTCTCCCGTTCGACCGGGTCCGGAATGGTGAGTACACGCTCAAACACGCTGCCAGCCCTCGAGATACTCGCGCTCTTCAGCGGTGAGGCGTCGCAGCTTCTGAGTGTCGATGTCGAATGCTGCAATCTGAGTCGACGCGATGATGGCCGCCGGAGTGTCCAGCGACGCACCGTTGGCGCGCACCTCGTAACCGGCCACGAAATCCACGGCCCGCACCTTGTCGATCCACATGAAGACGTCCAGGGGGCCGTCCTCGTGTCGAAGCTGACCGCGGTACTTCACGTGCAGATCCGCGATGACCGCGCCGTGCCGCAGGTTCGCCGTCGGTCGTCCGTCGACGAGAAGCCACGGTATCCGCGCCTCCTCCAGCAACGTCACCATGCGGGCATGGTTGATGTGCTGGTACACGTCCATGTCCGACCAGCGAACATCCACGCTGGTATGAAAACCGATGCGTTCCTCCGGCTCTCGATGGTCGGACAGATGGTCGGCGGGCACACTCACAGCAGTCGTCCTTCTTTCGTCGATGGCACGCTACGGGCAGAAAATGCTACGGAACCATACTGCGCACCTGCCGCGCAGCGACGGACAGTGTAGCGAGGTCGAGGGTTCCCGAGTCCGAGATCTCGCGGAGCGCAGCGCGAGCACGTGCGAGGCGGGACGAGTTGGTCGATTCCCACTCCGCGATTTTCTCCGAGGCACTTTCGTGCGGTTCGCCGCCCAGGAGAACTTCTTTGGTGATCGCCCGTAGGGAGGAGTACAGGTCGTCGCGAAGCGCCAACCGCGCCAACGAATGCCAGCGATCCCCTCGGGCAAGTCCGGACACCGATGTCAGCAACCAGTCGATGCCGATGTGCGCGTCCAGTGCGAAGTACAGCTCGGCGACTTCGGCGGGGTCGTGTTCGGTGATGTCCGCGACGTCGATGATGTCGAGCAGACTGTAGTTGTCCAGCAGTCGATACACCGCGGACGCGAGCTCCCTCGGAGCACCACGTTCGACGGCTGCCTGCACGCGGGCCTCGACGTCGCGTGCCTGATAGGTGTCGATGTACTCGCCGACGACGGCACTCAGGGATGCGACTTTGCCTGCGTACCGGCTGATCTCGGCGCCGACGGCAAGGGGTTGCGGTCGATTGGTCAACAACCACCGGGCGACGCGGTCGAGTACCCGTCGGGATTCGAGCAACAACTCGTCGGACGACGCCGTCGGCATACCCGCCGTCCGGATGTCGTTCCACAGCTCGTCCAAACCGAAGATCGCCGTCGCAGCCGCGAACGCACGCACGGCGTCGGTGCCCGTTGCGCCTGCGTCCTCGGCGAGTCGGTAGACGAAGGTGATGCCGCCCCGATCGACGGTCTCGTTGGTCAGCGTGGTCGCCACCAACTGCCTACGCAGTGGGTGCGAGGTGATCTCGTTCGCGTAGGGCTCGCGAAGAACGTCCGGGAAGTACTTCGGCAGCCGCGAGGCGAACACGTCGCTGTCCGGCAGTTCGCTGGCCAACAGATCACTTTCCAGGCTCAGCTTCACGTGAGCCATCAACGTCGCGAGCTCAGGGGAGGTAAGTCCGCGGCCCTCCGACTTCCGCGTGCGGATCTCCTGTTCGCTGGGCAACGCTTCGAGTTCGCGGTCGAGCCCTCGTCGTTCCTCCAGGTCCTCGATCACCCGTCGGTGCACGGTGAGCAACGACGGCGCGTCGAACCGAGAGGTCCCCAGCAGTTCGTTCTGCATGAAGTTGTCCCACAGCACCAGTCGGCCGACCTCGTCCGTCATCGACGCGAGGAGTTCGTCGCGATCGTCTCGGTCCAGCACACCGTCGGAGATAGCCGACTCGAGGAGGATCTTGATGTTGACCTCGTGATCGGAGCAGTCGACGCCCGCCGAGTTGTCCACGGCGTCGGTGTTGATCCGTCCGCCTGCGAGGTCGTACTCGATGCGTCCGAGCGCCGTCGCACCGAGGTTTCCGCCCTCGCCGACGACCGTGGCCCGAACCTCGTTGCCGTTCACCCTGACAGCGTCGTTCGATTTGTCGCCGACGTCGGAGTTCGATTCGGTGGACGCCTTGATGTAGGTACCGATTCCGCCGTTCCACAGCAGGTCGGCTGGAGCAGTGAGGATGGCACGAACCAGCTCCGGGGGCGACAACGACGTCACGGTGTCCCCCAGCCCCAACGCCGCGCGCGCCTCGGGGCTGATCGGAACGGATTTCACGGTCTTGTCCCACACTCCGCCGCCCCGCGAGATCAATGCCGAATCGTAGTCCGCCCAGGAGGAACGAGGGAGTCCGAACAGACGCTCACGTTCGGCGAACGACGCCGCCCTGTCCGGGTTCGGATCGAGGAAGATGTGCCGGTGGTCGAACGCCGCCAACAGCCCGATGTGGCGGCTGAGCAGCATTCCGTTTCCGAACACGTCGCCGCTCATGTCGCCGACGCCGACGACGGTGAAGTCCTCGGTTTGAGTGTCGACGCCGATTTCACGGAAGTGCCGCTTGACGCTCTCCCACGCACCCTTCGCCGTGATTCCCATCGCCTTGTGGTCGTACCCTGCCGAGCCGCCGGACGCGAAAGCGTCGCCGAGCCAGAAGTCGTACTCGGCGGCAACGGAATTGGCGAGGTCGGAGAACGTCGCAGTTCCCTTGTCCGCGGCGACGACGAGGTAGGTGTCGTCGCGGTCTCGGCGTACGACGCGGTCGGGTGGGATCACCGATCCGCTTGCACGGTCGAGGTTGTCGGTGACGTCCAGTAGCCCGGCGATGAACAACCGGTAGCAGGATTTGCCTTCGTCCAGCGCCGCAGTCCGATCAGCGGCAGCATCCCCGGTGGTCGCGGGCGGACGCTTGACGACGAATCCGCCCTTCGCGCCCACCGGAACGATGACCGCATTCTTGACCATCTGAGCTTTGGCGAGTCCAAGGATTTCGGTGCGGAAATCCTCGCGACGGTCCGACCAGCGCAACCCGCCTCGGGCGACGGCTCCGAACCGAAGGTGAACACCTTCGACGCGAGGGGAATAGACGAAGATCTCGAATGTGGGCTTGGGCTTGGGCAGTTCCGCGATCTTCTGCGGATCGAACTTGATCGAGAGGAACTCGCGCCGAGTGCCGTGCGCATCCACCACGTAGAAGTTGGTGCGCAACGTCGCGCGGACCAGCTCGAAGATCGATCGCAGAATCCGGTCCGCGTCGAGGCTGATGACCTCGTCGATCAAGGACTGGAGCTCGTCGCTCAGTTCCTCGGAACGGGATTCCGACGCCCGCTCGGGGTCGAACTGCGCCTCGAAGAGCCCGACCAGGAGTCGTGCGGTCCGCGGGTGCGACAGCAGGACACCCTCGATGTTGAACTGACTGTACGGAAAATTGGCCTGGCGCAGATATTTCGCGTACGCCCGAAGGATCATCGCTTGACGCCAGTCGAGGGCCGCCCGCATGACCAGTTCGTTGAACCTGTCGGCCTCCGCCCGACCCTCCCACACGGCCGTGAAGGCATCGGTGAAGCGCAGCTGGACCCTCGATTCGCGATCGGTCGCACCGGCACCCTGCAACTCCGAATCGAGATCGCCGTCGATCGCCGCGTTCAACATCTCGCGCGATGCGGACACCCCGAAATCGTATATCCAACACTGCAATCCGTCGGGACGGACCACCGGATAAGGACGCTCGTCGTCGACCTCGACACCGAGGCTCTGCAGCACGGGCAGCACCTGGCTGAGCGATACTCCCCTGCCTCCGATGTAGAGACTGAACCGCCAGCTACCGACCTCGGAGTCGGCGTTTCGGTAGAGCTGCATGTCGATGGCGCCGTCGGACAGGGCTTCGAAACGAACGATGTCGAAGACTGCACGCTCGGGCCGGAAGTCCTGCTTGTAGGCCTCGGGCAACGCGTCCGCGTAGCGCGAGGCAACGACGGTATCCGCCGAGTCGATACGCGAGACCGCCTCCGACAGCGCGTCTTCCCAGGTTCGGATGGTCTCGGTGAGCAGAGCTTCGATCCGGTCGACGTTGTCCCGCGAGAGATCGAGCGCGGACGCCTGCTCGTCGTCCCGGCGGACCGTGACGTGCAGCAGTGCCAGGTCGGATTCCGTGACGCGGGCGGTGTAGTCGATACCGGACCCGGCCAACTCGTCGAGCAGGCACTTCTGCACCGCCAGTCGCACCCGTGTGGTGTAGCGATCACGCGGCAGGTACACCAGCGCGGACACGAACGATCCGCCCGCGTCTTCGCGCAGGAACACCTTCACCTTGCGCCGACGTCCCAGGGCAAGTACGGCCGTCGCCGTTTCGTACAGGGAATGCGCATCGGTGGCGAACAGCTCCGACCGCGGCATGGACTGGAGAACTTCCAGCATCGCCTGGCCCGAGAACGATTGCAGGTCGTACCCGGCGCGATCGACAGCGGAACGGACGCGCCGCTCGATCACCGGGATGTCGAGAACGTTCTCGTGCAACGCGGTCACGGTGAACACACCGACGAAGCGATGTTCCCCCAGCTCCGGATTCGACGGGTCGAACAGCGTCACGAAGTAGGGATAGACGGCACGGTGCACCGTCGCTGGGCTGGAACCCTGAACGAGGGTGACGATGTCGCTACGATCATCCAAAGAGCTTGTATCGGAAGCGATTCGGTGATCGTCCCGCAACACACCCAAACCACTGTCCGCGACCGGTACCGCGGTCAGGGATCCGTCGGAGGATTTCTCGGCCGAGTAGCGACGGTAACCGAGCAACGTGTAGTGACCGTCGGCGAGCCAACGCAGCAGGCCGGCGGCATCTCGCTGCTGAACAGCGGAAGAGTCCGTGGAATCGGCGGCGGCGGCCTCGAATGCGTCCGCGATCTCGCTCTGCACGCGGCGCATCCCGTCGGTGTCCGCGATGACCTCGCGGACATCGGTCAAGACCGCGGCCACAGCGCCTTCCACCGTGTCCGCGACGTCGTCGGGCACCGCGGGATTGAGTTGCAGATGCATCCAGGATTCGCGGATCGTCCCGTCCGAACCGGGCCCGTTGCTCGATCCGGCGGACAGCAACCTGTCGTCGCCGTCGCGTGTGACGTCGAGGATGGGATGGACGACGTCGCTGACCTCGACTCCGATCCGAGACAGCTGCGACACCACGGACTCGACGAGCAGCGGCATGTCGTCGGTGACGATCTGCAGTGCGAGCCCTACCGCACCCGACGTCCCGTCGGAGTTGTCGGCACCGGGGCGATACAGGCGGATGTTCGCGGTCCCCGCGGTACGCCGCGCAGCGAGTAGCACGTGACGCCGGAACATCGTTCGTTCGGCCTGCTCGATCGATCCGTCCTGATCGGCCGAGTCGACGTGCGCGAAGTACGCCGCCTTCACCTGCGACAGGGATGTGACCAACTCCCCCGGCAGTTCGCTCGTCCAGTCGATGTCCGTCGTACCCGCCGAGTTCGGCATGTGTTGAACCACTCCCTTGTGAGGACCTTCTTCGTCGTAACGACGAGCCTATAGGGGAAGGCGTCACTCGATGGGCGTGTGGTCCGGCCTGTTTCGCGTACTCGTCGGTAGGCGAAACAGGCCGGACAGCTCGCGGCTAGTCGCGGGTCAGCTTGCGGTGCGTCACCCGGTGCGGGCGAGCGGCATCGGGTCCGAGGCGCTCGACCTTGTTGGCCTCGTATCCCTCGAAGTTGCCCTCGTACCAGTACCACGCGGCTTCGTTGTCACCGAACCCGCCTTCCCACGCGAGGATGTGGGTACACGTCCGGTCGAGGAACCACCGGTCGTGCGAGATGACCACCGCGCAGCCCGGGAACTCTTCGAGCGCGTTCTCGAGCGAACCGAGAGTCTCGACGTCCAGGTCGTTGGTCGGCTCGTCGAGCAGAATCAGGTTTCCGCCCTGCTTGAGCGTCATCGCCAAGTTGAGACGGTTGCGCTCACCACCGGACAGCACGCCCGACGGCTTCTGCTGATCGTGGCCCTTGAACCCGAACGAGCTGATGTAGGCGCGCGACGGAAACTCGGAGTTGCCGACGGTGATGAAGTCGAGGCCGTCGGAGACCGTCTCCCAGACCGTCTTCTTGGGGTCGATACCGGATCGGTTCTGGTCGACGTAGCTGAGCTTGACCGTCTGCCCGATCTTGACCTCGCCGCCGTCCGGCTCCTCGAGTCCGACGATCGTCTTGAACAGCGTCGTCTTACCGACACCGTTGGGGCCGATGACGCCGACGATGCCGTTACGCGGGAGCGTGAAGGACAGGTCCTTGATCAGCACGCGACCGTCGAAGCCCTTGTCGAGATTCTTGACCTCGACGACGACGTCGCCCAGACGCGGCGGGTTGGGGATCTGAATTTCGTCGAAGTCGAGCTTGCGAGTCTTCTCGGCCTCCGCGACCATCTCGTCGTAGCGCGCGAGACGCGACTTGCTCTTGGCCTGACGCGCCTTGGCGCCGGAGCGCACCCAGGCGAGCTCGTCCTTGAGTCGCTTCTGGAGCTTCTGGTCCTTCTTGCCCGCGACTTCGAGGCGCTCTGCCTTCTTCTCCAGGTACGTCGAGTAGTTGCCCTCGTACGGGTAGAGGTGGCCGCGGTCGACCTCGGCAATCCACTGGGCGACGTGGTCGAGGAAGTACCGGTCGTGAGTGACGGCGAGGATGGCGCCGGCGTAGGCAGCGAGATGCTGCTCGAGCCACAGCACCGATTCTGCGTCGAGGTGGTTGGTCGGCTCGTCGAGGAGCAGCAGGTCCGGCTTGCTCAGGAGCAGACGGCACAGAGCGACACGACGCTTCTCACCTCCGGAGAGGTTGGTGACGGGCGATTCCGGCGGCGGGCAACGCAGTGCGTCCATCGCCTGCTCGAGCTGCGAGTCGATCTCCCATGCGTCCGCGTGGTCGAGCTTCTCCTGGAGCTCACCCATCTCCTCCATGAGCTCGTCGGAGTAGTCGGTTGCCATGAGCTCGGCGATCTCGTTGTACCGCTTGAGCTGGACCATCACGTCGCCGAGTCCGTCTTCGACGTTCTCTCGAACGGTCTTGGCGTCGTCGAGCTCCGGCTCCTGCATGAGGATGCCGACCGACGCGCCTGGCGCGAGGAATGCCTCACCGTTTCCTGGCTGGTCGATCCCGGCCATGATCTTCAGGATGCTGGACTTGCCGGCGCCGTTGGGGCCGACGACGCCGATCTTCGCTCCCGGATAGAAGCTCATCGTGACGTCATCGAGGATGACCTTGTCGCCGTGCGCCTTGCGCACCTTCTTCATGGTGTAGATGAATTCCGCCATGTGGGCCAGCTTATCGGTCCGAGGGCTCACCGACACCATCGCCGTCGCGGACCGACTCGCGCGACCGACGACGGCCGTATCCAGCCGCGATGCAGGTCCGGACCCGATCGACCCTCGAATCGAGTCCGGACACGCGCATCGCAGGAAGGCCCCTACGAGACAGCGGCGGCGGTCCGCTCGCCTCCGGATGCGTCCGACGAGTCGAAGTCGGGCTCGTCGTCCATCTCAACTCCGTCCGCTTCCTCGGTGTCGCTGCTGTCTCGGAGGTCGCCGGGATCTCCCGATTCCGTGGCCCCGCTCTGTTCGTCCGACTCGCCACCGATCACGGTCCTGGCTCGTTCGACCTTGACGATGCACCGGGCGAGGTCGGGTCCGATTGCGCTCGCCGTCATTTCGACCGCGGACCGTTCGATTCCTTCCCTCGTCGTGTATTCGTTCGTTCTGAGTTGGCCGTACGCGATGACCGGATCGCCCTTCATGAGCGATCCTCCGACGCCTTTGACCAGCCTGCGCCAGCAGGTCACCGTCAGGAACAGCGTCCCGCCGTCGGTCCATTCGCCCGTCGCGCGATCCTGACGGCGCGCGTTGCTCGCCATCCGGAAGCTCAGTACTTCGTCGCCGGATGCGGTCGATCGTTTGACCGGGTTGGTGATCACGGTCCCCACCACCGCACATTGTGCCTCGTACATGTTCGTCCCCCTTGCTTCGGTGTTCGGCCGAGCACCACTCGACCCACGTCGAACTGTGCCGCGAAAATCGACCCTGCGGTGCCCCGAAACGAAATCTGTGGATGGAGCCTGTACCTGTGGACAACCGACTCTCGAACGCCGGTTCGCGGTGAGGGGTGTCGGGTTGCCGTGCTATACGGCTGCGTCGACGTAGTCGGTGCCGAGTCGTACCGGTTCGGCACTGCCCGCGGTGGAACCCGCGAGGGCACTTTCGATCATGCCGTACTCCGCTGCCGCGAGCGTCAACACCGCCGTGGAGAGATAGTCGACGGACACGATGTCGATCCCTCGCGCACGCAGGTCGGCTTCGATCCTGCCGACGTCGGCGTGATCGAGTTCCACTCTCACACGGCGTCTTTGGACCCTGCGACGCACCGTGGCCGTCGCCAGAGCTTCGACGACCGCCCCGGCGTACGCGCGCGCCAGCCCTCCGGTGCCCAGTTTCGTTCCGCCGTAGATTCTGCTGACGACGGCGACCACATTGGTGAGTTCGCGCCCGGTCAACACCTCGAGGATCGGTGTTCCGGCGGTACCACTGGGCTCACCGTCGTCGCTGGCCCGCGCGATTCGGCTACCGGGGAGGTCGCCGACGACGAATGCCGAACAGTGATGCCGCGCAGCGCTGTTCGATTGTCGAGCGGCCGCGATCACGGCTCGTGCGCGGTCCTCCGTGTCCGCCCGCGCCACGACTGCGAGAAATCGCGACTTCTTCACCTCGATCTCGGCGGTAGTTCGATCGACGACGGTCAAGAACATCGTCGGTCTTCTCTCGCCGGTGTCGCGAGGGTAGCTCCTCGGCACGAGAAGTTCACGCCGCGACCGATTCCGAGACGGTGTTGTGCGCGGAATCGCCGGATGCGTGTACCAGGTCGGCGTATCGACCACCCTTGTCGACGAGCTCGGTGTGGTTACCGATCTCGACGACGCGTCCGCCGTCGAGGACGGCAATGCGGTCGGCGGCCCGGACCGTCGAGAGCCGGTGGGCGACGATGATGGTCGTGCGCCCCACCATCAGCTCGTCGAGGGCGGTTTGCACGGCGCGTTCGGTCGAGTTGTCCAGCGCACTGGTCGCCTCGTCGAGTACCAGGATCGGCGGGTTCCGCAGTACCGTGCGCGCGATCGCGAGACGCTGCTTCTCGCCGCCTGAGAATCGGTAGCCGCGTTCCCCGACTACGGTGTCGTATCCGTCGTCGAGGCCCACGACGAAATCGTGAATCTGCGCGATACGTGCGGCGCGCTCGATCTCGGCGTCGGTTGCGTCGGGTTTCGCGAACCGCAGGTTGTCTCGAATGCTGGCGTGGAACAGGTACGTCTCCTGCGACACGACGCCGACCAGGTCTGCGACGACAGCTGTCGGCAGGTCTCGGATGTCGATGCCGTCGATGGTGATTCGGCCGTGGGTGGGGTCGTGCAGCCGCGCGGCGAGATATCCGAGCGTGGTCTTGCCGGACCCCGTCGATCCGACGAGCGCCAGGGTGCTGCCCGCGGGGACGTCGATGTCGATGTCGGACAACGCGGGCCGCGAGGCGTCGGCGTAGGAGAACTCGACGTGTTCGAACCGTACGTGCCCCGACACGTCCTCTCGGGCGAGCAGGGTCGGAGCGATCGGTTCGTCTATGTCGACCGGCAGGTCCAGGT
Organism: Rhodococcus sp. RS1C4; assembly: GCF_002258225.1. Classification (NCBI taxonomy): domain Bacteria; kingdom Bacillati; phylum Actinomycetota; class Actinomycetes; order Mycobacteriales; family Nocardiaceae; genus Rhodococcus; species Rhodococcus sp. RS1C4. The sequence goes on along the minus strand of NZ_NOXZ01000037.1, from coordinate 180,209 downwards.
ACTCGAAGACGCGCCCGAACAGTGCCAGGGAACTCTGTACTTCCACGCCGGTGCTCAGCAGCTGCATCGTCGGCCTGAACAGCTGAGTTTGCAGGGTCGTGAAGGCGACGAGTGTGCCGACGGTGAGCGCACTGCCGTTCCCGATGGTGATTCCAGCGAACCAGTAGACGAGCGCGGGCATGATGGCGAAGCTGATCTGCATGCTTGCCATGCGCCACTTACCGGCCATCATGGCTTTGAGTTCGACGTCGGCGACTTCGTCGGAGCGCGCTGCGAATTGCTGCGTGAGAACGCCCGACGACCCCGTCGTCTTGCCGAGCAGGATGCCGCTGACGGACAGCGATTCCTCGATCTGAACCGACAGCTCGCTCAGCAGCTTCTGCCGAGTCGTCGAGATCTTTCGTCTCTCGTTGCCGATCTTTCGAGCGATGCGGACGAACACCGGCAGGATGATCAGCGAGAACAGCGCCAGCCGCCAGTCGAGCAGGAACAGCGCCACGACGGTCGCTGCAACCGTCGTGGCGTTCTGGGCGATCGACGTGGCGGTATTGGTGACCACGGATTGCATTCCGCCGATGTCGTTGGCGATTCTGGACTGCACCTCGCCGGTGCGGGTGCGCGCGAAGAAGCCGAGAGATTGACGTTGCAGGTGACCGTAGACGGCGACACGAAGGTCGTGCATCAGCGTCTGACCGACGCTGTTGGACATCCAGGTCTGGAGTACGCCGAGGGTGTTGGTGACGACGGCGACTGCGATCATGCCCAGCGCGATCAGCGTCACGAGCGTGACGTCGCGATCAGGGATGGCGTGGTCGAGCAGTTCACGAAGGAGCAGTGGTGAAGCGAGCGCGACGACGGCACTGACGACGATGATCGAGGTGACGAGTGCGATGCGTGCGCGGTAGGGACGGAACAGCGCCAGAACCCTACCCACGGGGGCCGGGTCGGCGACTTTCGATTGATTGCGTACCAAGAAGACCTCCTGGGTCGACGAACATAAACGAGAGGTTACCTCACTATGAGGTTGCGATCAAGCGGCTATGCTGTCGACATGCACACGGGAGACACCCCGAACCTGGCCGATTCCTTCATGGCCGTCGCGCGGCGGATCCGCCATACCCACATGAGCGCGCTCGAACCGTTCGGACTCAATCCGTCACAGAGCCGTGCGCTGCACGTGCTGGCTCGAGAAGGGCGCCCGATGCGACTGCGCGCCTTGGCGGATCACCTGCGCATCGTGGCCCGGTCAGCCACCGACATCGTCGACTCACTCGAAACCGCCGAGCTGGTGGCGAGGGAGAACGACCCGGCCGACCGACGGGCTGTCCTCGTCTCGCTCACCGACACCGGCCGGGTCCGACTACGTGACATCGACGCGGCCCGCGCGAAGGTGGCCGTCGAGTTGTTCGACACCCTCGACCCGTCGGAGCGCCACGATCTTCAGCGCATTCTCGCCAAGATCACGGCCGATCCGCTCTGACCTGTCGGAGAAATGCAGTTACCGCCCGTTGTCCCGATCGCGTCGTGCCAGCTCGGCGAACATTGCGTTGTGTGCAGCCAGGTCTGCGTCGTGGTCGCGGTCCGCGGCGCGGTCCGAGCGCTTGGCGTTGCGATCGTCACTGCGCGACCACTGAATGAGCAGGGCCAACATCACCAGGACGAGTGGAATCTCGCCCGTGGCCCAGGCGATACCACCGCCCAACTTCTGGTCGCCCATGAGATCGCCGTTCCAGTCCAAGCCGAGCGTGCGGTAGTACCAGCCACCCATGACGGTGTTCATGCTCATCAACGCGACGCCGAAGAAGGCGTGGAAGGGAAGCGACCCGAAGACCATGGCCAGTTTGGTGATGGGTTCGATGTGCCGCGGCGACGGGTCGACACCGATCACGACCCAGTAGAAGAGGTAACCGCTGAGAATGAAGTGCGCGTTCATCAGCAGGTGCGCCGAATGGTTGTCCAGCACAGCACCGAAGATGCCACCGAGATACAGCACGTAGAAGCCGCCGACGAACAGGACCGCCGCGACGACGGGGTGCGTCAGGAATCGCGAGACCGGGCTGTGCAGCGCCTGCAGAAGCCACTCACGCGGACCGGGAATACCGTCCTTGCCCGCTACCGGCAATGCACGCAGGGCGAGCGTGAGGGCGCCGCCGAGTGCGAGCAGAACGGGCACCAGCATCGACAACGCCATGTGTGCGCCCATGTGCACGCTGAAGGTCGCCGGCGAGTACTTGCCGACACCGGAGGACGTGGCCACGAGCATCGTCGCGCACCCGAGGAGGAACGCGATCGTCCGCCCGACAGGCCATGCGTCGCCTCGTCGACGGAGACGCCGAACACCGAGCAGGTACACGACGGCCAGCACGATCGAGGCCGTTCCGAAGATGAGGTCGAACCGCCAATCGAACATCAGCCGGGCGAAGGTGGGCGGATCCGGGAGGTCGTACCCGAGGGCTGCTTCGGACAGCGAGAGATCGGGGTCGACGTCCGACGGCGGCGGAGTCCGACCCAGACCGACCGCGAGGCCGATCGTGGCCGCGAGAACGAGAACTTCTCCCCCGGCGAACCTGATCAGCGCACTTCGGGACGACGGGTCGGATGCGAGAGCAGGTAGTGACCTGCGCCGCTGGATCCACCCGAAGAATCCCAGCGCGACCAGGGCGAGAACCTTGGCCAGAATCAACCGACCGTAGAGCGTCGTGAACAGGTCCCCGACGGACACACGAACCAGAGCGTTGATCACACCGGAGGCTGCCATCACGACGAAGCAGACGGTTGCCACGGCCGAGAATCGCCTGGCCGCGACGTCGGTGTGTGCGCCCCGGCGTCGGGCGTGAGCAAGAACGGCGAAGAGGCCGCCGGCCCACAGCGTCGCACCGACGAGATGCAGGATCAGACTGTTGGTGGCGACGTCGTGCGAACCTCCCGACGAGGAGTGTCCGGTCAGCGCGATGGGCATCAACGTACCGAGCGCGAAGAGCAGAAGCAGCGGCGTCCACGACCACCGCAGTACCGCCCGCGAGACGATCGCGAGCACCACGGCCAGAATCGCCGTCCAACGCCAGGCTCCGGCGATTTCCACCTGATCGAGGGCAACCCACAGGTTGCTGGGTTGGATTGCGACGGTGAACGGCTGACCCGACGTGTCCGACAAGGTCAGCGGGACGAGTACCAGTGCGCACGCAGCCCACACGATCGCCGCAGCCGATCCGGTGCGCACGGCGCGGTATCCGCCGACATCGAGCACTCCGGACTTCTGCGGAGGCACCAGGAATGCTGCGAGCAGGAAGGAACCGATGGCGATGGACGCCGCTATCTCGCCGATGGCACGGATGGCGGGAAGCCCGTACGTGGTGGCCGGACCGGGGTCGGGAATACCGAGGAGAACGAGCGCGTCCGACGCGGACAGACTGATGACGAGCGCTGCAACGACAGCACCGATCAATCCCGCCGTCACGAACACGGAGGTCGATGCGGTCCCCGGAGACTCGGCCGGTGGTGTCTCGACGGTCTCGACGTCTGGTGCTGCCATGACAACCAGAGTAAGAGGTGTCGAGTGCTCCCGTAGCCGGCGCCCTGCCGGATTCGAGCCTGGTGAAGGCGCGAGCGCCGGAAAGTCCTACGCTACGTCGTAGATCGTGTGACCTCGCCCACCGGAAGATCGTGATGAATCCGTCCGCTTCCACCGGCGAGAGGGGCGCCACTGCCGCCCCACCGCTTGGCAACGATTTCGGCCGCGATGGAGACCGCCGTCTCCTGGGGAGTACGCGCCCCCAGGTCGAGCCCGATCGGACTGGACAACCGGGCCAGTTCGGCCTCGGTCAGCCCCGCGTCACGCAACCTGGCGACGCGATCGTCGTGGGTACGACGGGACCCCATCGCTCCGACGAACGCGAACTGTGGCCGACGTAACGCGACCTCGAGCAACGGCACGTCGAATTTGGCATCGTGGGTCAACACACACACGATGGTGCGTTCGTCGACTCTTCCAGCGGCAATCTGGTCGGCGAGATACCGATGCGGCCACTCGACGACGACCTCAGCCGCCGCCGGAAATCGCTGGGCCGTGGCGAACCGTGCCCGTGCGTCGCACACCGTCACTCGATATCCCAGAAACGCGCCCTGCTGGGCGACGGCAGCCGCGAAGTCGATGGCACCGAACACGAGCATTCTCGGCCGGGGGGCGTAGCTCGACACGAAGACCTCCATACCGACGCCGAGACGTTCCCCCTCCGGTCCGTACGTCAGCGTCTCCGTGCGCCCGGACGCCAGAAGTCCACGCACGTCGTCGATCACGGCTGCGTCGAGTCGGTCGGTTCCGAACGTGCCCGACGATGCGTTCTCCTCGATCACCAGGTGCCGTCCGAGGCGAGCCGGATCCGGATGACCGACAATGGTTGCGACTGCGATCGGCCGCTCGGCAGCGATCGCGTCGGCGACGGCTCCCAGTTCGGGGAACGTCGTCCGCGAGATGGGCTCGATGAACACATCCAGGGTGCCGCCACAGGTCAACCCCACCGCGAACGCGTCGTCGTCGCTGACACCGTATCGCTCGAGGACCGGTGCGTCCGATGCGATCACAGCCGTCGCGGCCTCGTACACCGCGCCCTCGACGCATCCACCCGACACCGAGCCGCTGACTGTTCCGTCCGGTCCGACGACCATCGACGCCCCCGCTGGTCGCGGAGCGGAATCGAACGTGCGAACCACGGTCCCGACGCCTGCGGTGACCCCGGCACGCCAGAGCGCGATCACCTCGTCGAGGACATCTCTCATCGACAGAATCCTCTCGTCCGAGCACGGACCCGGGCGCTCGCGATGTAGAAGCGCCACGGTGTTCGTGTTCCACCGACTATGCCCGTTGCAGCGGGCGACGAATCGTCGATCGTGTTCTCGGTGCCCCCGGCAGGATTCGAACCTGCGACCAAGGGATTAGAAGGCCCTTGCTCTATCCCCTGAGCTACGGAGGCGTGGCCCGGACGGGTCCGAGCACGGTGGATCAGTCTACCTGCTCGGTCGGCGGGTCGACGAAGGGCAACGGGTACGACCGGAAATTCGGTCCGAAATCCGATGCGAGCCCGGTCGATCCTGTGCCTACGGGCAGCATCACGTGCGAATGCGCACTGCCGAACGTGTGGTTGACTGAGCACAACCGAAGGGGCCACCGTGCACCAGCTCACCCTCGGCGTCATGTCTCGGTCGTCGAAGCCGAACGAACGTCGCCTCCCGATTCATCCGCATCATCTCGAACGCATTCCCGACGAGCTACGACGCCGCATGTTCTTCGAGGCGGGGTATGGACTTCCGTTCGGGATCTCCGACGACCACATCGCCGCGTCGACCGGAGGCATCCGTTCGCGCACGGAGCTGATCGCCGAGTGCGATGTCGTTCTGTTGCCGAAACCGCAAGCGTCGGACCTGGAGTCGCTTCGCCCAGGTCAGATCCTGTGGGGTTGGCCGCATTGCGTCCAGGATGTCGAGCTCACTCAGGTGGCCATCGACCGCAAGCTGACGCTCGTGGCCTTCGAAGCGATGAATCATTGGTCCGCGGAGGGCTCGTTCAATCTCCACGTGTTCCACAAGAACAACGAGTTGGCCGGTTACTGTTCGGTGCTGCACGCGTTGCAGTTGATCGGGTCGACCGGAGACTACGGGCGCCGGTTACGCGCGGCGGTGATCGGCTTCGGTGCGACGGCGCGGGGTGCGGTGACGGCTCTGAACGCCCATGGCGTGCACGAGGTCGACGTACTCACTCAGCGCGGTGTCACTGCTGTCGGTTCGCCCATTCACTCGGCACGCATCGTCAATTTCGATCTCGACGGCGAACACCCACGGCGCAGCCGTGCATTGACCGACGAAGGCCGAATTCCGTTGTCGCAGTTCCTCGGCGACCACGACATCATCGTCAACTGCGTACTGCAGAACACGAATGCCCCGCTGACGTTCCTGCGCACGGAGGATCTCGACTCGATCGATCCGGGCACGTTGATAGTCGATGTCTCGTGCGACCAAGGAATGGGGTTCGAGTGGGCCCGCCCCACGTCCTTCGACGCTCCCATGTTCACTGTCGGCGACAACGTTCGGTACTACGCGGTCGACCACAGCCCGTCTTACCTGTGGGACTCGGCGACCTGGGAGATCAGTGAGTCGCTGCTGCCGTACATCGGCACCGTCCTGGGCGGACCGACCAGCTGGGACGCCGACGCGACCATTCGTCGATCCATCGAGATCCGCGACGGCGCGCTGGTCAACCCGGACATTCTCGCCTTCCAACACCGAAGCGCCGAGTACCCCTACCTGGTGGCCTGAGCCAGGCGCACGTTGGCGGTGCCGGACCGAGAAATCGGCACCGCCCTGGCGATCGACCCCGCGCACGACGCTCGTCGGTGCGGGTGCGGATCAGGATGCCTCGGCAACCATGTCCGACATGGCCCCGCCCGGTTCGTTTGCCCGCGACAGACAATCGACGACGAGTGCAGCATGCAACGACATGAGGCCCGCGGAACTGAGCGGGTCCACGCCGGTCAGCTGCTCGATCCGCTTGAGGCGGTAGTCGACCGTATTGGGGTGTACGTACAGCAGTTTCGCACTTGCGCGCCTGTTGGCCTCGCTGCCGACGAAGGTCTTCAGGGTATGCATCAACTCCGGAAAGCCGTCGAGAGGCGCGATCACCGAACGCAACCGCGAACGGCCGGGGCCCGGCCGCGAGAGCTGGTACTCCAGAGCAAGATCGCTCGTCCGGTACAGACGGGGTTCCATGCGCAGCGACCTGGCCAGATCCACCAACTCGCGGCAATGTCCGAGTACGCCGTTCAACGAACCGAGAGTGCCCCGTGCCGTGGCCGCGACGGTATCGACGTGCAGAGTCGCGGCGAGCCTGGTCAGGCAATCCTCGACGACGCTTGCGGGCGACGACGGAACGAGGACGACTCCCCCGCCCGTGGTCAGCGACAGCAGTGGTCCGCGAACGCCCGAGGCCGCAGCCATCGTGCTTTCCGCCGCCGCCAAGGCCGCGTTGTCGACGGAGCGTACGTCGGTCCTGGCGGCGCCCGGCCTATCGGCGTCCGACGCCGCGGTGACGAACCGTACGAATATCACGTCGTATTCCGTGGCCACCTCGATTCCGTTACGTTCCGCAATCCCACGGGCTTCGGGGTCGTCCGCGACGAGCAGGTCGACCAATTGGGCAACGCGCTCGCCGTTGGACCCTGGGTCCTGACGGCAGAACTCCATGTACGCGGCCGAGACTGCGTTGCCGAGAGATTCGAGGACTCGCATCATGAACACTGCGTTGTCGACCACGCCGGATCGATCGACCTCGGCGACACTGCCTTTGAGTCCAGCGGTGGCCGCGGCGTGGACGAATCGCTGCGCGTCCCGTAGCGGCACCCCCTCGCGCGCAAGGTCTTCCGCGGCGCGACGGACAGGTTCGAGCTCGGCAGGGGCCGGGAGCCGGCCGGCGCGAAGGCAACGGTCGACGACAGCACCGCTGCGCCCTTCCAACGCGGATGACCGTCCGCGAGGGACCTCGGTGACAACAGTGCCGGGGGAATGCGTGAACGAAGTGTCCAACCGCATGTCGAGCCGCCTTTCCTACCGCTTGTGTGGTTCGTGAAGTAACGGTAACTCATCGAGCGGTCCGAAGGTATGAAAATGGAGGTGCAAACATTCTTGAAGTTTGTTTTTTCCGAAACGTTCTACCCGAGACAGCGAACAGCCGGGCCGCTCGCCCCGGTGAAGGGCGAACGACCCGGCGTCCGAGACTCGGTCGATTGTGCCGCCGCGGCCGAGTTGCTACCTGTTCTCGAACTCGCCGTTGATGACCTTGCCTGCAGGAGTGTCCTCGCGGGCCTTCTTCGCAGCCTCCCGCATCTCGATGCCGTCCGAGATGAGATCCCCGATCTCCCGGGTCACGTCCCGCACCGCCCCGGCGATGATGACGGCGATCCGGCCGACGTGCGTAGCCGCGGACTCCGTCAGTTCCTGCACGGTGTCCTTGTTGCGTTCGAACTTGCCGACCACGACGTTCACCCCTGATTCGGTATTCGGTCCGCTGGCGCCGGCCACGTCAGGCCGCGACCTTCTTGCGCTCGACGATAACACCGACCGTCGGCTTCGATCCGGTCAGAGAATCCGGCAATGCGAGCTTGAAGATCTTGCCCCACACGGTACCGATCTGCTTGAAGAAACCGCCGGTGTTGTACGGAAGGCCGTATTTGCCGCACAGTGCCTTCACCTCAGGGGCGAGCTCCGGGTAGCGGTGCGCAGGCAGATCCGGGAACAGGTGATGCTCGATCTGGTGCGACAGGTTGCCGGACATGATGTGGAACAGCGGCGATCCCTCGATGTTCGCCGATCCGAGCATCTGACGGACGTACCACTCGCCACGCGACTCGTCTGCGGTCTCGTCCTCGGTGAAGGTCTGCACCCCCGTCGGGAAGTGTCCGCAGAAGATGATCGAGTAGGTCCACAGGTTGCGGATCAGGTTGGCGCCGACGTTCCCCACCAGTGTGGTGACGAAGAAGGGGCCGGACAGCGCCGGAAAGATCACGTAGTCCTTGAGTACCTGACGACCGGCCTTGCGCCACATTCCCTGCAGCAAAGGCTTGACGTCGTGCCACTTGCGCTTGCCCTGGACGATGTTCTCCGCTTCGAGGTCGTGCAGCATGACGCCCCACTCGAAGAACGTCATCAGCAGGAACGCATAGACGGGGTTGCCCAGGTAGTACGGATTCCACTTCTGGCCCTCGTCCATCCGCAGGATTCCGTAACCGATGTCGCGGTCCTTGCCGACGATGTTGGTGAACGTGTGGTGCATGTAGTTGTGCGAATGCTTCCACTGGTCGGCCGGGCAGACGGTATCCCATTCGAACACTTCGGAGTTGAAGCCGGGCTCACGCATCCAGTCGTACTGGCCGTGCATGACGTTGTGGCCGATCTCCATGTTGTCGAGGATCTTGGAGACGCCGAGGGCGCCGACTCCGGCGAGCCACACCGGAGGCAAGAACGGCAGGTACATCATGGCCCGACCGGCGATTTCGAGGCCGCGTTGAGTCTTGACGATGTTGTAGATGTATTCGCGATCCTCCTCGCCCAGCTTGGCGACGGTGCGAGCACGGAGCTCGTCGAGCTCGCGGCCGAGGTCTTGGACCTGCTCGTAGGACAGGACCGTCGGTGGCAGCGCCTCGGGCTTCTCCGCGGATCCGAAGAAGGGCAAAGACAGTGAGGGCAGTGGGATTCCGAACATTTGAAACACTCTCCGTTTCGGTTGTCGAAGATTGTCGGTCGGGTCGGTCAGATTTCGATTTCCACGTCACCGACAGGTACCGACACACAAATCTGGATCTTCTTGTGCGGTTCGGTGTCGGTCTCCCCGGTCTTGACGTTCCGGGTGCATCCCGAGGTCTTCACCGACGTGCAGGTGAAGCAGACGCCCATCCGGCAGCCGTAGGACGGCGTCAGGCCCGCGTCCTCCGCCTGTTCGAGGAGGGTCTTTCCCGAGTTGGTTGCGACGACGTCACTGCCGGAGAAGTTGACGTCTCCGTCTGCATCGGCGTCGGCGGTCGGTGCCGGCGCGGCGAACTCCTCGAAATGGAGTCGGTCGGCAAGTCCGAGATCGTCGTAGACGCCCCGGACCGACCGCATCAGTCCCGGCGGACCGCACAGGAACGTCCGAGCCTCCGCGAACCACGGTGCCACGGCGTTCAAGTGCTCGGTTCCGAAGAACCCGTGAAGGTCTCCCCCACTCGTCTGGTCCGTGTACGCCAGGACGATTCGGACTCGATCGTGCTCGGCTGCGATCTGCTCCAACTCGGCGCGGTACGAGACGTCCTTTTCCGAGTAGGCGTAGTGCAGGAAGGTGAGGTCGCCGCTGTACCCCTCGTCCAGCAGCGACCTCAACATGGACAACACGGGCGTGATCCCGCTTCCGCCACTGATCAGCAGAACCGATTCCGGACGAGGCGTCGGCAGGTGAAACACGCCGTCGGCCTGCGACAGGCTGACGACGAGGCCAACCTGCGCGTTCGCGTGAAGATACTGCGAGACAAGGCCTTCCGGATGCGCCTTGACGGTCAGTTCGATGAGACCGTCGGCGCGGTACTGCGAACATGCAGGCGAGTAGCACCGTGTGTGGCGCACCCCGTCGATGACGACGCCGACCTGCACGAACTGGCCGGCCTCGAAGCCCCTCCACTGGTGCGTCGGGCGCAACGTGAGGGTGACCGTGTCGGCAGTGGACCGGTGTACATCCGTCACTTCTGCCCGAAGATCCCTTACCGTGGTCATCGGGTCGACGAGCTCGAGGTAACGGTCGAGCGCGTGAGGCGTTGCCATGGCCTCGAACAGGGAAAGCAGCGAAAACTTGCGGCGAATGCCTGACTGTCGAGACTTCTGCTGAATTGCCATCTCGCCTCCCGGTTCGAGGAACTTCTTCAGTGTACGTCTGTGCACTAGAATCCCAGTGTGGCAGATCCGTACCGGAATCTGTCAACGTGAAAGTGATGGCACCGACATAGCACGGCGCACGTGTCCTGGATCACACTCACCCTGAGACGACGTCGAGACCGGAGGAGGTCACAGAGTGGACAGCAATAAACTCGAACATGTGACAGAACCGGGTACGCGTGCGGAACGCAAGGAACGCACACGACAAGCGCTCATCGACGGCACCCTGGATCTGTTGCGCGACCGGTCGTTCGCGAGCGTCAGTCTGCGCGAGGTCTCACGATCGGCCGGCATAGTGCCGACTGCGTTCTATCGACACTTCGCGTCCATGGAAGATCTCGGCGTAGCTCTGGTCGAGGACTCGATGCGGACGCTTCGTCAGATGCTGAGGGACGCGCGCAAGGATCCCACGGTCAAGAACGCAACCGAATCACTCCGGATCCTCGTGCGCGCCGTTCGCTCACACGAGGATCAGTTCCGATTCATCGCCCGCGAACGCTACGGCGGAGTCACCGAGGTACGACGCGCATTCGCGACCGAGCTCCGCATGTTCGTCAGCGAACTGACCATCGACCTCGCCCGCATGCCAGGGCTCGAATCCTGGGACATCAGCGATCTGGAGATGGCCGCGGATCTGATCGTCTCGACCATGCTCACCGCCACCGTCGGCCTGTTGGAGATCGACCGCCCCGGCAGCTCGAGCGAACGCGAACTCCTGGCACGCACCGAGCAGCAGGTCCGCCTCGTGGTGTTGGGCATGGGAGCCTGGAGATCGAACCACGGTTGATTCGACCCGAGGTGCACTCGACCTCAGCTGAGAGGACCGAACATGACGATGACCGAAGTAACCGTCGACGATCTGGTGTTCGACGTGTCGATCGCCGGCGAGGCGAACGCGGAACCGGTGGTGCTGCTGCACGGGTTCCCTCAGACTCACGCGTGCTGGGATCGGGTCGCGCCGACGCTCGTGGAACACGGCTTGTTCACCATCGCACCCGACCAGCGCGGATACTCACCGGGCGCACGTCCGCTCGGCACCGATGCCTACCGCGTGGAGAATCTCGTCGGCGACATCGTCGGGATACTGGACGCACTCGGCCTGGAGTCGGCGCACGTCGTCGGACACGACTGGGGTGCCGCGGTGGCGTGGCAACTCGCAGCGCGGCACCCGGAACGCGTTCGTTCGCTCGTCGCGGTGTCCGTGCCGCACACGGCTGCGTTCAATCAGGCTCTCCGCGAGGACGCGGACCAGCGTGAGCGCTCGACCTACATGGGGCTGTTGCGACAGGCAGGCAAAGCCGAGGAGGTGCTGCTCGAAGACGATGCACGTCGGCTGAGGGCCATGTTCTCCGAACGCAGCCCGGACGACCGTTACGTCCGGCACCTGCAGGAGCCGGGGGCGCTGACCGCGGCGTTGGAGTGGTATCGGGCGATGACGAACGAGTTCGGACGCCTCGCACCGGTGACCGTTCCCACGACCTACGTGTGGAGCAATCAGGACTCGGCCATCGGCCGTGCGGGCGCCGAACGGTGCGGCGAACACGTGGACGCCGACTACACATTCGTCGAACTCGACGGAATCTCGCATTGGATTCCGGAGGAGGCCCCGGACCGACTGGCCGACGAGATCCTGCGGCGGGTCGCCCAGTCGAGGGTGTCGTGAGATCAGACCTTGTCGGGCGCTTTCACTGCGAGCAACGCGAGTAACCCGACGAACAACACGACGAGCAGACCACCGATGCCCGCACGGTCCGCGTCGAACAGCCACACGAACAGCCCGAACAATGTGGGTGCGAGGAACGAGACTGCACGGCCGGTCGTGGCGTACAGACCGAAGAACTGACCCTCGCGCCCCGGTGGTGCCAGACGCGCCAGGTAGGTCCGCGACGACGACTGCGCCGGCCCGACGAACAGACACAGCACCAGGCCGAACACCCAGAACAGCACCGGGCCGGACACGAACAGCAGCACGATTCCCGCGACGATCATCGACACGAGTGAGAACACGATGACGGATTTGGGTCCGGATCGATCGTCGAATCGGCCGGCGGTCACCGCGCCCAGACCGGCGACGACGTTGGCGGCGACGCCGAAGAGCAGCACGTCTGCCGAGCTGATGCCGTAGACACTCACCGCAAGAACAGCACCGAACGTGAACACCCCGGCCAGACCGTCGCGGAACAGCGCGCTCGCGATCAGGAAGTAGACGCTGCGCCTGTCGGCAGTCCACAGCTCACGCAGGTCGCGGAACAGCACCTTGTAGGATTCCAGCATTCCGGCCTTGGCGGCGCCTGGATCCTGGTCGGTGGACGGCAGTTCGGGAACGGTGAGCAGGACGGGAATCGCGGAGACTGCGAACCACACCGCGGCCAGCAGGGCGACGAGCCGGATGTTCATGCCGCCGTCGGTGGTGATGCCGAACAGTCCTCTGGTGTCACCGTCACCGGTGATGAAACCGAAGTAGCAGATCAACAGCAGAACGATGCCGCCGAAATACCCCATCGACCAACCGAATCCGGACACGCGGCCGATGTTGGCCGGCGTGGAGACCTGACGAAGCATGGCGTTGTACGGAACACTGGCCAGTTCGAACAGGATCGAGCCTGCGGCGAGCAGCACCAGGCCCAGCCACAGGTAGTGATAGTCGTCGGCGACGAAGTACAAGCCGGCCATCGACGCGACAGTGAGTCCGGTCAACAACGCCAACGAGCGCTTTCGGCGGCCACGGGCGTCGAAGCGTTGGCCGGAGACAGGCGCAAGTATCGCGATGACGACGCCTGCTGCTCCGATCGCCCAACTGAACCACGACGTCGCCGAGATCGACCCGGGCAGATCGTCGCCCACCGCATCGGTGAGGTACACCGAGAACACGAACGTCAGAATCACCGCGTTGAACGCGGCCGATCCCCAATCCCAGATACCCCAGGCGAATACCTGCTTTCGGGTCGTTGCGACGCCTACGACGGCAGTGTCGGCCGGAGTGTTCATGGGCAAAGCCTAAGCCAGCACGTGCAGCACAGCATTGTACTGCGGTATATGCACCTGGTTGCATAGTCACCCTGTTGCATACATACTGGCTGTCGTGGCACTCGAGCACGCGATACTCGTTTCCCTGACCGAATCGAACGGCTCCGGGTACGAACTGGCGCGCCGATTCGACAAGTCGATCGGCTTCTTCTGGAGTGCAAGCCATCAGCAGATCTACCGGGTGCTGACGCGTATGGACGCGGCCGGATGGATCGTGGGCAACTCCGTCGTGCAGGACGGCAGGCCGGACAAGAAGGTCTATTCGGTCAGCCGGAGCGGGCTCGACGAGCTGGATCGCTGGATCGCCCGACCCACCGATCCGAGTGCGCTCCGGGAGGAACTGGCCGTCAAGATCCGGGGCGCAGCACACGGTGACGTCGAGGCATTACGCACCGAGGTCCGCCGACACCGGGATGTCCATGCGGACAGGCTCGAGCTCTTTCGACTCATCGAGAAACGCGATTTCCCATCACCGTCCTCCCTCTCGGGTACCGCACTGCATCAGTACTTGGTGCTGCGCGGCGGAATCCGTGTCGAGGAGGGCTTCGCCGAATGGTGCGACGAGATATTGGAGCGATTGTGACCGGTACCGAGAACTACCCGATTCTCCTGTCGCCGTTGAAGGTCGGCAACACGACGTTGAAGAATCGCGTCATCATGGGATCCATTCACACCGGTTTGGAGGACCGAGCGCGTGACACCACTCGACTGGCGGCCTATTTCGCCGAACGCGCGCGCGGTGGCGTCGCGCTGATCGTCACCGGTGGCTATGCACCCAACCGCACCGGATGGCTCCTCCCGTTCGGCGCCAAGCTCACCAACCGAGTCGAGGCGCGGCGGCATCGCACGATGACGGACGCGGTGCATGCGGAAGGCGGCAAGATCGCTCTGCAGATCCTGCACGCAGGTCGGTACTCGTATCAGCCGTTCAGCGTGTCGGCGTCGTCGATCAAGGCCCCCATCAATCCATTTCGCCCGCGGCGCCTCACTGCACGAGGTGTCCGGTGGCAGATCCGCAATTTCGTGAGGTGTGCGCGGCTGGCTCGGTCCGCCGGGTACGACGGCGTCGAGATCATGGGCGGCGAGGGATACTTCATCAACCAGTTCCTCTCCGAGCGCACCAACAAGCGGCGCGACGAGTGGGGCGGTAGCGCAGAGAACAGGCGTCGTATCGCGGTCGAGATCGCCCGTCGTATCCGTGCGGAGGTCGGCACCGACTTCCTGGTGATGTTCCGATTGTCCATGGCCGATCTCGTCGAAGGCGGACAGAGCTGGGACGACATCGTCGCCCTGGCACAGGATTTGGAGAGCGTCGGTGTCGACGTCATCAACACCGACATCGGCTGGCACGAATCCCGCGTGCCCACCATCGTCACGTCGGTTCCGCGCGCAGCATTCGCCGACATCACCGGAAAGCTCGACAAGCATGTCGACATCCCGGTGGCGGCGTCGAATCGAATCAACATGCCCGACATCGCGGAAGGGATTCTCGCACGCGGGGACGCGCAGCTGATCTCGATGGCGCGGCCGATGCTCGCCGACCCGTTCTGGGTGCGCAAGGCCGAAGCGAACGCAGCGGACTCCATCAACACGTGCATCGCGTGCAACCAGGCGTGTCTGGACCACGCGTTCGTCCACAAAACAGTCTCCTGCCTGGTCAACCCCCGCGCGGGACGTGAAGTCGAACTGCAGTTGCTGCCTGCCCGCAGAACCAAGAAGGTCGCGGTCGTGGGCGGCGGTCCGGCAGGGCTGTCCGCCGCGCTCGAAGCTGCCCGACGCGGCCACGCCGTCAGCCTGTTCGAGTCCAGGCCGGCATTGGGTGGCCAATTCGGTATCGCACAACGCATTCCGGGCAAGGAGGAGTTCTCCGAGACCATCCGATACTTCACGACAGCGCTGCGCGACGCCGACGTGGCCGTCCACCTCGGCTGGCGCGTCACCGCCGCCGAGCTCGTCGCAGGCGACTTCGACGAGGTGATCGTCGCGACCGGCGTGATACCGAGAATCCCGTCGATACCCGGAATCGATCATCCGTCGGTGCTGTCCTACGCCGACGTCGTCGAACACGGAAGACCGGTGGGTGACCGCGTGGCCGTCATCGGTGCGGGCGGCATCGGCATCGACATCTCGGAATTTCTGACGACCGACGCCTCCCCCACGCTGGACCTGAAGGAATGGAAGCAGGAGTGGGGTGTCACCGAACCGGAAGCGGCGCCGGGAGCGCTCACCACACCCGTCCCCGCGCCGTCGCCGCGTGAGGTCTACCTGTTGCAGCGCAAGAAGGGACGAATCGGCGCGGGGCTGGCGAAGACGACGGGATGGGTGCACCGCGCAGCGCTGAAAGCCAAAGGCGTGCAAGAGCTCTCCGGTGTGAACTACGAACGCATAGACGACGAGGGTCTGCACATCACCTTCGGCGAGCGCCACGAGCGTCCACGCACACTTGCCGTCGACACCGTCGTCGTGTGCGCGGGCCAGGAACCCGTCCGCGATCTCGTCGACGACCTACGAGCCGCGGGAACGACGGCCCACGTCATCGGGGGCGCGGATGTCGCTGCCGAACTCGACGCCAAGCGCGCCATCGAGCAAGGAACACGCCTCGCCGCGTCCATCTGATTCCCACCGGGTGATTCCAGCCGGGTCGATCCATCCACTACCCTGTCTCAGCGTGAGCCTGCCCAGTCCTGCGCCCGAAGCCCGTGCTGTCGTCACCGGAGCGTCCTCCGGAATCGGCGAGGCACTGGCCACAGAACTCGCCGCCCGCGGTCATTCGCTGATCGTCGTGGCGCGGCGCGGTGAGTTGCTCGAGGCACTTGCCACCGAGCTCCGCGCCGCGCACGGGGTGACCGTCGAGGTCCGAGTTCTCGATCTCTCCGACCGGGATGCCCGCGTGTCGTTCGCCGACGAGTTGGCGCAGCGGGAGATCAGCATTCTGTGCAACAACGCGGGTATCGCCACGTTCGGGCCGGTCGCGAACCTCGACCCCGCGTACGAACGGGACCAGGTGGAATTGAATGCAGTCGCCGTGCACGACCTCACGCTCGCAGTCATTCCAGGGATGGTGGCGCGCGGCAGCGGCGGAATTCTGATCACGGGTTCGGCGGCCGGGAACATGGCCATCCCGAACAATGCGACCTACGCGGCGACGAAGGCGTTCGTCAACACGTTCTCCGAGTCGCTGCGGCTCGAACTCAAGGACAGCGGAGTGAACGTCACCCTGCTGGCCCCCGGCCCCGTTCGCACCGAGACTCCCGATCCCGCCGACGCGTCCATAGTGGACAAGCTGGTCCCGGATTTCCTGTGGATCGACAGCGCCTACACGGCCAGGCTGTCACTGGATTCGTTGGCGAAGAACAAGATGCGGGTGGTGCCGGGTCTGTTGTCCAAGGGCATGTCGATCGCGGGCCAGTACAGTCCGCGGGCCATCTCGGCCCCCATTGTCGGAAGCTTCTACAAGAAGCTCGGCGGCTGAACACTCACCGCGGGCGGAAGTGATCCAGCGAATCGGACACGATCGACAACGCGGTGTCGGTATCCACCGACGGGGCCAGTTCCGGGATCAGCACCGTCACCCCGTCGCGGACGCCTTGGCACCGCAGCACCGTGGAGTCCGGTCGCGTCGGGCCTGTACTCCTGCCTGATTCGGTCGATTCCCCAGGCTCCACTCCGGCCGACACGGGCGAGTTCACCGTCACCAGGCACTCGGCGTCACCCGAGGTCTCGATACGTTCTGGCGGCGACGGCAACCGAAGCCGTTCGGCACTGGCATCGCCCGCCCGTGTGCTCCACAAGCGAGGACTCGGCGCCTCGACGGCATAGACCGTCACCAGAACCCGGAGCGACTCGTCCGCGTAGCCCTGCGCGGCGGCGTCGGCCCCGTCGTACGCGGCGCTGAGCCCCGCGACGGCATCCTCGCGCTGCGGGCCGGAGTCGTCGTCTCGTTCGAATCGCTCCATCTGCTGCTGCATCGTCCGGAGCCCGGCGACGGAATCCGGGAACTCCAGAGCCTGCTGCGCATTCGCCGAACCCGAACTGCAGCCGACGACGGCCGCGATCGCAACGGGTGGTACCAACCAGGATTTCTTCATGCAGTCGATCCTCTCGCTGACGCGGGGCGGCCGATATGAGTAGTTCTACCGGTTTCGCGGGGTGAAACCACCTCCTAGGCTAAACGGACAAACCGCCCGGGAGGACTTGTTCGATGATCGACCGCACACCCATCGTGTCCATCGCTGTCGTGGCCGCCGCCGTGCTGATCGGAGGATGCAGTCGGTCCGAGGTCACCCACACGGTGAACGGCGAGACGGTGCAACCCGATCCACCGGCCGGCGCAGCCGCCGAGGTGGACCCCTGCTCGGTCCTGTCCGAGAACACGCGCATCCGTCTCGGATTGGCGGACATCGAGCCGGTCGAACTGCCGAAGACACCGGACGGGGGCTGCACCTGGGACGGCAACAGCCGCTACCTCCTGCCGAATCTGACGCTGTGGGTGAGCGGGCAGACCGACGCCGATCCGAACGACGACGTCGTCGACATCGCGGGCGTTCCGGTCAACGTGTACAACATCGCGGGCACGTCGGGGCGACTCATCGCGTACTTCGACGACCTGACGCTCAGCCTGAACTACATCAAGGCAAAGGTGGAGATCGACACCTTCGATGCACTGGAGGCCGCGATGACCGACGTGTTGGACGGGTACTCCCGCACCGCGTGAACCAATCGCTCACGCGGCTGCGGCCGTACCCTCACCGTCGACGCCGACGACCTGTGCCGAAAATGCTTCGTGAAATCTCCCGTCCGGCAGCCGAAGCCGCAGAGCGGAGGAAACTCTTGACTGCGGGGTTGCCCATGATTCGTTCCGCCGCTGAGGGCCCTTCGGGTTCCGATGGCGGTAGATCGGGCAGGTCCGCAGGCAACGGCGGCAGATCGAACGTTTCGGTCGGCGCGGGTACGTCGGTGACACGGGCCTCCAATTTCTCGTAGGCCGACTCACGATCGATGGTCTCGCGATACTTGGGTCCGAGAGTGCTCGCCGAGGCCGCAGCACCGATGGCGTCGTTGCCTATGGTGTCCATCAGCGAGCGCGGCGGGCGGATCTTGGTCCATGCCACCGGCGTCGGCGCGCCCTTCTCCGACAGTACGGTGACGATGGCCTCGCCGGTGCCGAGCGAGGTGAGCGCCTTCTCGAGGTCGTACGCTTCGGTTTTCGGATAGGTGCGGACGGTCTTGTTCAGCGCCTTCTGGTCGTCGGGCGTGAATGCCCTCAGCGCGTGCTGAATTCGCGCGCCCAGCTGTGACAGCACTTCGTTCGGCACGTCCGTCGGGAGCTGTGTACAGAAGAACACACCGACGCCCTTCGAACGAATGAGCTTGACGGTCTGTTCGACCTGCTGCAGAAAGGCTTTGGAGGCGTCGGCGAACAACAGGTGAGCTTCGTCGAAGATGAACACCAGCTTGGGTTTGTCGATGTCACCGACCTCGGGCAGGGTCTGGAACATGTCGGCCAGGACCCACATCAGGAACGTCGAGAACATCACCGGCCGGGCGGCGTGTGCCCCCAGCTCGAACAGCGTGATGATGCCCTTGCCGTCGGCGCCGACCCGGAGCAGATCCTCGGTGTCGAGCTCGGGTTCGCCGAAGAAAGTGTCCCCTCCGTCGGCTTCCAGGTTGACCAGGGAACGCAGGATGACGCCCGCGGTCGCAGCCGATACTCCTCCGATGCCCTTCAGATCCGCCTTGCCCTCGTCACTGGTGAGATGGGTGATGACGGCACGCAGATCCTTGAGGTCCAGCAACGCCAAGCCTTGCTTGTCCGCCCAATGGAAGATCAAGCCGAGTGTCGATTCCTGAGTGTTGTTGAGACCCAGCACTTTGCTCAGAAGTATCGGACCGAACGCGGTGATGGTCGCGCGCACGGGGATACCGATGCCGTCGGTGCCGAGCGAGAGGAATTCGACGGGGTGACCGGTCGGACTCCACTCGGAATCTCCGGTCTCCACTGCACGCGCCCTGATCTTCTCGTTGTCCGCCCCTGCTGCCGACAACCCGGACAGGTCGCCCTTGATGTCGGCCATGACCACGGGAACGCCTGCACTCGACAACTGTTCGGCGATCCCCTGCAGTGTCTTCGTCTTTCCGGTACCGGTCGCTCCCGCGACCAATCCGTGCCTGTTCAGCGTCGCGAGGGGAATACGAATCCCCGCGGCTGGATCCGTCACGCCGTCCAGGACGACGGTCCCGAGCTCCAAGGCGGCTCCCGACGACTGATAACCCGCCGCTATCTCGGCTGCGACACCAGCCGGTACCTCAGCGCCCTGGGTTTCGGCGCCGTCGGCTTCGATGACCTTGGTTTCGGCGGCTTCGGCGTCCAGCGCTTCCTTCTCGGCCGCCTCTGCTGCAGCCAGGGCCTCGGCGGCAACTCGGGCCGCTTCGACGGCAGCGGCCTTGGCAGCCTTCGCCTTCTCCGCGGGGGTGAGAGTGGTGGAACCTTCCGACGCCGGATCGACCGTCATGTCTATCGATGCTCCTTGGTTCTCTTGCTTGCTGTCGTTCGGCTCGCACTGCGATCGCCACCGCAAACCTTAGCGGTGAGCATGGTCGCACTAGTCTGTGTCGTGTGCAGGACAAACTTGTGTGGATCGATTGTGAAATGACCGGCCTGGATTTGTCGAAGGACAAACTCATCGAGATCGCGGCGCTCGTCACCGACAGCGAACTGGAGATTCTCGGCGAGGGCGTCGACATCGTGATCCACGCCGACGACGACGCGTTGGCGTCGATGCCGGACGTGGTGAAGAAGATGCATGCCAAGTCCGGGCTGACCGACGAGGTGCGTGCGTCGACGGTGACGCTCGAGGAGGCGCAGCAGCAGGTGCTGGCGTACATCCGCGAGCATGTCCCGGTGGCCGGCACCGTGCCTCTGGCAGGAAACTCCATTGCGACCGACCGCGGTTTCATCTCGCGTGACATGGTCGAGCTGGACACCTACCTGCACTACCGCATGATCGACGTCAGTTCCATCAAGGAGCTGTCGCGTCGGTGGTACCCGCGGATTTACTTCGGGCAGCCACAGAAGGGGCTCGCGCACCGCGCCTTGGCCGACATCAAGGAGTCGATCAAGGAGTTGAAGTACTACCGCCGGACGGTGTTCGTACCCGAGCCCGGCCCGTCGACCAGCGAAATTGCCGCGGTCGTCGAGGGGCTCGACACACCGTCGTAGGGGCGATTCGCAACTGACGAATCGAACCGCTAGTATTGTCGTCGCTGCTGAAACAGAGCCTGAACGGGCGAAGAAGATGTGGCTATGGTGGGTGTAGTTCAGCTGGTAGAGCACCAGGTTGTGATCCTGGGTGTCGCGGGTTCGAGTCCCGTCACTCACCCCATAGAAGCAAGAGAGCCGGTCTCCGCACGGAGGCCGGCTTTCTTGTCGTTCGAGGCGTCCTCCTCCTCCACGTCGACCGGCAGTCCGTAGTCCTGGCCGCCGAATTACGTTGTTGTAATTCAACTTTCGAGTTTCCTATGAGGTTCATGTGACGTACGGTTACAAATGGCACTTTTGGGGAAGAAAAGTACCAACGTGATAGCTGTGAACACGCAGCGTTGATTCAACGCGCCCCGAAACGCGCCACCAGCAGTTCTGAGCCCAGTTTTCGTTCGAGTCGGGCACTAGATCAGGAGGCAGTTCACGTGGGTCGAAGAGTTCACAAGGCGATTGCGGGTTCGATGTTGTCGGCGGCGCTGTGCCTCGGTACCACGGGTCTGATCAACCCGGCCGTAGCCACGGCGCAGCCGACCATCGAGCTGCCCGTCATCCCGATTCCACAGCCCGACGCGCAGCAGAGAGCGGCCATTCTCGCCGCGGTGCTGGACGCTACCGGGGTGCTGATCAACGAGGTCGCCTCCGTCATTCTCGACTCGGACTTCGGGCCGGCACCGGACACGGCTCCCGACGAGCCGGAGACTGCGGCCGCTCCCCCGTCGGTGGGTCTGGGTGGCTCGATCCTCCCGCTCCCCGCCAGAAGCTACGAAATCTCGTCCGGCTACGGCAGTCGCAACAATCCCACCGGAAACGGCGGCCAGTTCCATCAGGGCGTCGATTTCGCTGCGCCGTCGGGAACGCCGATCTACGCGGTGACAGGGGGAACCGTCGAACAAGCCGGAGATGCGGGTGACGGATACGGCACTCTCGTGCGCATCAAGAGTGGCAACACCGTCACGTACTACGGGCACCAATCGAGCGTGGACGTAGAGGTCGGCGACACCGTCGAAGCAGGCGACCGGATCGGGTCCGTCGGCAGTACCGGCAACTCGACAGGGCCGCACCTGCACTTCGAGGTCAGGAACAACGGATCGAGCATCGAGCCGGTGGCCTACCTGAAGACACTGGGCATCGATCCCGCTCGGTACGAGAAGCAGGGCTCCGACTAGACGCTCGACGCGTTGCCGGCTTTCCATTCCTCCCACGGAATGTTCCAGTCGCCGAGCCCGTCGACGCCGGACAGCGTGCCGCCCACGGTGTTCTTGACGACGACGATGTCGCCGCGCTTGGTGTTGTCGAAGACCCACTTGGCGTTGGACGGGCTCAGGTTGAGGCATCCGTGGCTGGCGTTGGAGTAGCCCTGCTGTCCCACGGACCACGGGGCGGAGTGGAAGAAGATGCCGCTGTAGGACATTCGGACGGCCCAGTCGACGGGGGTGCGGTAGCCGGCCGAGGAGTTGACAGGCACTCCGTAGGTGGACGAGTCCATGACCAGGTGATCGAAGCGGTCGCCGATGATGTAGACGCCGTTGTCGGTCGGTGTGCTGTCCTTGCCCATCGAGGTGGGCATGGTGATGACGTCCTGGCCGTTGACGTTGAAGGTCACCTGCTTGGTGTTGTCGTCGGCCGTCGCGACGACGGCGTCGCCGATGGTGAAGGACGTCGACGCGTTCTCCTGGCCGTAGATACCGTCGCCGAGGTCACGGCCGTACACGTTGACCGCAACGTCGACGCGGGTTCCCGACGCCCAGTAGTTCTGCGGCCTCCAGCGGACCTCGCGGTCGTTGACCCAGTAGAACGCGCCCTCGACGGCGGGCGTCGTGGTCACCTGGATGGCGTTCTGAGCGGCGATCTTGTCGGTGATCGTTTCGTCGAACTGGACAGCGACCGGCTGACCGATGCCGACGACGGCGCCTTCGCTCGGCAGAACGTACGGCTTGGTGAAGTTACCGGGCTGACTGGTGGTGAACGAGCTGACGGTCGTGCTCGATCCGCCGAGCCCGTACGCGTCGGCCTGCACGCGGTACTTTCGGTTGTATCCGAGCGGCTCGGTGTTGGTCCAGCTCAGACCGTCCGGGGAGATGGCACCCGATACGGGCACGCCCTCCGGGTTGAGCATCGTGACGCCTGCGAGCTTGCCGTCGACGACGCTCACGGTGACCGGATCCGCCGGGGAGAATCCGACCGCTCCGTCGTCGACGGTGGAGGTCAGCTTGGGCTTGAGGAGTTCGGCGATCGGGTTGGAGTCGATCGGGGCAGCGTCGATCTTGCTGTCGTTCGTCGGTGCACATCCGGACAGAACGACGGTTGCCGCCACCGATGCGACAGCCGCCAACACGACTCCGCGCGAGATCCTCATGCGCCACTCCACTTCACGACCGACCGATTGACGAGCACCCATCGAAAACGGACACTTCGACCACATAATGCCAGGCCATCACCTGCGCATCCAATTGAAATGCCGCTCCGAGAGTAACGTTCGAATACCAATCGGCCCGTTACCGACCTGTGTTACCTCACAGGCCGTGTCGGTGTCGCCGGTGACGCATCACCGGAAGCTCATGTTGTCGTCGACCAGCTTGCCGTACCGCAGAGCAGGCAGGTCGCGGAAGTAGTTCATGCGCAGTTTCCACGGAGCGGACGATCCCTGCTTGGGGAACGAATCGACCGAGCGGAGAACGTAACCGGCCGCAAAGTCGAGGAACGGTTCCTCCCCTATCGAGGCGTCCCGCTTCAGCCGCACTTCCCGCGCGCCGTTCCTGTCCATGTGTGCGAGCAGCCTGGCGACGTAGTCGGACACCAGGTCGGCTTTGAGGGTCCACGATGCGTTGGTGTAGCCGACGACGAACGCGAAATTCGGCACGTCGGTCAGCATCATGCCCTTGTACGCCATCGTGTCCGTGAGGTCGACGACGCGGCCGTCGACAGAGAGCGTCACGTTGCCGAACGCCACGAGGTTCAGTCCTGTCGCGGTGACGACGATGTCCGCGTCCAGATGTTCGCCGGACTTCAGATCGATGCCGGTGTCGGTGAACTTGTCGATGTGATCGGTGACGATGTCCACTTCGTTCTTGCGGATCGATCGGAACAGATCGTTGTCGGGAACCAGGCAGAGCCGTTGATCCCACGGGTTGTACCGGGGGGTGAAATGGGTGTCCAGGTCGTACCCCTTCGGGAGCCACCCTTCCTGGAGCTTCCTGATCTGCTTCTTCATGAACTTCGGGTAACGCTGGCACAGAACGTACAGTCCTATCGCGGTCACAGCGTTCTTCGTCCTGGTGATTCCGTACGCGGCACGCGCAGGTAGGTACTTGCGCAGACCGAGCGCAACCGGGTCCTCGGACGGCAAGGACATGATGTAGCTGGGTGAACGCTGCAGCAGCGTGACGTGCGATGCTTCACGAGCCAGGTTGGGCGCCAACGTGATCGCTGTCGCGCCACTGCCGATGACGACGACCTTCTTGCCGGAGTAGTCGAGATCCTCCGGCCATTTCTGCGGGTGGATCACGGTCCCACCGAAATTCTCGATGCCCTCGAACTCCGGAGTGAATCCCTTGTCGTAGTCGTAGTACCCACTGCAGCACATCAGGAACGACGCCTCGAAGGTCACGATCTCTCCGCCGGAACGCTGAGCAGTCACCGTCCACTTGGACGTCGCGGAGGACCATTCGGCGGACACGACCTTGTGGTGGAACCGAATGTGACGGTCGATCCCCTCGTCCTTCGCGGTGTCCTCGATGTACTCACGGATGTCCTTGCCGTCGGCGATCGACTTGTCGCCCGTCCACGGTCGGAAGTTGTACCCGAGGGTGTACATGTCGGAGTCGGACCGAATTCCTGGATATCGGAACAGGTCCCACGTACCGCCGATCGCGCCGCGGCTCTCGAGAATCGCGTACGTCTTGCCCGGCAGTTTCGCCTGGAGATGATGCGCCGCACCGATGCCGGACAGGCCTGCGCCGACGATGAGGAAGTCGACCGATTCCGTTTCGGTTCGCGATGAAGTGTCCGAGGGGGATGTCGTTGTCATCGGGTCTCTTTCGTCCGTGCCGTCTGGTCTACTTGTTGCGTGCGCTGGTCGAGCGCCCGAGAGCGGCGACTTCGGCGTCCATCTTGGGCAGCAATCTCGGTACGTGCTTCAACAGCGCCCTGTCCCCCACTGCCGAGTTCAGGACGGCACGGAACTTGCCCGCCACTCCGACCCAGCCGGGCACGTACACCTTCCGCTTGCGACCTTCGAGCCCCGCGACGAAGGCGTCGACGCATGTGTCGACGGTCATCGTTCGCCCGAACGGCCCCGGCATGACTTCGAGCATTTCACGGAACGCACCGAGATCGGATTTGGCGTCCTGAACGAGTGGAGTGTCGATCCAGGCCATGTGCGCAGATCCGACGCCAACGCCCTGGTGTGCGACCTCGAGCCGCAGCGCGTTCGCGAACTGCTCGACTCCGGCTTTGCTCGCGTTGTACGCCGCCAGGCCGGGGCACGCAGCGAATGCGGCGAGCGACGACACGACGAGGACATAGCCGTTGCGCTCGATCAACGACGGCAGCGCCGCCCGAACGGTGTGGAACACCCCGAGGACGTTGATGTCGATCACTCGCGCGAACGTGGCGGGGTCGACCTGGAGTACCGAGCCGTAGCTGGAGATGCCGGCGTTGGCCAGCACGAGGTCGATGCCGCCGAAGCGCGCAATGCCTGCGTCGACCGCGGCCTGCGTCGCGTCGAGGTCGCGGACGTCGGCCACGACGGTGACCGCGGCGTCGCCCAGCTCGACGCCCAGCGCGAGCAGTGGCTCCTCGTCGACGTCGGTCAACACCAGCTTGCTCCCCCGGGCCGCCAGTGCACGGGCTGTTTCCGCACCGATACCGCGTGCCGCGCCCGTGATGAAGACAACCTTGTTCGAGAGTGTGGGCATCGCCCGTCACCTCCAGTCTCCGTTCCCCCCGTATTGGGAACTGCTAGGTGTCACTTTCCATCTGATACGGACGGGTGTCAAGATTGGAACGAGCACACGGCGCCGTCAGCGAGGCTGGAGGTCCTTCGACAACCGTTCGGCTGCGGACACCAGAAGTGGAACGAACTGCTCAGCGGACTCCAGGGTCACCCGCGCGGTCGGCCCGGCGATGGACATGGCGGTGAGCGTCGGCGCTCCGATCACGGGAACTGCGAAACACCGAACACCCACCTCCTGCTCACCGTCGTCGATCGCATACCCGCGCGATCGGACGACGGCGAGATCCGCGAGCAGTGCGTCGAGGGAGTTCAGCGTGTTGACCGTCCGCGGGGCCATGCCGGTCCGCGAGACGAGGGCACGGACCTCGTCGTCGGGCAGCTGAGACAAGAGGGCCTTGCCCACCCCGGTGGAATGCGGAAGCACACGCTGACCCACTTCGTTGAACATCCGCATGGCGTGCTCCGACGGCACCTGAGCGACGTAGACGGCCATGTCGTCTTCCAGAAACGCCATGTTCGACGTCTCGTGCGTCTGCCGAACGAGCTCGGACAGATACGGTTTCGCCCATCCCCCGATCAATTTGGTTGCGCTGTCGCCCAACCCGATCAACTTGGTGCCCAACGCGTACCGGCGGGTGGCGAGCCGGCGAACGTAACCGAGCGTCACCAGGGTTCCGATCAGTCGGTGCACCGTGGGCATCGGAAGATCTGCGGCCTCGGCGAGTTCACTGATACCGATCGATCCTCCCGAGGCCGCCATGATGTCGAGAAGCTCGAATGCCCGCTCGACCGACTGCACTCCGCCACCCACCGCCATGGATCACCTCTCGACTCGTTCGGTTACCGCTACCCTATTTCACCTGCCGACCTCCACCGCTCGACTCAGGTGGAATGGTGTCGCGTGGCCACGGGCGGTGCCGCGGTGACCACGGACGGTGATGCCTTGTTTCCCTTGGTCAACACGTTGAAGGCGATGTTCAGAACCACGGCCACGATGCTGGCAGCGCTGATTCCCGAATCGAAGACCACGTGTACCCACTCGGGGAAGGCCGAGTAGAAGCCCGGCACCGCGATCGGAATGACGCCGAATCCCAGGGCGACCGCGACGATGACGAGATTCAGGTTGCCGTCGAAGTTCACTTTGGACAGTGTTCTGATTCCGCTGGCGGCGACCGAGCCGAACAACACGATCCCCGCGCCACCGAGCACGGGCAGTGGCACCGACGCCACCACCCGGCCCAACACCGGAAAGAGACCGAGGAACAGCAACACCGAACCGCCGGCAGCCACCACGTAGCGACTCTTGATCCCGGTGACGGCCACGAGTCCGACGTTCTGCGCGAAGGCACTCGCCGGGAAAGTCCCGAACACCGGTGCAACCGTCGTCGCGATCATGTCCGCCCGGAGCCCGTCCCCGACCCGCCGAGCATCGACGTCCGTGCCGACGATCTCGCCGACGGCAAGGATGTCCGCCGTCGTCTCGGTCATGATGACCAGAATGACGACGACCATCGAGATGATCGCGCCGATCTGGAAGACGGGCGCCCCGAATGCGAACGGCTCCGGCAACGCGAAGAAGCTGCCGGTCCCCACATCGGAGAAGTCGGCCTTGCCGACGGCGAACGCGAACCCGGTGCCGACGACGATTCCAATGAGTATCGACAGGCGAGAGAGCGTTCCCTGCACGAACCGGCTGACCAGGAGCACCACGGCGAGGCTGAAGCCCGCGAGACCGATGTTGGACATCGACCCCCAATCGGCAGCGCCCTGATCGCCACCCATCGCCCACCGCACCGTCACCGGAAGAAGCGAAATCCCGATCACCGTGATGATCGTGCCCGTCACGACCGGAGGGAAGAACCGGACGATCTTGCTGAAGAACGGCGTGATCAGAATTCCGATCGCACCGGCCGCGATGATGGCACCGAACACCGAGTTCAAACCGTCGGGACCACTGGCGATCGCAACCATCGTCGACACGGAAGCGAAGGAAATACCCTGGACCAACGGCAGTTTCGCGCCGACGTACGGAAGCCCGAGGGTCTGGAGCATCGTCGCAGCACCACTGACGAACAGTGCAGCCGACACCAGAACCGCAATCTGGGTGCCGTTCAACCCGGCCGCACCACCGACGATCAAAGGCGGCGCGATCACCCCGCCGTACATCGTCAGGATATGTTGCAATCCATAGAGATACGACCTACCGATCGACAGGCGCTCGTCCTCCGGACGCCCCTGATCACCCTTGTCATCTCCACTACCGGCCTTACCCTGGTCACTCCCGCGGGCTCCGCTCCCGGCCTTCCTCAGCTTCATGGCCTTCGCTCCTAACAGAATCCGGGTACGGTGGCCCACACGTGCCCGGCGTCGGGAACGTCGTCGCGTTTCACCGTCGCCTCGATCAGTCCGTACGGCCGGTCGGCGACGTAGAACACTTCACCTGGGTTGTCGAGTCCGAACGGCTCGAGATCGACGAGGAAGTGGTGGATGTTGGGCATGGAGAACTTGATCTCGCCGATCTCCGGGTGCGCTTCGAGGACTTGGGTTCCCATCTGGAACAGACTCTGCTGCAACGCCAACGAGTGGGTGGATGCGAAGGCGTCGAGCATGATCGACCGGACGTCGTCGAAGACCTTGTCGAAATCGAGGTCGGTGGACAGGTACCGCCACCGCGCGCTGACCGATGTCGCGAGAATGCGGTCGGTCGTCTCCTTCAGCGTCGTGTACCGATCCTTGGGGTATCCCCAGAACTCCGATGCCGTGGAGTTCAGGACGACGAGATCGCTGACGCCGGAGATCACCGTCGGGCCGGTTTCGTCGATGGTCACGACGGTGTTGCGCTTCTCGTCACTGCTCTTGACGAACGAGTGGTCGTAACCGTCGGTGCCCGACGGTATTCGCGCCCAGCTGTACTGCTCGATCTCCCACCTCCCGCCGTCGATCCAGTCGAAACTGTCGGTGAAGTGCCGGCCGAGACGCAGAGCGAAGTCCTCGATTGCGCCGAGTCCCTCTCGGGCGAAGGCGTACACGGTGTTCTTCTGGGTGTCCGTCGCGACGACGTGACTGTTGTCGCCGACGGTGTGGGCGGCTTCCAGATCACCCCGCAGCTGGGAGGTGACGCTGACGTCGGTGATGCGGTGACGCGGAGTGTCCCGATCGATTCTGACCAGGCGGCATTCGGCCTTTCCGTACTGATTTGCTCCGAGAACGATGCTCATGTCTAGCTCCCTCGATAGGTCGTGAATGCGAACGGGCTGAGAAGAAGTGGTACGTGGTAGTGCGAGGCGTCCGGGGCTGTCTCGAAGACGATCTCGACTGCGGGGTAGAAGGTGTGGACATCACGGTCGGCGTAATAGCGGCCGGTGTCGAAGGTGAGGCGGTATCGGCCTGGGTCGAGAGCGTCGGGGCCCAGGCTTTCGATGCGCCCTTCGGAATCGGTGACGCCCTGGGCGATCTCCTGCCGAGCATTCGAGAGTACGACCGAAACGCCCTGTGCAGGAGCGCCGCTGGACGAGTCGAGCACGTGGGTGGTGACGAAGCTACGTCCGGGCATCTACGACTCCCTCGCCAATCGCACGGCGGCGATCTCACGGAGTTCACGCTCGACGACGCGCTCCTCGACATCCGGTTCGTTGCCGAGGCGATGCTCCAGCATGTCGACGATGTCGTCGATGCTCCGGCCGGCAGCGCGAACGAGAAACACCCGGCCGAAGCGCCTCTCGTAGGCGATGTTTCCGTCGCGCAGCCGTCGCCGGACGTCGGTGGCCGACATGTCGAGGCCCGCCTGCTCCGCCCGGGCACTGCGTGCGTGGTCGTCGTCGCCCTCCGGGCGTTCCCCGATGCGAGGGTGCACGTCGAGCGCTCGGTCGATCTCGTCGGTGGTCAGTGGGGCTGCCGCAGCGAACACGGCCCGGCGTAACTCGTCGTCGTCCTCGTACGGCAGGTGCCCGACCATGTGCTCGATCCAACGAGGAACGTCGAGTGCCGCTGCAAGCATCCTCCGCACGTCGGGTTCGGCGGCTGCGTTCAGACGCTGTGCCGCGCCTACCTCTCCCAATTCCGTAATGCGAAATGTCGATTCCATATATTGAGCGTGACAGCCATCACATATTGCTGTCAAGAGTTTGTGCCGACGAGTTTGCCGAGAAGTCATGCCCATTGGAACGCAACGGATTTCGCATCATGGAATTGCCATCGGCAGGGGTCCGCACGGTTGACAGATCGCCGTGCGGTGGATCACACTTTCCTTATCGCTGGAATTTATATTCCACAATGCGAAATTCAATCGATCCGAGGAGGCATAGATGACCGAGCTGTTCTGCAACGGCGGAGCCATGCGCGGCGGCAACCTTCACCACAACGTCGCCGGCCACCCATTCGTCGGAACCGCCAGAACGACCGCCAAGTACCGCTTCTACTCGGTTCGCGACGAGTTCCCGGCACTACTGCTGGACGACGATTCAGGAGCGGCGATCGACGGCGAGCTCTACGACATCCCACTGGACGACATCCGGACTGCGTTTCTGCCCGACGAGCCACCGGAGCTCGAGCTGACAGTCGTCGAACTCGAGGACGGGCGTTCCGTGCTGGGCGTGGGACTGCGCCCCTGGGTTCTCGAGGAGCATCCGGACGATCTGACCGACATCACTCACACTGGAGGTTGGCGACAATATCGCGGGCTCTCGGTCCCGAGATGACGAAAGGTACAGCAATGCAGAACAACTCGTACACGGTCAACTGCTCCATCCTGTTCACCGACATTCCGCTGCTGGAGCGACCGGCTGCCGCGAAAGCGGCGGGGTTCGACGCCGTGGAATTCTGGTGGCCGTTTCCGACTCCGGTTCCCGGCGACAGCGACGTGGACGCGTTCGTCTCCGCCGTCCGGGATGCAGGCGTTCAGCTGACCGGACTCAACTTCGCCGCGGGCGACATGCCTGCGGGCGACCGCGGAATTCTGAGCGACCCCTCGCAGGTTCGTGCCTTCCGTGACAACATCGACGTCACTGTCGGCATCGGGAAGACGCTCGGCACCGGCGCGTTCAACGCGTTGTACGGAAACCGAATCGAGGGCAGCGACCCCGCCGAGCAGGATCGTGTCGCGGCCGAGAACCTGGCTGCCGCCGGAGCCGCTGCAGCCGACATCGGCGCCGTCGTGCTGATCGAGCCGGTCAGCGGTGCACCGGCATACCCGCTCCTGACCGCCGACGACGCCGTGGCCGTCATTCGACGCGTCGAGCGCGACCACGACGTACACAGCCTTCGTCTGTTGGCCGATCTGTATCACCTCGACGTCAACGGGGACGACGTCGCCGCCGCACTCGACTCCTACTCCGACCTCATCGGTCACGTTCAGATCGCCGACTCCCCCGGCCGCGGCGAGCCCGGAACCGGAACGCTCGACCTGCCCACCTACCTGTCGCAATTGAGCGGCAACGGCTACGACGGTTACATCGGCGTCGAGTACAAGGCCACTCGCCCCGACACCTTCTCCTGGCTGCGCGATACCTCGTCCTGGGTCGCCGCCCCCACCTCCACGTAAGGAATCTCCATGAGCACAATCGCTTTCATCGGTCTCGGAATCATGGGAAGCCCCATGTCCGTTCATCTCGCCGAGGCCGGACACCATGTCGTCGGCTACAACCTGACGCCCGACCGCACCGGCCCACTCGTCGCCGCCGGTGGCACCGCCGCGGACTCCATCGCGAAGGCCGTCGCCGACGCCGACATCGTGGCGGTCATGGTCCCCGATTCCCCCGACGTGCAGGAGGTGCTGCTCGGTAAGGACGGCGTGTTCGACCATGCCCGCCGCGGCACCCTCGTCATCGACTTCTCGAGCATCCGCCCGGACGTGACCGCCTCGCTTGCCGAGGAGGCCGCGACCCGCGGGTTCCGTTTGATCGACGCGCCCGTCTCGGGAGGCCAGGCAGGCGCCGAGAACGCCACGCTGTCGATCATGGTCGGTGGAAGCGCGGAGGACTTCGCCTCCGCCAAGCCGGTTCTGGACGTGGTCGGAAAGACGGTGGTACACGTCGGTCCCAGCGGGTCGGGGCAGACCGTCAAGGCCGCCAATCAGTTGATCGTCGCCGGCAACATTCAGGTTCTCGCCGAGGCCATCGCATTCCTCGAGGCGTACGGAGTGGACCTCGCGGCGTCGGTCGAGGTGCTCGGCGGAGGCCTCGCCGGGTCAGCAGTGCTGAACCAGAAGGCACAGAAGATGCTGGACAGATCTTTCGAACCGGGGTTCCGAATCGACCTGCACCACAAGGACCTCGGCATCGTCACCTCCGCTGCCCGAGAGGCAGGCGTCGTCGTGCCGATGGGTGCTGTCCTGGCCCAGCTGATGGCGTCGGCCCGGGCCAACGGCGACGGCGGGCTGGATCATTCGGCTCTCTACCGCGGGGTCGCTCGCCTGTCCGGAACCCTCGACACAGAAGCCACGGTGAACTGACATGCCCAAGATGCGCGCGGCCGATGCGGCCGTCAAGATTCTCGAACTCGAAGGCGCAACGACCGCGTTCGGTCTGCCCGGCGCGGCGATCAATCCCTTCTACGCCGCGATGCGTGACCACGGCGGCATTCGCCACGTCCTCGCGCGCCACGTCGAGGGTGCCTCGCACATGGCCGAGGGGTTCACCCGCGCCGCCGCAGGCAACATCGGAATCTGTATCGGAACGTCCGGCCCGGCCGGCACCGACATGATCACCGGCCTGTACTCCGCGATGGCCGATTCCATCCCGATCCTGGCCATCACCGGCCAGGCTCCCGTTGCACGGCTGCACAAGGAGGACTTCCAAGCCGTCGACATCGCCACGATCGCCGGGCCCGTCACCAAGATGGCGATGACCGTTCTCGAACCGGCGCAGGTACCGGGCGCGTTCGCTCAGGCATTCCACTTGATGCGGTCCGGCCGACCTGGGCCGGTCCTGATCGATCTGCCCATCGACGTACAGCTCGCCGAAATCGACTTCGATCCCGATACCTACCAGTCTCTACCGGTGCACAAGCCGCTGTGCTCTCGGGCGCAGGCCGAGAAGGCGATCGACATGCTCCTCGCCGCCGATCGCCCGTTGATCGTCGCCGGCGGCGGCATCATCAACGCCGACGCATCCGACCTCCTCGTCGAACTGGCGGAAATCCTCGACGTCCCCATCGTTCCGACCCTGATGGGATGGGGCACCATTCCCGACGACCACCGCCTCGCCGCGGGCATGGTGGGACTGCAGACCGCACACCGGTACGGAAACGCCACGTTGCTGGCGTCGGACTTCGTGTTGGGCATCGGCAATCGTTGGGCCAACCGGCACACCGGGGGCCTCGACACCTACCGCAAGGGGCGGAAGTTCATCCACGTCGACATCGAACCCACCCAGATCGGACGCGTCTTCGCGCCCGACTACGGAATCATCTCCGACGCCAAGGCTGCCCTCGAGCAGTTCATCGCGGTCGCCCGGGAACGCAAGGCAGCGGGAACACTGCGCGATCTCGGTGACTGGGTCGCGGCGTGTGCCCACCGCAAATCCACCATGCACCGACGCACCCATTTCGACAACGTGCCGATCAAGCCACAACGCGTGTACGAGGAGATGAACAAGGTCTTCGGCCGGGACACCCGATACATCAGCACCATCGGTCTGTCGCAGATCGCGGGCGGACAGTTTCTGCACGTGTTCTCCCCGCGCAACTGGATCAACTGCGGGCAAGCCGGCCCGTTGGGTTGGACCATTCCGGCCGCCCTCGGTGCCGTCGCCGCCGATTCGTCGGCGAACGTCGTTGCCCTCTCCGGTGATTACGACTTCCAGTTCATGATCGAGGAACTGGCCGTCGGAGCGCAGTTCAACCTGCCGTACGTGCACGTCGTCGTCAACAACTCCTATCTCGGTCTGATCCGTCAGGCGCAGCGCGCCTTCGACATGGACTTCTGCGTCCAACTCGGATTCGACAACATCAACACCCAGGAAGCAGAGGAGACCCTGCCCAAGGGATACGGTGTCGACCATGTCCGTGTCGCAGAAGGATTGGGATGCAAAGCACTTCGCGTGACCGAGCCGGAGCTGATCGGTGAAGCACTCGTCCGTGCCCGGACCCTGGCGTCGGAACACAAGGTCCCGGTCGTCGTGGAGATCGTGCTCGAGCGAGTCACCAACATCGCTATGGGCACCGAGATCGACAACGTCGGTGAGTTCGAGGAACTGGCCGTCACGTCGGCCGACGCACCCACTGCCCTGCTGATGATGGACTAGGAAAGGCACAGATGACCATCAAGGATTTCACTCACCTCACCGATCTCGCCTCACGCGCCCTGGGCGGAAGCGTCTCGGCCGCCAACGACGAACTGTTCGCCCAGCGGGAGAACCTGATTCGTCCTGAAGCACCGTTTTTCGATCCCCACGATTTCGGACACAAGGGCAAGGTGTACGACGGCTGGGAGACGCGGCGGCGACGCGACGACGGTGGCCACGACTGGGCAATCGTTCGTCTCGCGGCGCCGGGCATCGTCCACGGCGTGGTGGTCGACACCGCGTACTTCAAGGGCAACTATCCGCCTTTCGTGTCGGTCGAGGCCGCATTCGTCGACGGCTACCCGTCGATCGACGAGGTGATGAAGGCCGACTGGCAGACCATCGTCGCCAAGTCCCCGGCGGACGGCGACACTGCGAATCTCTACGAGGTCGCCGATCGACACCGCTGGACGCATGTCCGGTTGTCGATCTACCCGGACGGAGGTGTCGCTCGATTCCGTGTACACGGCAAGGTCGTCCAGGACCCTCGATTCCTCGGCGGCACGGTGGACTTGCTCGCCGCCGAGAACGGGGCCTCCCTGACCGAATGCTCCGACGCTTTCTACTCCTCCCCCGCCAACATCATCCTTCCGGGGCGCGCACGCAACATGGGCGAGGGCTGGGAGAACTCTCGTCGGCGCGGCGGCGGAAACGACTTCGCGATCTTCGAGCTGGCAGCGCCCGGCGTTCCCCGTCACGTGGAGGTCGACACCAGCTACTACGTCGGCAACGCGCCGGGATGGATCCGGCTCAGCGCGGTCGATTCTCGTCGGCGACACAAAGCGGACCACACCGCGTGGACCGAGATCCTCCCGCGCACAGCCGTACAACCGGATACCCGCCATCGTTTCCTGATCGATCGAGCCGAGTCGTACACGCACCTGCGCCTCGACGTCTATCCCGACGGCGGGCTGTCCAGGCTCAGACTCTTCGGCGAACTGGACGCCGAAGCGTTGGACAGCGTCGATCAGGCCTGGCAGGCGGCGTCCCCCTTCGAACTGGTCGGAGCCGACGGTGGCCGATAGGTTCGACCTGCTGATCAGGGCACCGCGCGCGATCGTCGACGGATGGGAGTGCGCGGTGTCGGTGGGAATTCGAGACGGGCGCATCGCTTCCCTCGATGCTCGGCACGCCGACGACGTCGTCGAACTCTCCGACGACGAAGTGCTGCTCCCTGGTCTCGTCGACACTCATGTGCACGTCAACGAGCCCGGACGCACCGAGTGGGAAGGCTTCGCCAGCGCCACCCGTGCCGCGCGGGCCGGCGGCATCACGACGATCGTCGACATGCCACTCAACAGCATTCCGCCGACCGTGGACGTGGACGCTCTCGAGATCAAGCGACGGGTGGCGGCCGATCGATCGGTGGTGAACGTCGGCTTCTGGGGTGGCGCAGTGCCGGGCAACGTCGACCAACTCCGTCCGCTGCACGACGCCGGTGCCTTCGGGTTCAAATGTTTCCTGCTGCACTCCGGCGTCGACGAGTTTCCACCGCTCTCGGCACCGGAACTCGAGAAGGCACTCATCGAAATCGCGTCGTTCGACGGGTTGATGATCGTCCACGCCGAGGACGCGGGCGTGATCTCGTCCGCGCCCCCGCCGTCGGGCACCGCGTATTCGGGTTTCCTCGATTCGCGACCCCGCGCAGCCGAGAACCTCGCCATCGCACAGGTCGTCGAGTTGTCCCGGCGCACAGGATGTCGCGTGCACATTCTGCACCTGTCGAGCTCGGACGCGCTGCCGCTGATCGCTGCGGCCAAGCAGGACGGAGTGCGCGTCACCGCCGAAACATGCCCGCACTACCTGTGTTTCGACGCCGAGGACATCCCGCCCGGTGCAACACAGTTCAAATGTTGTCCCCCGATCCGTGAGGCAGGCAACCGAGAACTGCTGTGGCAGGGCCTTGCCGACGGCATCATCGACACCGTGGTGACCGACCACTCCCCCTCGACCGTCGACCTCAAACGACTCGACACCGGCAATTTCGCCGACGCCTGGGGCGGGATCGCGTCGCTCCAGGTCTCACTGCCCGCAGTGTGGACCGAGGCGTCGCGTCGCGGACACTCGTTGGCCGACGTGGTGCGCTGGATGGCGGTGAACACCGCAGACCAGGTCGGTCTGCCCGACCGGGGGCGCATAGCCGTCGGCGCCGTGGCCGACCTCGTCGTCTTCGCCCCGGACCAGGAGTTCACCGTGGACGTCGCCTCCCTGCACCACAAGAACCCCGTCACCGCGTACGACAAGCTCGGCCTTCGCGGTGTGGTGCGTCGTACCTTCCTCGCCGCTCCGCAGCTCCTCTCCCGCAGGACCTGACCCGTCAGTGCACACGAGTCCGCCCCGGAAGCCACATTCGGCCCCGGGGCGTCGACTTGTGTGCAGTCAGGACACGCGTGCGTTCTCGATGTCGCGGTGAATCGGACCTGTGGACTGCACGAGGGGCAGGCAACTGCCGTCCCGTCGCAGTGCGGTGAATTCCGCGGCGATGGACAGGGCTGTTTCCTCCGGAGTGCGGGCGCCGAGGTCGAGGCCGATGGGCGATCGCAGCCGCGACAGCTCGCGGTCGGTGAGCCCGACGTCCCTGAGACGGCTCAGCCGGTCGAGGTGCGTTCGCCGCGAACCCATGGCTCCGACGAACGCGACGGGTAACCGTAGCGCCACATCCAGCAGCGGAACGTCGAACTTCGCGTCGTGCGTCAGGACGCAGACGACGGTGCGCGAATCCACCGGCGTGCGTGCGAGGTAGCTGTGTGGCCACTCCACCACCACCTCGTCGGCGTCGGGAAAGCGGGCCTCGGTCGCGAAGACCGGACGAGCGTCGCACACGGTCACTCGGTAACCCAGGAACTTCCCCAGCCTGGCCAGTGCACCCGCGTAGTCGATGGCACCGAAGATCAGCAATCGCGGCGGCGCGGCGTGAGACTGGACGAACACCTCGGCGTCGGGGCGGCATCGTACCGAACGGATGCCGGACGACCCACTGTCCAGCATGGCGAGCGCTTCGCTGGAGACCACGGCGTCGACGTCCGCGAAACCCGTGGTTCCCGTTGTCCCGTGCGCGCCGACCATCAGCACCGCACCGGTGGCGTCCAGCAGCTGGGCCACCGCCACGTCGGCACCGGTGGCCACCGCGTCGACGACGGACGCCGGCGGCGCGGTGGAGACGAACACCTCGATGACGCCGCCGCAGGTCAGTCCGACCGCGAAGGCGTCGTCGTCGCTGTATCCGAAGCTCTCCCTGACGGGCACACCCGTTGCGAGAACGTCGCGGCACAGCTCGTAGACAGCACCTTCGACGCATCCGCCGGACACACTTCCCACTGCTTCGCCGTCGGCTGCGACGGCCATCGCCGCCCCCGGCAGGCGAGGTGCGCTGCCGGAGACGGAGACGACGGTGGCGATGGCGTACGGCATTCCGACGGAATTCCAGGTCGCCAGTGACGATGCGATGTCGCGCATCAGGAGATCCCGAGCGCTTCCTCGATGGGATGCAGTGCGAAGTAGACCAGGAAGACAGCGGACATCACGTACAGCAGCCAATGTGTCTGTCGCACTTTGCCCTTGGCCACGCGAACCAGGGTGTAGGCGATGACACCGGCTGCGACGCCGACGGTGATGGAGTAGGTGAACGGCATGAGCACGATCGTCAGGAACGCGGGGATCGCGATGTCGGTGTCCGCCCAGTCGATCTTGCGTACGTGGGTCATCATCAGCGCACCGACCAGCACCAGTGCGGGTGCTGCCGCTCCGACCGGCACCACTCCGGCCAACGGGGTGAAGAAGATCAGGCTGGTGAGCAGTCCTCCGGTGACGACGCTTGCCAGTCCGGTCCTCGCTCCTTCGGTGACACCGGCCGCGGATTCCACCACGGCGGTGTTCGCGGATCCGTTGAATGCGCCGCCGACGATGGCACCGATGCCGTCGACGGTGAGGATGCGGCTCAGTCCTGGCATCTTGCCTTTCTTGTCGACCAGGCCTGCTTCCTCGCCGACACCGAGGATGGTGCCCATGGCGTCGAAGAATCCGGACAGTACGAGGGTGAACAGGACCACCGAGGCGGTGACGACTCCGGCTCGGGCGAACCCGCCGAAGATGTCCACGTCGAACAATAGGCCGAATTGCGGTGTGGCGACGATGGAGTCCGGCACCTTGGGCACGACGGGCCCCCACGCCTTCGGGTCGATGTCGATCACCGCGTTCAGAACGATCGCCAGATTGGTGGCGACGAAGATCCCGATGAGCATGGCGCCGGGCACGCGTCGGACGAACAGCATGAGCATCACGACGAGACCGACGCAGAACACGAAGACCGGCCAGCCGGCGAGTTTGCCGAACGTCCCGAGAGTCACGGCGGTGGCGGCAGATTCGTGGTGTCCGACGAAGCCGGCGTCGACCAGTCCGATCAAGGCGATGAACGCGCCGATACCCACTCCGATGGCCTGCTTGAGCACCAACGGTATGGCGTCCATGATGAGCTGTCGAACTCCGGTGAGCGCGAAGATCACAATGACGACGCCTTCGAGTACGACGAGTCCCATTGCCTGCGGCCACGTCATGTAGGGCGCGGCCTGGAACACCACGATGGGGGTCACACCGAGGCCGGCGGCCATGGCCAGCGGTGCGTTGCCGACGACGCCCATCAGTATGGTCGTGAGCCCAGCGGACAGCGCCACCATTGTGGACAGCTGTGCCGGATCGAGGGTGGCACCGGTGACGTCCTTGGCGTCACCGATGATGAGCGGAATCAGGACGATCAAGTACGCCATGGCGACGAATGTGGTGATGCCGCCACGGATTTCTCGGGACACGGTGGATCCGCGCAGTGAGATCGAGAAGAACTTGTCCAGCGGCGAGGTACTGCGTTCACGCGTGCCGGACGAATCGAGCTGAGTCATGTGCCCTCCTAGGGCGCGACGATGTGTTCGGGGCGGATGGGGACACGGGTCAGGGCAAG
The DNA here is from genome assembly GCF_002258225.1 of Rhodococcus sp. RS1C4. NCBI lineage: Bacteria > Bacillati > Actinomycetota > Actinomycetes > Mycobacteriales > Nocardiaceae > Rhodococcus > Rhodococcus sp. RS1C4. Next base: position 141,291 of record NZ_NOXZ01000037.1, on the reverse strand, counting down.
CCCGGTCGCGTCGCGGATGGCAGCGACGACGGCCGGCGTCGAGGACAGGGTGGGCGGCTCGCCCGCACCACGAAGGCCGTACGGCGCCAATGGGTCTGCATTCTCCAGGATGTCGAGTTTCATGGGCGGCATGTCGAGGATCGTCGGGATGAGGTAGTCGGTGAAGGACGGGTTCTTCACGAGTCCGTCCTTCACGACGATCTCCTCCATGACGGCCAGACCCAGGCCCTGCGCCGATCCGCCGTGGATCTGTCCTTCGAGCGAGAGCCGGTTGAGGATCTTGCCGACGTCCTGCACGGCGGCCATTTCGATGACCTTCACCAGACCCAGCTCCACGTCGACGTCGACGACCGCTCGGTGCACGCACAGTGCAAGCTGCGTGTGGCTCGCACCCTGACCGGTGACGGGGTCCATCCCGCTGGTCGGTCGGTGGTGAAATTCGCGTGTCTGCTCGATCACGCGGTCGCCCAACACATCCTCGATCGTCGCGAGTACTTCACCCGACGACACGATCTTTCCGCCGTCGAGGGTCAGTCCGCTGACGGCTCGTCCGAGGTGCAGGCTCGCAAGTACGAACACGGCGTCACGGACGGCCTCGCACGCGGCCTTGACGGCTCCGCCGGTCATGTAGGACTGACGCGACGCCGACGACGAACCTGCGTTCCCGACTGCAGTGTCGGCCGGATGAATGACCACCTTGGTCACGCCGAGCTCGGTGCGCGCGATCTGCGCCTCCAACGTGACCAACCCTTGACCGACCTCGGCCGCCGCGGTGTGCACCAGGGCGGTTGCCTCCCCGCCGATGACTTCGAGACGTACTCGGGCGGTGGAATAGTCGTCGTAGTTCTCGGAGAAGCAGATGTTCTTGATTCCGACGCCGTAGCCGATGCCGCGTACGACGCCTTCGCCGTGCGTGGTCTGGGAGGCACCGCCCGGCAGGTTACGGATGTCCGACGCGTCGAGCGGGGCCGGCAGTGCCATTGCCTCGGCGCGGGCGAGCATGTCCGCCAGTGGAGCGGGTGCTTCGATGACCTGTCCGGTCGCGAGAACGGATCCTTGGCTGACGGCGTTGATCTGCCGGACTTCGACGGGGCTGATTCCGCAGGCCTCGGCGAGTTTGTCCATCATCGACTCGTATGCGAAACATGCTTGTACTGCGCCGAATCCACGCATCGCCCCGCACGGTGGGTTGTTGGTGTACACGCCGTACGCGTCGATCTCGATGTTCGGGATCACGTACGGCCCGACGCCGAGGGACGCCGCATTGCCTACGACGTTGAGCGTTGCCGACGTGTACGCACCTCCGTCGAGGATGATCTCGACGTCGGCGTACAGCAGCTTGCCGTCGCGGCTGGCGCCGTATTCGTAGTGCATCTGCGCGGGGTGGCGGTGGACGTGGCCGAAGAAGGATTCGTAGCGGTTGTAGACGATCTTCACGGGCTTGCCGGTGTACATCGCGAGCATGGCGGCGTGGATCTGCATGGACAGGTCTTCGCGTCCGCCGAATGCGCCGCCCACGCCGGCCAGGGTCATGCGGATCTTCTCGTCGGGCAGGCCGAGGCACGGTCCGATCTGGGCCAGGTCGTTGTGCATCCATTGAGTGGCGACGTAGAGGTCGACACCGCCGTCCTCGCCTGGAATCGCGAGGCCGGATTCAGGTCCGAGAAACGCCTGGTCCTGGATGCCGACGGAGAAATCGCTGGAGACGACGATCTCCGCGCGCTCTTTCGCCGAGGCGACGTCGCCCACGCGTACGGGCTGATGCCTGGCTACTCCCCCACGCTCCTGCACCTTCGGGTACGTCGGGTCGAGCGCCGCGCGCCGTGCATCCGTCAAGGGCTCGAGTATCTCGTACTCGACGGCGATCTTCTCCATTGCGCGGCGAGCGGTCTCGGGGTGGTCGGCGGCGATCAAGGCGATCGGCTCGCCTTCGTGGCGGACCTCGTCGAATGCGAGGACGGGCTGGTCCCACGTGTGATCGAGGCCGAAGCACTTGCGGCCCGGCACGTCCTCGTGCGTCAGTACGGCTTCGACGCCCGGGGTGGCCAGCGCCTTCGAGATGTCGATCGACAGTATTCGCGCACGTGGATGCGGACTCCGAAGCGTTGCGCCCCACAGCATCCCGTCGATGAACAGGTCCGACGAATACGCGAACTCTCCCTTGACCTTCAACGTCCCGTCGGGACGCAACGGGCTGTCACCGACGCGTCCTTGTCCCGGGGCTGCGATGTCGTGGGGAGCCCTGGTAGGAGCAGACCTGGCAGGAGCTGTCTTGGCAGGAGCAGTGTCGGTCGGGGAGCTCACAGTACATCCTTCGCAAGTGTCATGAGCCGACGGTGCGCGTCGGCGCCTTCTCGGGCTACCGCGTCCTGCGGTGCGCTGACCAGAACGTCGTCCTCGACGATCGTGCGGCCCCCGACCAGCAGCCGGGCCAACGGTGGGGTCTGTCCGTAGGCGAATGCGACGATCGGATCGTCGACCGCGGCGTAGAAGCCGTCGGTGCGCCACAGCGCCAGATCGGCCACCTTGCCGACCTCGATGGACCCGATCTCGTCCTGACGACCGAGTACTGTTGCGCCGCCGAGCGTCCCGATCTCCAATGCCTGGCGTGCGGTGAGCGCGGTCGGACCGTACTTGGCGCGCTGCATGTACATCGCCTGACGGATCTCTCCGGCCAGCGGCACCATCTCCGCGGACGCGCTTCCGTCGACTCCGAGGCCCACCGGAGCGCCTGCGGCGAGCAGATCCGAGATCCGCGCGATGCCTGCTCCGAGGCGTGCGTTGGAGCTCGGGCAGTGGGCGGCTCCGGTGCCGGTGGCCGCCATCTTCGCGATGTCGGAGTCGTGCAGGTGCACCGCGTGTGCGAACCACACGTCGTCCCCGAGCCAGCCGACCTGCTCCATGTACTCGACGGGGGTGCAGCCCATCTGAGCGACACAGTGCTCTTCCTCGTCCAGCGTTTCGGCCAGATGCGTGTGCAGCCGAACGTTCTTGCTTCTCGCCAGAGATGCGGACTCGACGAGCAAGTCCTTGCTGATGGAGAACGGCGAACACGGAGCGACGGCGATCCGCAGCATCGAGCCGAACGAGCTGTCGTGGTAGGTGTCGATCGCGTCCGACGTCGCGGTCAGGATGTCGTCGAGGCTCTCGACCACCTCGTCCGGTGGCAGACCACCGTCGGACACCCCTCGGTCCATCGAACCGCGACACGGCTGGAATCGCACTCCGATTCGGCTCGCGGCGTCGATCTCGGCGGCGAACAGGTCACCCCGCCCCTTCGGGAAGATGTAGTGGTGGTCGGTGGTGGTCGTGCATCCTGATTTGGCGAGCCAGGCGAGGCCGGCCGCAGCGGCTCCGCCGACCACCTCCGCGTCCATCTTCGACCAGGGCTTGTACAGCGCGACGAGCCACTCGAACAGGGTGTTGTCCTTGGCCAGCCCTTGTGACGCCCACTGGTAGAGGTGGTGGTGGGTGTTCACCAGCCCTGGCGTCAGAAGAGCTCCGCCCGCGTCGATGATCTCGGCTCCGTCGGACGCAGGTGCGTCTCCCGATCCGATCGCGGCGATGACGCCGTTCTCGATCACGACGTATCCCCGCGGGATCTCGTGCCCGACGATGGGTGCGATGTATGCGTTCCGAATCACTGTGCGTGTCACTGGGCTTCGGCCTTCCTGGTTGCGGCGAGACGCACTGCGTCGAGGATCTTCTCGTATCCTGTGCAGCGGCAGAGGTTTCCGGCGAGTGACTCGCGAATCTCCGCGTCGGAAGGATTCGGTACCCGCTCGATCAGATCGTGAGCTTGCACGACGAGACCCGGAGTGCAGAATCCGCACTGCACCGCTCCGCATTCGACGAAGGCCTCCTGCATCGGGTCCAGCTTCTCTCCCTCCGCCAGTCCTTCGACGGTCCTGACCTCGCGCCCTTCGACCTGACCCGCCGCCACCAGGCAGGCGCAGGCGGGTACTCCATCGAGATACACCGTGCACGAACCACATTCACCCTGTTCGCATGCATTCTTCGATCCGGGCAAGCCCATACGTTCGCGGAGCAGGTACAGCAGGCTCTCTCCTTCCCACACGTCGTCCGCTTCGAGTTCCTTGCCGTTCACAGTGCAGTTGACTCGCATGAGATCACGCTGCCTTTCCGTTGTCGCCGAGCTCTTTCCAGGACCAGCCCAGAGTTCTCTTGGCCATGACTGCCAGTGCGTGCTTGCGGTACTGCGCTGTGCCGCGCACATCGTCGATGGGGCTTGCTGCTTCCGAGACCAACTCGCCGAAGCGGGCAGCGATCCGGTCGTCGAGCGGACCGGACCAGTCGAGCTCGCCCGCCAGAAATTCCTCGGCAGCATAAGCCCGCCGGGGCGTGGGCGCAGCGGAGCCGAGCCCGGTTCCCACGCGCTGTTGCTCGGGGAACAGTGCGATGGAGAACGAGCACACGGCGATCACCATGGCGTTGCGAGTACCGATCTTGGAGAAGTACTGCGGGCCCGCCGCAGGCCGTACGTGAAACGCGCGGATCAGTTCGTCCGGTGCGCACGAGTTCCGTTTGACTCCGACGTAGAACTCGGTCGCAGGAATCATCCGAGTTCCGCGGGCAGCCGATTCGACCTCGACGACGGCACCGGCGGCCAACAGGGGTGCGTGAAGGTCTCCCGCGGGTGATGCGCCACCCAGATTGCCGCCGACGGTGCCGCGGTTACGGATCTGCGGGGAGCCCACTGTCCGCGACGCCTGCGCGATACCCGGAAGCCGGTCGCCGAGTTCGGCGATGATGCGCACGTACGGGACACCCGCCCCGACGCGCAGCGTCCCGTCGGGCAGCTGCTCCCAGTCGGCGAGTTCGGTCACCGGGTTCAGGTCCAACAATGCGCCCGGGCGATGCACGTCGAAGTTCATCTCGACCATGACGTCGGTTCCGCCTTGAATCGGCACCGCGTCGACGTCGTCCGCCTTGGCGGACAGCGCCTCGGTCCAGGTCTGAGGCCGTAAGAATTCCATGCACCAAGTACAGCCGCGGGCGTCCGAAGGATCGAGAGACAAGAACGACGAACTATGACGCCGATCACAGTGTAGGTTCTGGAGGTTCCTACAAGAGCAAGGAAGACACGCGGTGAGGCTGCATGATTTGATGGGTTTGTCGGACCTGAACCTGCAGCAGGTGGTTGCTCCCGAACATTTCGACCCCGTCATCAGATGGGTCGTCACGACGGACATGCTGGATCCGAGTCGCTACCTCAGCGGCGGTGAACTGGTGCTCACCGGACTCATGTGGCGTACGGGCCCGGGCGATTCGCACGAGTTCGTGAAGGCCGTCGCCAAGGCAGGCGTCGCCGCGCTGGCGGCGTCGGAAGGTGGATCCGTCCCGGACGACCTCGTCGACGCGTGTCGCGCCCACGGACTTCCACTGTTCCGTGTCCCCGCGGACGTTGCGTTCGCAACGGTCACCGAGCGGGTGGTCCGGCAGTTGTCGGCGGCACGGGCGTCCGACGTGAAGGCGGTGTTGGAGCGGCACCGGAGATTGGTGGAGGGTACGGGAACAGGTGGGATCGGTGCGCTGCTCGATCTGGTCGCAGCCGAACTGGGCATCGAATGCTGGATCCTCGCAGCGACGGGTCGCGTGGTTGCCGGCTCCGAATCCGTGCCCGACGCGGCACTGCTCGCACACGAGTTCCTGACCGCGCGTCGGCTTCCGCATTATTCGCCCGCGCTCGACATGTCGATGCTTCCCGTCGACAGGAATTCCACAGCCCGCGTCGTCGATTGGTTCGTGGCGGTCGGAAGCGATTGGCAGACGTGGCACCCCGAGCGCCGCGCACTGGCCGAGCAGGTCTGCTCGATCGTTGCCCTCGAACGAAACAGGTTCGACGACAGGCTGACCGGGGCCGGAATCCTCGCCCAGGAATTCATCCGTGCCCTCGGCGAGGGTGTCGATGCTTCGTTCGTGACGCAGCAGATGGGGCTTCTCGGCCTGCCCGTCGACTCGCACTGTCAGGTGATCGCCGCCTCGGTGTCACCGTCTGCACACTCGAAGCAGGACGTGCTGCGCCCGAGCGAGGTTCGTCGTCTGGTACAGGAATTGTCGGTGCCCCACATGTCGGCGGTCGGCATCGTCGGTGGTGAGGTGCTGGCCGTAGTGGCAACCGACGTCGATGCGACCGCGTCGATCTGTAGAGGGGTGGGCATTCTGTCGCCGGGGCTTGCCGGTACCGGGCTGGCCGTCGGAGTGAGCGCCCTGGTCGGTGCGCGGGACCTTCGCAGCGCCGTGGAGGAAGCGCGCCATGCGCGCAGGTTGGCCGCCGGGCGAACCGACGGTCGGTACGTCGTCGGGCACTCCGAGCTCGCGACTCTGGTGTTGCTGCTGGCAGGTGTTCCCGACGACGTTCGGCTCATGTTCAGGTCGAGGCTGCTGGCGCCGCTGACCGAGTACGACGAGGTCCACGGCAGTGACCTCGTCAGGACGCTGGCCGCATTTCTCGACACCAACGGTTCGTGGACGAAGTGCGCCGAGCAGATGCACCTGCACGTGAATTCCGTGCGCTACCGAGTCCAGCGAATCGAGGAGTTGACCGGCAGGGATCTGTCGCTGCTCGAACATCGTGTCGAGTTCTATCTAGCCCTGCGCTTGAGGTGACCGAAGTGTCTGTCACTTCCCATCTGATACCGATCGGTGTCAGTATCTTTCCGTGAGCTCTTCCGAAACCGAGATCGCTCCCGGCAGGCCCTACCGCGGGTCGAGCGCGGAGGCGCGACGTGATGCCCGCCGAGAGAGGCTGCTGGACGCAGCCGTGGACATCTTCGGCACGAGCGGCTACCGGTCCGCGTCGATCGATCGGATATGCAGCGCCGCCGGACTGACCAAACGCTACTTCTACGAGTCCTTCGACAGCAGCGAGGCACTTCTGGAGGCCGTGTACCGGCGAGCAACCACGACGATGCTGACCAGCATCCACGTCAGCAGCGACGCGCACACCACCGGCGCCGAGCACGTTCTGCAATCGGCGTTGTCGAACTTCTTCCGCACCATCGCCGACGACCCTCGATCCGCGCGCATCGTGCTGCTCGAGGTTCTCGGCGTCTCCGCCGAAGTGGACGCGCTGTACCGGCAGACCACAGGACTGTTCGTCGACGCCGTCCTCGCCGTCGCGGATTCGGTCGGAACCGCTCGCGGCCTGGCCGGGCCCAACCGTCGAACACTCGCGGTCGGTCTCGTCGGTGCCGTGCTCATGATGACCCAGCAGTGGTTGCTCGCACCCGACTCCGAGCCGTTGGACGGGGTCATCGCGAGCGCCCACACCATCCTCGGCGCCGTCGCATTCGGTCGGCTCGACTGACGCATCTATCCCGCTACTGGGGCTGTTGGCGCTGGTACAGCTGCTTCTCGTAGGACGGGCCGTAGTACTGCTCCAGCTCGGCGAGAGTTTCGGGCGAATCCGGCATGACCGCTTCGGTGATCCGAGCGACCGTCGGGAGTGCCGACGGATTCCAGGTGTCCGGCTCCCAGAGCCGTGACCGCATGAACGCCTTGGCGCAGTGAAAGAACACCTGCTCGATGTCGACGAGCAGACACAGGATCGGACGATGCCCCTTGACCTTCATGTCGTCGAAGAACGGCGCATCCTTGAGCAACCGCGCTCCGCCGTTGACACGCAGAGTGTCTCCGCGGCCGGGGACGAAGAAGTTGATTCCCACGTGCGGGTTCAGCAGGACGTTGCGGTAGCCGTCCATCCGCTTGTTTCCCGGCCGTTCGGCTATGGCGAGTGTGGTCTCGTCGAGCACGTGAACCAGCGCCCCCGCCGGGTCCCCCTTCGGCGACACGTCGCATCTTCCGGTGTCGTCGGCCGTTCCGATGAGGCAGAACGGAGACATGGACAGCCACTCCCGGTGGATCGGCAACAGTGCATCGCGGTCCTTGTTGGCCGCCCGGTAACTCGGCGTGCCGAACAGTGCGGTCAACTCGTCGGTGTCGGTGATCTCGTCCCATGCCACGCGAGGAAGCCTAACAACGCCGGGGCACCGAGTCATCGGACTTTCGGGCGCATCTGGCACAGTGACGTGCATGACCGTTCGCACCACCGTCGTCACCGGAGGAAGCCGTGGCATCGGGGCCGCGGTGTGCAGACGGTTGGCCGCCGACGGCCACGACGTCGTCGTCACGTACGTGCGTGACCGCGCAGCCGCCGAGTCCGTTGCCGCAGACGTCGAAGCTGCGGGACGTCGTGCGTTGGTGTGCCGCGTGGACACGACCGACGAGGAATCCGTTATCGCGATGTACGGAGAGGTCGCGGATTTCGGGACGCTCACCGGGCTGGTCACCAATGCCGGGGCCGCCTCTGCCGTGGGCGATCTCGTGGACAACGATCTCTCCGACATCAGGGCCGACATCGACCTCAACCTTGTCGGTGTTCTCGCCTGCATCAAGTACGCCATCGCGCCGATGACGCACTCGGGTGGCTCGATCGTCAACATCTCCTCTGCCGCAGCCACTCTCGGAAGCCCCGGGATGTACGTTCATTACGCGGCGTCGAAGGCGGGAGTCGACGCACTCACCGTGGGGTTGGCCAAAGAGCTGGCGGACAGAAACATTCGCGTCAATGCCGTTGCACCCGGGACCATCTGGACCGATTTTCATCGAGATCCGAACAGACCGGCAAAGGTCGCTCGGTCGGTGCCCATGAAGCGTGCGGGCACTCCGGACGAGATCGCGGGCGCCGTGTCCTGGTTGCTGTCGGACGACGCGTCCTACGCGACGGGTACGACCATCCGCATCGCGGGCGGTCAGTAGCCTCGAATCACGACCGCGACACCGGCGCCCGCCAGATCCCTACCGTCGCGTCGATGAGATCGGTGCCGCAGTCGGTCCAGTTGGGCGGGACGTCCGGATTCTCCGCGAACTCCATTTCATTGTCGGCGCAGGTGTGCATCATCAGGTTGCGGGCCATGTCTCCGCGAATCTTTCGGACACTCACCGGTAACTCGGGCAGACAGCGCTCCAGTCCCGCGAGGGTGGGTTTCAGCGCCGTCAACTCGCCGGCACGGGCGTAGGCGACGGACCGCAGCACCGGGTCGGATATCAGTTGGACGCTGAATCTCCCGTACCAACTGGGCGATCCGAGAGAGTCGAGATGCGAGACGTAGGGCCTGATGAGGCACGCAACCCAATCCTGCAGATCATCCGAACCCTCCACCCGCGCGACCATCTGCGATCGAATCTCTTCGATCGATCGCGAATGTTTCTCCAGAATTGCTCGCACCAGATCCGTCTTCGTCCCGAAGTGGTACGCGACAGCGGCGTTGTTGCCCTGGCCTGCCGCCTCGCTCACGTGCCGGTTCGAAACCGGATGGATACCTTCCTCCGCATACAACCTCTCGGCCGTGGCCAACAGCGCCTCACGCGTATCGAGGTTGCGGTCTGCACGCGTCATGTGGACCAGCCTTCCACAGTCATCACCGTCTGATTCGTCATCAATCGGACATACCGACCACAGTGAACAACGCCACTTTGACCTGCGTCAAGCAGTTGCTTTAATTTGATTCAGTCAATTGCTTTAAAACTAACGCCGGGAGGCTCGAACCCATGTCGACCACTGCCCCACCACCCGACAACGCCGCGGTGGCACCAGCAGGCGTCGTCGTTGCCGTGCTTGCGTTCACCGGAATCGTCGTCTCACTGATGCAGACGCTCATCATTCCGTTGATTCCCCAACTTCCGACCCTGCTCGACGCATCGGCATCGAACACCGCCTGGGCCATCACCGCCACTCTTCTCGCAGGCGCCGTCGCTGTTCCGGTGATGGGTCGTCTCGGCGACATGTTCGGCAAGCGATTGCTGTTGATGGTCAGCCTCGTCCTGATGATCTCGGGCTCGATCGTCGGCGCGCTCAGCGAATCACTGGTTCCGCTCGTCGTCGGCCGTGCGCTGCAAGGGCTGGCGGCCGGTGTCATTCCCCTCGGCATCAGCATCATGCGCGACGTTCTTCCACGAGAGAAGCTTGCCGGCGCGACAGCCACGATGGGCGCTTCCCTCGGTGTCGGCGGTGCGCTGGGGCTTCCCGCGGCGGCGCTCATCGCGGAGTACGCCGATTGGCATTTCCTGTTCTGGGTGTCCGCCGCACTCGGCGTGATCGTCGCGATCCTGGTGCTGACGCTCGTGCCCGAGTCCGAGGTGCGGACCGGCGGAACGTTCGACGCGGTCGGAGCGGCCACTTTGTCCGTCGCTCTCGTGACTCTGCTGCTGGCGATCTCCAAGGGCGCGACATGGGGGTGGAGCAGTTCCACCACGCTGGGTCTGCTGGCCGTCGCCGTCGTCTCCCTCGGTTTCTGGGGATGGTGGGAACTGCGCACGAAGCAGCCACTGGTGGACCTCCGCGTGTCGGCTCGCAGGCAGGTGCTGTTGACCAACCTCGCATCCGTCGTGTTCGGCTTCGCGATGTTCGCCATGACGCTGGTCTTCCCGCAGGTTCTTCAGTTGCCCGTCGAAACCGGCTTCGGACTGGGCCGCTCGATGCTGGTGACCGGTCTCGTCATGGCCCCCTCCGGCATCGTCATGATGCTGGTCGCGCCGATCTCGTCCAAGATCACCACGACGAGGGGCCCGAAGACGACGCTGATGCTCGGCGCGATCGTCGTGGCCGTCGGCTATCTGTTCGGTGTCGTCACGATGAGCGCTGTGTGGCAGCTCGTTGCCATCTCCTGCATCATCGGCGCAGGCATCGGTCTGTCGTACGGCGCGATGCCCGCCCTCATCATGGGCGCGGTCCCGCCCTCGGAGACCGCCGCGGCCAACAGCCTGAACACGCTGATGCGTTCGCTCGGGACATCGACCGCGAGCGCCGTGGCAGGCGTCATCCTGGCACAGATGACGATCACGCTCGGATCGGCGGAACTGCCGTCGCAGCAAGGGTTCCGGGTGACGATGGCCGTCGCCGCAGGCGCTTCGCTGATCGCACTCGCGCTCGCCGCGTTCCTACCGAGATTCGCCCCGGCAGCCCCCAGCCGTCAGGAGTACGCCCCTGTGAAGGCCGCGACGCGCCCGTAGGCGGACTTCGGCGTGAAATCGCGCCGAAGCAGCCCGAAGTTCTGTTCCGGATCGGCCAGGTTCGTGCCTGCATCTCGCAGGCTGTACACGTAGGACGGCCCGATCCACGCATTACCGAGGACCGCATCCATCACGATGACGATCGAGTCCGCTTGGACCTGTTCGCTCACCGCGTTGGATGCGGTTCCCGTCGGCGCACCGAACTCCGTCAACCAGATCTGCTTGCCCGCATCGCCTCCGGCAACCATGGTGTCGCGCATCGGCCACAGCGCGAACGCTGTACTCCATTCCTGGGTACTCGGGTCGTTCGGCAGCCACGGGTAGGTGTACGGGTGAACGTTGAACGCGTCGAAGTACTTGTTCGCGCCGAGCTGGTACATGGCGGAGAGAAACGACTTGGGGTTCATGTTCGTGCCGTTGTCCGTTGCGGGAGCCAGCCCACCGCTGAGGACCGTCGACGCCGGCTGCACCTGCTTGATCGCCTGATAGGCCGCGCGCAGCATTATCGAGTACGCAGCCACGTCGGGCTTCGGTTTCCAGAATCCGACGATGTTCGGCTCGTTCCAGATCTCCCACAGATTCATGTGGTCGCGGTACCGGGTGACGACGGTACGCGCGAATGCGGCGTAGACGTCGGGGTCCGCGGGCCGTGAATGCGAGTCACCCATCGCCTCGGGTACGCGCGCCCACTGCGGTGTGTAGGCGATGACACCGAGCGGACACATACCGTGCGCCACCACAGCGGCCAGCACACGGTCGGTGTTCGTCCAATCGAACTGCCCGCGATTGCGTTCGATGGTCGACCAATCGATGTCCACCCGAACCGAGAACAACCCGGCGTCGCGCGCCAGATCCAACTCCGCGTTCAGATCCGCGTTCGACGCCGCAGCCAGTGTGGCACCGGGCGAGGCACCGATGCGAGGGGAGCTGGTCATTCCGGAACACCGTCCGTCCGGTGACGAGGGCGCTGTGCGCCCGGGCGTCGTAGGTGACGCGTGCGCGGGTGTGATCACCGCAGCGATGGAGACAAGCAGAAGTGCAAGCGTGACCACGCTCCTCGGCACGCTCAGCGTTACGCGCCGAAACATCGGCAGAATATAACAGCAGTTCTGCCGAATACCATCATCTGTTCGAATTACTGCCACCGACACGACCTCGAGTGAATGAATACGCCGACTTCGTTCGACTGCATTACCATCGGGAAAATGACAGACGTTGTTTCCGGGTTCGACGACCGCTTACACGAAATTCTCGCGCAACAGGCGGAAAAAGCCGGGGAATCGGTCGAAGCGTATGTGCGCCGCGCGGTTGTCACGCGGCTGGTTCAGGAACTCACCGCCGACGACGATTCCGAACTCGGCCAACTGCTGCGCCATCTGCAGGCCGCACGGATCGAGGTACCGACCTCGGACGAGGAGCAGCCCGAGTCCGATCGCCCGTTGCACAACCGCGACCGCGTCAAGGCCGTCGAGAAGACGGGCCTGATGGACACACCGAAGGAAGACAGTTACGACCGGCTGGTATCCATGGTCGCCGACGCCTTGATGGTCCCGTCCGCGGCCATTTCCCTGATCGACGACAAGCGCCAGTTCTACAAGAGCGCAGTCGGTTTGCCGGCCGAGCTCGCGGAAGCGCGCCAGCTGCCGATCGACCAGAGCATCTGCCAGTACACCGTCGACGGCGGTGAACCACTCGTCGTCGAGGACGCCCGTCTGCACGAACTACTGAAGAATCACCCGGCAGTCCTCGGCAATCTCGCGGTGTCCTACATGGGCATCCCTCTCGACGACGGCCAGGGCCACACGGTGGGGACTCTGTGCGTCTGGGACGAACAGCCCAGGCAATGGACTATCGGCCATCAACAAACCCTTCAGGATCTCGCGTGGATTGTTCGCGAGCGAATATTCGGATGAGAACGCCTACCAGAACTTTCACCCCGGTATTTCGATCGATAACGGGAAATCGGTCGCTTTTCCGTAACACGATCGATAAAGCAAAAGGGGGTTCGGGCCAAATGTCTGAGATAGCCTTTGACGGTGCTTGGAACACGAACTGGGTCCCGTACGGAGTAATGGCCCGTGTCTAAAACTCTCGAATCACCCTTGGCGACTGCCGACGCACTGCGCGAGGTCCAGTCACGTCCGCGAAGCCTGACGGACCGACTGCGCGTCGATCCACTGCACACGGTGGTGACGATCTCGGTCGACGTGATCGCCGCAACCATCGCCGTGATCGAGGGGGTGCTCTGGCGAACCGGAAGCCTCACCGAGTTGGGATGGCTGCCCTGGCTGTTCATCCCTCTGGTGATTGCTTTCCTCGGCGCCGGAGGAATGTACCGACGGAGCCTCCGGAAGAACTTCCTCGACGAGATCGGCCCGGTCGAGACAGCCATCGCGTTCGCGACTCTTGCACTGCTGTCGACCATGATCGTCGTCGACACCGAGTACCGCCCCGGCGCACTGATGGTCCGCATCTGGATCTGTGCAGCGGTGTCCATCGCAATAGGACGCTTGATCCGCGTGATCATCCAACGTCGCATCAGGGCGAAGTACAACTCGGCGGCACCGACGCTCGTCGTCGGCGGTGGACCGATCGGTCATCAGCTCGTCGCGCGGATGCGTCAGTTCCCCGAGTACGGGCTGAACCCCATCGGTCTCGTGGACGTGACACCGGTGGCACCGGTGGACCCCACCGCGCCGGACTTCATCGACGTTCCCTACCTCGGCACACCGAGCCAGTTCGAGATGATCGCCAAGACGACCGGCGCCGAGGAAGTCATCGTGGCGTTCTCCTCCGTTCAACACGAGGAGCTCGTGGCTGCCGTCAGGTCCGCCCACAAGTTGGGTATCCGAGTCTGGGTGGTGCCGCGTCTGTTCGACACCGTCGGACTCAAGACGCGTGTCGAGCACATCGGCGGACTCCCCCTCATGGTTCTTCCTCACGTAGATCCCAAGGGATGGCAGTTCCTCCTCAAGGGACTCACCGACCGGGTGCTGACCAGCATCGGCCTGCTACTGATCTCACCGATCTTCCTGCTGCTCATGCTGCTGGTGAGGTTGAGTTCGCCCGGCCCCATCTTCTTCGCTCAGGAACGCATCGGACGTGACGGAATTCCGTTCGACTGCCTGAAGTTTCGGTCCATGCGTCCGCCACGGGCGTCCGATGCAGAGTTCGTGCGAGTCGAGGGCGCTGCGCCGGGCGGCGTGGAAGGCGTGGATCGCCGTACCAAGATCGGCAAGATCATGCGGCAGACCTCGCTCGACGAACTGCCACAGCTGCTCAATGTGATCCGCGGCGACATGAGCCTCGTCGGCCCGCGACCCGAGCGGCCCGAGTACGTGGACCTGTTCGCCATGCAGATCCGTCGCTACGGAGAGCGCCATCGAGTGAAGGCCGGTGTCACGGGCTGGGCACAGGTACACGGCCTCCGGGGACAGACGTCCATCGCGGACCGTGCGGAGTGGGACAACTACTACATCGAGAACTGGTCCATCTGGCTCGACATCAAAATCCTGTTCCTGACCGTTCTGGCCGTGCTGAAGCGGGCCGAGGACTGAGTGTGAACATCGCTCCAGGCCAACCACACTCACGAGCCCCGGGTCGTCCGTGATCGCGTACGTCGCGATCGCCTTCGCCGCCGTTGCGGTGGTGGGGGTGGGTCTGTTCGTTGCCCGGGCGATCCTGCACCGCCCCCAGCGAGGCCTGCTGCTTCTCGCGGCATTCGTGCCGCTCAACGGCCTGCTGGCCATCCTTCCCCTCCCCGGCGTCGTGTCCGGATGGAAGGAAGGCCTTGTGCTGTTCACCCTCGGCTGTGCGTGGTTGCGGCGGGTCAGGCCGCGACCACGGACACCGACACCACGCCCACATCCGCCACTGACCATGCCCTGGTGGCCCGCGGCCGCCTTGTTCGTCGTCTTCGGAGTCGTCTCGGCGCTCGTGTCGTTCGGGCTCATCGGATTCGTGGCCATCAAGGTGACGTTCTTCTACATGCTGCTCGTGGGGATCCTCTGGCTTTCCCCGTTCGACGCCCGTGACCGCGACAATCTGGTCAGCGTGCTCATGGGGATGGGCGTGTTCACCTCGTTGGTCGGCATCGCACAACTGGTGCTCGGCCCGGCTTTTCTGGTGTCGCTCGGATACGAGTACGGCACACAGGTCAGAACCTCCGGCGGTCTGCTTCGAACGTTCAGCACGTTCAACCTCCCGTTCCCGTTCGGCCTGTACGTGATGCTGGCGCTGCTCGTCGGCGGCGCCGTCGCCCTGGCCGATCCGGCCCGCCGTCGCAACGCCGCGTTCCTGTGGATGACACCGATCATGGTCGTCGCTATGGCAAGTTCGATCGTCCGAGGCGCAATCCTCGGCTTGCTGGTCGGTTTGATCTACCTCATTGCCATTCGTTTTCGCTTCCTGGCCGTGCCGCTGGTCGTATCCGGTGTAGCTGTCGCAGTGATCGTTCCGTTCGTGCCCAAGATCTCGTCCGTCTTCTTCTCGTCGAGCAGTCTGAACGAACGCGGTGACGGATGGAACGACATCATCGCGAGCATCCTGATCCACCCGTTCGGTCAAGGTCTCGGTGCGAGCGGTGCAGCAGCCGACCGTATTTCGACCGCCTCGGGCGTGACGTTCAGCGGCCTGTCCACCAACTACCAGCCGGACAACTACTACGTGAAATCTGCGCTCGAACTCGGCCCTGTCGGATTGTGGGCGGTCGTTGCGCTTCTCGTCACGGCTCTGCTGTGGTGCACACGCCTGTCCAGATCTCTGCCCGAGGGCGACGACGCCCTTGCACTCGGTGTCGGTTCGTCGATCGTCGCGGCGATGTTCGCGAGCCTCGTCTCGACCTATTTCGAAATTTTTCCGATCGACGTTTATTTCTGGCTTCTGTTAGGAGTGGTGGGATGCGCAGCAGCGCAACACGAATCAGCAGCAACCCCCGGATCGTCTACGGGGCGCTCGCCCTTCGGCCGGGCGGCAGCGGGGTCCAGACCTACATCCGCGAGCTACTGAACGAGATTCCGGCGCTGCTCCCCACAGCAGATCTCGCGGCAGTCGTCCAACGCGATGCCGTGGCCGAACTCCCGGGTGACGTGCACCCACTCCCCCGCCGTGTGGCCGACGGCGCGGTGCGTGCCGTTCTGGGGGCACTGCCCGTCGGTGACTGCGATATCGTCCACGGCCTCGATGTCGACCTTCCTCTCGTGACCAAGGCAGCCACCGTGGCGACCGTCCACGACCTGTCCGTGATCGACATGCCGTCGGCGTCCAGCAAGTTCCGGGCGTTCGGTGAACAGAAACTCGTCCGGCGTGCGCTGCGGAAAGCCGATCTGTTGATCGCGGTGTCGCAGTTCACCGCAGATCGCATCAAGGCGGTCAGCGGCCGAGAAGCCGCCGTCGCGGAACTGGCGCCCGCAGCATGGGCGACGCCGCCGGCGGAATCCGCCCTCGACGCCGTCCGCGAGAAGTACTCCCTTCCCGAGAGATTCGTTCTCCAGGTCGGCACCGTCGAACCGCGCAAGAACGTGCAGCTCGTCGCCGACGCGGCCGAACGACTCGGCATCCCGTCGGTGCTGGCAGGCGCTGGATCGAAGGGGCCGAATGCTCCGACGTCGTCGATCGGTCTCGGATACATCGACGTCGAGGACCTGCCCGCTCTGTACGCCACCGCCACGGTCACCGCCTACGCCTCACGCTACGAGGGGTACGGACTTCCACCCGTCGAGGCGATGGCCTGCGGCGGGGCGGTCGTCGCCAGTGCCGTCGGCGCCCTGCCCGACGTCGTCGGCGACGGTGCTGTGCTTCTCGGCTCGGAGCGGGTGGACAACTGGGCGGACGCCATGCGTCCCATCGTGTTCGACGCCGATGCTCGCGCCGCCCTCGTGTCGAACGCCGCGGCAGTCTCCGCGGGCCTGACCTGGCGGCGCACGGCCCAGCGCACGGTCGAGGCCTACCGAAAAGCGGGGATCGTCTCGTGACCGAGGACCCCTCGCTGGAGGGTACCGAACAACCGCCCGATTACCGTGCGATAGCTGCGGACCCTAAAGCGGCTGCCCGAGCCACCGCTGCGGTCCTGATGAGCCGCGTCGTCATTGCGGGACTGGGCTGGGTCGGCAGTGTGATCGTGGCCCGTTCGCTCAGCCCCGAGGGTTGGGGCCAGTTCAGTTTCGTGTTCGCCCTGCTGGGGCTGATGTCCGTCGTCACCGATCTCGGGGTCGGCCGAGTGGTATTGGCACGCTTGATGGACGGCAGCCCGGAAGAGATTTCGAGGACCGCGTCGTCGTTCCTGGCCTTGCGCACTGTTCTCGGCCTGGTCGGGTACGTGCTCGCAGTGGGGTACGTACTCGTGCTCCGGTACCCCACCGAGGTCGTTCTGGCGACAGCGGTGGGCGGTCTGGTCGTCGTCTTCGCCACGCCGAGTCATGCACTGTCGGTTCTGTTCCAGAGTCGCCACCGACTGCTGATGGTCGCCATCGCCGAGAGTCTGGGCCAAGCTCTTCAGCTGGCATTGACCATCCTCGCCGCGGTCTTCGCGCCGACGCTGCTCGTGTTCGTGCTGCCTGCCGTGATCAACGAGATCTTCAAACTGGTGTCGAAGTCGATCGGTATCAGGCGACGATCGCTCGGGCTGAGGCCGTCCCGGCACATCGATGTGCACCGGTGGGGCCCGTACCTGCGCGAAGCGATACCGCTGGCAATCGGTTTCGCACTGACCATCGCGATGCTGAAGATCGACGTTCTGATGCTCAGCCTGCTCGATACGTTCGACGCGGTCGGACTGTATTCGATCGGCTACAAGTTCTCGGACATGATGGACACCATCATTCTGGCCGCGGTCGCCCCCATCAGCACCCTTCTCATCGCCGCGTGGCCCGACGACCTCGCGACGTTCCGCAAGCGAACACGTTCGGCAGCAACTCTGTTCGCGCTGTTCGGAGCTGCGGCGGTTGTCGCGTTCTGGCCGTCGGCCGACCACCTGATCGAGCTTCTCTACGGCGAGCGCTTCGTGGCGGGCGCGGACGCTGCTCGACTTCTCGTCCTCGGCGCTGCCCTGATGTCACTGATCCTCCTCGGAATCTTCCTCCTCGCGTCGGCAGGCATGCAGCGCCACTACCCGGTCGTGGCGCTGTTCGGTCTCGCACTCAACGTGGGGCTCAATCTCGTTCTCATACCGCGCATGTCCTACGACGGAGCCGCCATCTCCACCGTCGCGACGCTGGGAACGACCGTCGTGCTGCTGTGGATCGTCATTGCCCGAACGGTTCCGGTGTCGACGTTGCTCCCGCTGGGGCCCATCGCACTGATCGTGGTCCTTGCGGCTGCGTTGTCCTTCGCCGGTTCGCTTGCCGTCTCGGCATTTCCATCCCTGTGGCTCGTGGTGTCCATCGCGTTCGCGCTCCTGCTGGTCGTCATCGTGTTCGGTGCCGCGAAACTCGGACTCGTCGAATCACCCTTGGGCAAGGACACTCCCCCCGGCGCGGCCACACCGCGGGCCGGCGGCCGACACCGAGCGGAGAAACGATGACCGACACGTCCACCGTTGTGTTCGTCGCCCACACCGGACAGGTGTCCGGAGCGGAGAAGATGCTGCTCGCGCTCGTCGATCGCGCGTCGGAAACGGGACACACCGTCGTGGTGGCCAGTCCCGGAGGCGCGCTGGCGACAGCACTTCCCGACGGCGTTCGGCACGTGACCATCCCGGAACTGGGGCTCGGTGGGCAGCGGGGCGTCGCACGGGTGATGGCGGCCGGCCAGATGCTGGCCCGCTGGTGGTCGGCGGGACGAACCCTGCGCCCCCTGGTGCGAGGAGCGGGGACGGCGACCGTCGTGAATTCCCTTTTCGCACTGCCGGCTACCCGCATCGCACGGCCACCTCGCGGTGCGTCGTGGCTTGTCCACGACGTGATGGCGAGCGGGCGGCAACGCGCGGTGACGAGGCTCGGGCGCGGTGTCGTACGCAGAGCAGTGGCGTGCACCGAGGCGGCCGCCGCTCCCGTCCGCGCTGCCGGTCTCGACGTCGAACTCGTGCCGTACGGCGTGCCCTGGCCCGTCGAGGATTTCGGCCGCGAGAGTGTCGGCACACCTCCTGTCGTCGGCATGCTTGCGCTGCTGACTCCGTGGAAGGGACACCGGGTACTCCTCGACGCGCTGGCGCTGACCCCTGGGGTGGAGGTCGAACTCGCCGGAGGCAGTTTTCCCAGCGACGAGACCTACGTCGCCGAACTGCGCGAGCGCGCAAGCGAACCGGATCTGTCCGGCCGGGTCAGGTTTCTCGGCCATGTGAAGCTCGACGATGCGCTTCGGCGATGGGATGTGGTGGTGTCGACGAGCGTTCTCCCCGAGGCCGGTCCGCTGGCCGTGCTGGAAGCGATGTCGCATGGACTGCCCGTGATCGCAACCGATCACGGTGGGCCGACCGAGTTCCTGCGCGACGGTGCAGGTGTTCTGGTCCCCCCCGGTGACCCGACGGCGTTGTCGCGGGCGGTTCAGGACGTGTTGTCGGACGGGACGCGCCGGGCCACGCTCGGGGCTCGCGCCCGCGCGAAAGTCGGCGCCGAACACAACATCTCCATCACGATGCCCGCGTTGCTCGAGGCTCTGATCGCATGACGCCGGTCTCGGGCTTCGTTCCGCCACGGACTCTCGAACCAGAATCCGTCCGGTTCTCGCCGGTCGAAACCGCGCCTCCGACTGCTTCCGGCCGCCCGAAAGAACTGCAATCCCGTTTCACAGCAGTGATTTTCGAAAAGCTTCCGTTCACGCGCCACTTCGGGCGTACCGAAGCACCGAGAGGCGGTTTGGGTATCATCGCACCTGTCCGGTCTTCACATTCGAGTGAAGGAATCTCTGCCCATGTAGGCGATCAAAGGAGCTTCGGTTGGCATCCGTGAACGATCCAGTGCACCGTAGCGACGTGCCGCCGCCGATCGACCTCGCCGGGCACATGAGAGAACTCGGTCGTGCTTTCCTTCCCGCGCTCGTCATCGGCTTGCTGGTGGGCGCTGCGGTGTTCTTCGCCCGAACCGAGTTGAGCGAGAAGCATTACTCGGCATCGATCGTCACCGAAATCAAACCTGCGCAAGCTCTGGTGCCCGGTGATGCGTTCATCGAGCAGATGCGAGCACCCTTCATCGGTCTCGCGTCGGACAACGACGTGCTCGAACAAGTGGTTTCGGAGGTGGACACGGACTGGACCGCGGGCACGCTCGCGTCCAACCTGGCACTCGAGCCCGGCACCTCGCCTGCTCTGCTGGTCTTCACCGTCACGGCGCCGTCACCGGAACTTGCCCTCCAGTTGACCCAGTCGACGGTCTCGACGGTTGCGCAGGCCGCCAACGCGAACAGTGCACGCGACACCCAGAGCCAGCTCGAACAGCTCCAAGCAGCGGTGGCTGCGGAAGAAGCGCGGAACAACGCGCTTCCGGACGGGGACGCCAAGACTGCATCGAACGCCACTCTGAGTGATCTTCGAGGCCAGCTGGCACAGGTACAGAGCGGCGGTGGTGATCAGCTCGTCGTTCTGTCGACTCCCGAACAAAGCGATACCCCGGTCTCCCCCAAGCCGTTCTCGGAGGCGTCGGTTGCCGCGCTCGCGGCATTGGTCATCGCTGCAGAGCTGATCGTGCTGCTGCGCAGCAGAATCGGATCGCGGCCGACGCGGGCGTGGGCAAGCCGGGTCGCCAAGAAGTACCGTGCCAGTTTCGATCCTCAGGGCGGAGATGCGCTACCTCCGTCGGTGGTCGGCAGAATTGCAGCACGCGAGCGCGGGGGGCCCCGCACGTCGGGTTCGGCGCGGCATTCCGCTCCCGGACGCGACGGCTACGAGGCCGTCATCCTCATCGGCCAGGACGCCGAGTCCAACGCAGGCAGCACCACCCCGATCGCCGGATACGCGGTCGCCGAGGCGGTACCGCCCCAGGACGGGCGTGCGTTCATCGAGGGAGGTCTGGCGAGCGAGTGGTGGACGGTCGTCGATGTCGCGGACGTCGAGAGTGCCGTGGTGATTCTCTCGAAGGGCGGCAAGGACAGGAAGGCCGCCGAGCACGCACTTCGCCGCCTGCACGAGTTCGCCGTACCCACGTATCTCGTGCTGCAACAAGCCAGTAGCAAACGACGCAAGAAGTCTGCCGAGCCACAGAATGCGGAGGCCCCGAGCAATGACAACTGACCGGGTTGCAATCGTCCACGAGCGACTGACCGAGATCGCAGGTTCGGAACACGTCATCGAACAGCTCGCGCTGCAGTGGCCCGAGTCCCAGGTGTATGCCGCGGTCGCACGGGCACAGGGCATTCCGAAGGACCTGCCTCGCCCACCGAAGACGACGTTCCTCGACAGGGGATACAAGGCACTCGGCGAGCGCTCCTACGCCCCGCTGCTCCCGCTGATGCCCACGGCGTTTCGGCACTTGGAACTCGGCGACATCGACGCCGCCATCGTCAGCCACCACGCGTTCGCGACGCAGGCTGTGTTCGCCACCGACGCACCCGTCGTTGCGTACGTGCACAGTCCGGCGCGATGGGCGTGGGATCCAGCGCTGCGCGCGGGCGAGGGCGGCGGCAAGGCAGGTGCCGCGATTCTCACCGCGTTGTCCGCTGTCGCGCGCAAGTGCGAGATCGCTGCCGCCCCGAAGCTCCGCACCGTGGTGGCCAACTCGTCCGCGGTCGCCGATCGGATCTCCAACTGGTGGGGACGCGACGACGCCGTGGTCGTTCATCCCCCCGTCGACACCGAGGGATTCACACCCGACGCGTCGGTCGAGCGCGAGGATTTCTTTCTGCTGGCGGGCCGTCTCGTGCCCTACAAACGGCCGGACATCGCGGTGAAGGCCGCCGCGGCGGCCAACATCAAACTCGTGGTTGCGGGCGACGGTCGCGCGATGAACGCATGCCGAGAGCTCGCCGGGCCCAACACCACGTTCCTCGGTCGTGTGTCGCACGAAGACCTGCTCGGGCTTCATCGCCGCGCTCGCGGCCTGCTGATGCCCGGTGTGGAAGATTTCGGGATCGTGCCGGTGGAGACGATGGCGACGGGCACTCCGGTGATCGCTCTCGGTGAGGGCGGAGCGCTCGACACGGTCGTCCCCGGAGTGTCCGGTCGACTCGTCGCATCCGGTTCCGACGAGGAGGTGGTCGACGGGTTCGCCGCGGCGATGTCGTCGTTCGATCCGTCGGCGTTCGACCGGCACGAGATCCGCGCCTGGGCGGAAGGGTTCTCCCGGGCCAACTTCCGAGCCAAGATGCAGGAGGTTCTCGATGACATCGTCTGACCGCACGACAACGTATCGATCCACCGCGATGGATCGAGTGTTCGCCGAAGCCCGCACCATTGCCGTCATCGGCCCGTGCGTGACGTTGGACGAGGACGCCATCCGCAAGGCCCTGACCGTGGCAGAGCAGAGCACGGCGACTCCTCGGCTCGCAGTGGAACCGGACACTCACACCGTCCAGTGGCGCTACCGTCGAAACCTGGGCGAGCGGACCCCGATCGCGCACCTACCCGCCGAGGACAGTCACGACCTGGGCCACCTAATGGGCGTGATCCGGCGTCGCCCGGGCGTTCGGGAGCCACTGGAGGTGGTCATCGCAGGCGACTACATCGCGGTGGACTACTCGCACGGCGTCGGTGACGGTCAGATGGGTGTGCTGTTGCTCGCCACTCTGGGCGGAAACATCGATTTCGGCCGCGCCCCGGCTCTCGCCAAAGGCTTGCCGAGCAACACCACGTGGACGGCGATTCGCCACCATTACTTGTCACGTCCTGCAGCACTCCGAGATTTCTGGCGCCTGCGCAAACAGAACAAGAAGCCGCCTCGCCTGGTAGCGGGTGCCACCAAGCGCATCGAGGACTGGGAGTCCGGCAAGACGTCGCGAGCGGACTTCATGGCCCCGGATCGTGTTGCCCAACTGAAGAAGTGGGCGTCCACCCAACCGGGCAAGGCGACGACCGCGTCGGTCACCATCGCGTTGTGGATTGCCGCACTGGAGGCAGAAGGCGTGACCGTCGACGAGTCGGTGATGATCCTCTTCAACAGCCGTCGCTACCTGCCGCCGAAACTTCAGGACGGCCACGGCAACTTCGCCGTCGGTATTCCCGTTCGGATTCCTCCGTCGCCGAGCGCCACGGACATCGCGGCCCTGATGCGGCAAGTGATCGATTCAGGTTGGCCCATAGCGATTCTGGGGATGTCTCAGATCAAAGCCGCTCTGAAGCGCTCGGCTCCGGCCGCGCACGCGTCGACCGAACCCTCGATCGAGGTCAACGACCGCATCCGCCTCGCAGTCAGCGATCTCGGCAAACTGACCATGTTCGACGACGGACTGTGGATTCGCGACGAGCGGCCGCCGCGCCTGGCCGCGTTCCTCGAACCGGACGGGCCCGACGGTGCCACTCTGCTGGTGTCGGAGATCGACAACGGGCGTACGTTCACTGCGTCGTTCTGCGACAAGATGATCGACCCCGCGGTGATCGAATCCGCTCTGCGTCGGATGTGCGACGACCCCGTCGGGACCCTGCAGGCCGAACCGAAGTGATGACCGATGATCCGTGGAGCGCTCCGTGCACGAGCAATCGCCGCTGCACTCGTCGGCGTCCTTGCACTGGCGGGGTGTTCGAGCTCGTCCGGTGACGGACCGAACGACGACGCCACGGCGACGGACGGGTCACCGGGTCGGTTGTTGGCCGAGCCGGTCGAGTTCCTGGGGTATCCCGCGCTGGCGGACCTGACCGGCACGTCGGTATCGGTGCGTTATGCCTCGACGTCCGGTATAGACGGCTCCCCCACCGAGGTCACGGGAGTAGTGTTCGCGCCCAAAGGAACTCCGCCCGAGGGCGGGTGGCCGATAGCATCCATCGGACATGCAACGACCGGGGTGAACAGTCGATGCGCCCCGTCGACCCGTATCGGCCTGCTGGGCAGCCTCACGACGATCATTCCGTTCCTGTCCAACGGGTATGCCGTCACGATGACCGACTACCAAGGCCTCGGCACCTCGGAAGTGCACCCGTACCTGGAGCCGACGACGGCCGGTTACAACATCATCGACGCGGTGCGCGCGGCGCGGGAGGTGCTGCCGGAGAGTTCCACAGACTGGGTGGGGTACGGGGTGTCCCAGGGAGGGCAGGCCGTGTGGTCGGCCAACGAACTGTCCGACGACTACGGCCAGGGCCTCCAACTGCTCGGCACGGTGAGCATGTCCCCCGCCACCGACCTGACCGGGTTGGTGGACGAGATGCAGAACGGCACCTTGACCACCGCCCAGATCGCGGCTCTGCCGTCCATCCTGAGCGGTATCGCAGCCAAACATCCCGAACTCGAAACGAGCGACTACCTGCACGGAGTGCTCGAACGCAGAAGCGACGCGTTTCTCACCTGCCTCGGCGAGAACTCCGCACTGCAGTCCACTCTGGCCGACTCCGTTGTTCCCGCCGACTACGCTCCGGTGTCCCCGCAGGCAGCGGACCGGTTACGGACGTGGCTCGCCGAGTACAGCATTCCGAAAGGGCCCGCGCCCCAGCCGATGTTCGTCGGTTACGGTGACCAGGATCAGCTCGTGGCACCGCAGTGGACGATCGATGCCGTCCGCCGGGGATGCGCCATGGGCGATGTCATCGAAGTGCAGGTTGCAGCCAACCAGGGCCACGGCATCCTGAATCTCGGTGCACTACCGGCACAATGGCTCGACGGACGTGCGGCAGGCACTCCGCCGCCGAACAACTGCGGCGGTTGATGGCCGCTACGCCAGGGGCTTCGGCGGCAACCCGAAGGACAGTATCGCGGTGTCGTCGGACAGCCCTTCGCCGAAGCCCGTCAACAGTTCTCGGAGATCGTCGACGAAGTCGAGGGGTGATGCGGGCGATCGGGCGGTGGCGAACTCCAGCAGTGCGCCCTCGTCGTCGTAGCGTTTCCGTCCCACTCCGGTCCGAGCCTCGGTCAGGCCGTCCGTGTACAGCACGAGTGTGTCCCCCGGCAGTAACTGCACGCGCAGCGACACGAACCGCGGCGCGGGGAGGATGCCGACCAGCTGGCCGCCGGTGGTGTCGAGATAGCTCGCGGTGCCGTCCGCTCGCATCAGCAGCGCAGGTGGGTGCCCGCCGCTGGCGAGTTCGACGTCGAGCCGGCCTTCGCGCACGGTCATGACGCCGAAGATCACGGTGCAGAATCGCGAGTCCTCGTGGCCGAATTCGTGGAGCAGAAGCGAATTGAGGTTGTGCAACACCTCGACCGGGTCCTGGGCGTACACCGCCGCCGTGCGCAGCGAGTATCGCGTCGCCGACGTGACGACGGCGGCGTCCGACCCCTTCCCACACACGTCTCCGAGGAAGAACCCCCATCGATCGTCGGACAGCGGGAACAGATCGTAGAAATCGCCTCCGACGTCGTCCTGCGACGCGAAGTGGTAGTACGCGGCGGAGTCGACGCCTGCGGGTGGTGACAGCGCAGGCGGCAGCAGCGAGCGTTGCAGTGTGCGTGCGAGCACCTCGACGCGCTCGCGCTCGAGCTCGGCACGCCGTCGTTCGGCGATCAGCTCCCGCTCGTACGCCCGCCGCTCGCCGGCATCGAGAGCGGTGATACGGACCAGAGCAGGAAGCCCGTCGGGTCCGCGACCGATGTTCGCCGTCACGAACATCGGGTGGCGCTCGCCGTCACGGGCTACGAGGTCGAGCGCGACGCTGTCCACCGTTCCGCGGGTGAACAGCAGGGGCACGAAGTGCGTTTCGTAATGGATCCGACCTCCCGCCGTCAACAACTCGGTGAAGCGCAGACCGAGCAGTTCCTCGCGCTCGAATCCGAGCCACCTGGTCAGCGTGGAGTTGACCTTGGCGATACGGCCGTCCGGCCACGTCGAGAGGTAACCGCACGGTGCGTTCTCGTACAGATCCTCCGCGGATTCGACGAGGAGCGGATCGACGTCGCTCACGTGCGGCCGACGAAGGACAGTATCGCGGCCGCCGTCAGGTCGGGATGGCTCACGTGCGGACAGTGTCCACTGGCGTTCAACGTGATCAGCTCACTGCCGACGATGTTGTCGTGGACGAAGCGGCCGACCTCTCGCGGCGCCAACGCGTCGTGCTCGCACTCGATGACGAGCGTGGGGGTCACGACGCGCCCGAGGTCGGTGCGGTTGTCGGAGAGGAACGTCGCGCGGGCGAACGACCGGGCACAGGATGGATCCGTCCGACAGAACGTGTCGGTGAGTTCGGCCGCCAGTTCGGGACGATCGGGGTTGTCCATGATCATCGGTGCGATCGCTGCGGACCAACCGAGGTAGTTCGCATCGAGCGATTCGAGTAGTTCGTCGATGTCGCCTCGGGTGAAGCCGCCCTGGTAGTCATCGTCGTCGATGTAGCGCGGTGACGGCGTGACCAAGACCAGCTTGTCGAAGAGTTCCGGGCGCTCGGATGCGGCGAGCACCCCGATCATCGACGCGACGGAATGGCCGACGTACACGACGGGACCGAAATCCAGATCGACGAGAAGATCGACGACGTCCGCTGCGTACGCGTCGAGTCCGGAGTAGTCCTCCTCGTTCCATGCGGCCAGGTCCGATCCGCCCGCCCCGACGTGGTCGAACAACACGACGCGGCAGGTGGAGGCCAACAGCGCGGTCACGCCGCGCCAC
The DNA here is from genome assembly GCF_002258225.1 of Rhodococcus sp. RS1C4. Classification (NCBI taxonomy): domain Bacteria; kingdom Bacillati; phylum Actinomycetota; class Actinomycetes; order Mycobacteriales; family Nocardiaceae; genus Rhodococcus; species Rhodococcus sp. RS1C4. The sequence goes on along the minus strand of NZ_NOXZ01000037.1, from coordinate 114,642 downwards.
AGATGCTGGTCGCATCCGAATCCGTGCGCGAGCACGACGGTCGGGCCGTCGGGAACCCCGGTGACCCTCACGTTGTTCTTCACACGCACATCCATCGGCACAGTCTCTCACCTGCTGCTACGTTCGGACGATGGTACCCACGACACCGGAGTCGCAGCCGCCGTCTTCCTCGGGTCCGCGCGGCGCGACATTGACCGGAGACGGCTGGACCGTGACCGTCGCGTCGGTGGGCGCGGAGTTGGTGTCCGTACGAACACCGTCCGGGCGAGAATTGTTGTGGGACGCGGGTCCGCAGTGGCGTCGGCACGCCCCGATCCTGTTCCCGTGCATCGGCCGATCGCCCGGTGATTCGGTCACCGTCGACGGGGTGGCGTATCCGATGCCGCAGCACGGGTTCGCCCGAGACATGGCATTCACACTCACCGCGTCGTCCGACGACACGTGCGAATTCGAGCTCGCCTCCGACGATCGCACTCGCCGTCATTACCCGTTCGATTTCGCGCTGCGGGTCCGTCACCGTGTGCGCGGCAGCGAACTGAGGTCCGACTACAGCATCGTCAACACCGGTTCGCGGATCATGCCCGCGTCCTTCGGGCTGCACACGGCGTTTCTGTGGCCCACCGAACCGGCTGCACGTGAAGCCAGCTCCGTCGTGTTCGCGGAGGCTCAGTCGGACCGTGTCCACCGCGTCGTCGACGGTGTCCCGCTGCCCGAGCCACAGCCGTCTCCGCTGTCGGGGCGAACCTTGGCCCTCTCCGACACACTGTTCGACGCAGGTGCCGTGGTGTTCGAGCGCGTCGCGGGGACCGAGGCCACATACAAGTCCGAAGCGACGGGAACGTTGACGCTGACGTGGGCCGGTTTCGAGCAATTCGCGGTGTGGTCTCCGCCGTCGCGTGCGGGTTTCGTGTGTCTGGAACCGTGGGCGGGGCTGCCCGCTCCGGAGACGTCGAACGGAGAGCTGGGCGCCGGACCGGCGACTCTGGTGATACCCCCGGGGCAGGAACGCGTGTTCTCCTGCACCGTCGACCTGGACGCGGAATAGTCGCGACAGACGAACAGTTGAAGCGACAATGAAGAAGATCGGGTTCCTTTCCTTCGGCCATTGGACGCCGTCGCCCCAGTCGCAGACACGCTCGGCCTCCGACGTTCTGCTGCAATCGATCGATTTGGCGGTCGCCGCCGAGGAGTTGGGTGCCGACGGGGCGTACTACCGCGTCCATCACTTCGCCAACCAGCTTTCGTCGCCGTTTCCGCTGCTCGCAGCCATCGGAGCGAAGACGAGCACCATCGAGATCGGCACCGGCGTCATCGACATGCGGTACGAGAACCCCTTCTACATGACCGAGGACGCAGGGTCTGCGGACCTGATCTCCGGAGGAAGACTGCAGCTCGGCATCAGCCGTGGATCGCCCGAGCAGGTCATCGAGGGGTACAAGTACTTCGGGTATTCCCCGAAGGAAGGATCCGATCATGCCGAGATGGCGCGCGAACACACCCGCGTCTTCCTCGACTTGCTGGAAGGTAAAGGGTTCGCGCAGCCGAATCCGCGGCCGATGTTCCCGAACCCCCCGGGGCTGCTGCGCCTCGAGCCGCATTCCGCGGGACTACGCGAGCGCATCTGGTGGGGTGCGGGCAATCGCGAGACTGCCGAGTGGACCGCACGGCAGGGTATGAACCTGATGAGCTCGACGCTACTCACCGAGGACACGGGCATTCCGTTCCATCGGTTGCAGGCCGAGCAGATCGAGCGGTTCCGCAAGACCTGGGCCGACGCCGGCCACTCGCATCAACCACGAGTTTCCGTCAGCCGCAGCATCTTTCCCATCGTCAGCGATCTCGACCGGGCTTACTTCGGACGTCAGGCCGACGGCCAGGATCAGGTCGGATACATCGACGGCGGCATCGCACGTTTCGGCAAGTCGTACGCAGGCGAGCCCGAGCAGCTGATCGAGGAGCTGGCGGGCGACGAGGCCATTGCGGCCGCCGACACCGTGTTGATCACCGTCCCCAACCAGCTGGGCGTGGACTACTGCGCACATGTCATGGAGGCTCTGCTCCGCGACGTCGCTCCCGCTCTGGGCTGGCGCTGACCGACGATGTTTGGGCCCCGGCCGGACCGGTTACTCGCGTAATCGGCTGCGGGGGCCCGGGCATTCGTATGCCCCCGAAATGAGCCAAACAATTTGAAATACAATTGATTTCGGCTCATTTTGCGGTTTCACGACACAGACGCGGTGTTGGCGTTACGTTTCAGGTGTGGCAGAGCGGGGGGCCAAGCCCCAGGTATCTTTTGTGCGAAGAACAGCGCTTCGCGCGGTTCGAATGCTGTTCAACCCGTTGAGACCGGACGACTATCTTGCGTTGATCAACCCGTTGTGGACGACGCGGGAACTGCGTGGGCAGGTAGTTCGCGTCGCGCCGGAGGGCTCGGAGGCGGTGTCCGTCTTCATTCGTCCCGGCTTCGAATGGGCTGGTCACGTGCCAGGACAGTACGTCCGGCTCGGTGTTCTCATCGACGGTCGTTACCACTGGCGGGCCTATTCCTTGACGTCCGACCCGGACCCTGTCGACGGCCTGGTCAGCGTAAGTCCCAAACTCGTGCCCGAGGGGACTGTGTCGCCGTACCTTGTCGGCACCATCCGCACAGGCGACATCGTTCGTCTCAGTGAGGTCGAAGGCGAGTTCACCCTCCCCGACCCGCTGCCGGAGAAGATGGTCTTCATCAGCGCGGGCAGCGGCATCACGCCGATCATCAGTATGCTGCGCAGCCTCGACCATCACGACCAGGTTCGAGACATCGTGGTGGTTCACTCGGTTCACACCCGCGAGCAGCTCATGTTCGCGGACACCCTCGACGAGCTGGAGGCCAAGCACAACGGCCTCGCCGTGAAGCTGCGCATCACCAGCGACGAAGGCCGCATGAAGGCGACCGAATTGGACGAACTCGTGCCCGACTGGCGAGAACGTGACGCATTCTGCTCCGGCCCGGGTGAGCATCTGGACGATCTGAAGTCCTACTGGAAAGACCAGGGCGATTACGACAGATTCCACCACGAGAGTTTCCAACCGGTCATCGGGGGGAACGCGGAGGAAGGTGAAGGCGGCGTGGTCGCGTTCACCAACAGCCAGAAGAAGGTCGAATGCGACGGTGGAACGACCATTCTCGCGGCCGGTGAGGACGCCGGTCTCGACCTCACCTTCGGGTGCAGGATCGGCATCTGCCACACCTGCGTGGGAACTCTGAAATCCGGACGGATACGGGACCTTCGAAACGGGGACGTCTCAGAACCGACCGGCCAAGCGGTACGCATCTGCGTGAACACAGCGGAAGGCGACATCGAAATCGAGCTTTGACATCTTCTGGGAGGACATAGATGACGATCGACGACGCAACCAGGACCGACCCGAGCAGGACCGAACCGGTCAATCCTCTGGCGCATCTGAGCGACGAGACCATAGCCGAGCTCGCCAAGGAGTTCGACGCCATTCACGACGAGGTGTACGCGAGCCTCGGCGCCAAGGACCGCAAATACATCACGTCCGTCATCGCAGCTCAACGGCAGTTGTTGGTTGCCGGCAGAGTTCTGCTTCTGGGCTCGACGAGCAAGCCCGCCTGGGTTGCAGGTACCGCGTGCCTCGGGATCGCGAAGATTCTCGAGAACATGGAGATCGGCCACAACGTCATGCACGGTCAGTGGGACTGGATGAACGATCCGGAGATCCATTCGTCCGTGTGGGACTGGGACACCGCGTCGACGGCCCAGTCGTGGAAGCACTCGCACAACTACGTCCATCACACGTACACGAACATCCGTGGCAAGGACAAGGATCTCGGTTACGAGATCATGCGCATCGACCCCAACCAGAAATGGCACCCCGTCTATCTCGCGCAGCCGTTCTACAACGTTCTGCTGATGGCGTTCTTCGAATGGGGAGTCGCGCTGCACGATCTGGACATCGAGGCGATCCGCCGGGGCGAGAAGCCCGTGAAGGAACTGGTCCGCGATCTCAAAGGAATTGCAGGAAAGGCACGCCGGCAGTTCGTCAAGGACTACGTGGGTTGGCCGACCATCAGTGCGGGCGCGTTCGCTCTGGCGCAGCTGGCGAGCGGCGGCCGCCTGCGTGAGAGCAAGAAGTCGAGGCTAGCAGCGAAACTGCGTGGCTCCAGCCGCTTCGGAAAGTCGAAGAGGACGACCGGTTTCCTCGACTCCCGGTTCAGCGGCGTCGAGAGCACGTTCCTGGCGACCCTGGCCGCGAACTTCACCGCCAACATCATCAGGAACGTGTGGTCGCACGGCATCATCTTCTGCGGTCACTTTCCGGATCAGGCCTACACCTTCAGCCAGGAGGAAGTAGAGAACGAGACACGGGGCGGGTGGTACGTCCGTCAGTTGGTCGGCGCCGCGAACATCGACGGCGGGCCGCTGTTCCACCTGATGAGTGGCAACCTGAGTTACCAGGTCGAGCACCATCTGTACCCGGACATGCCGAGCACCAGGTACTCCGAGGTGTCGCCCAAGATCAAGGACATCTGCGAGCGGTACCAGCTCCCGTACAACACCGGACCGCTCATCCAGCAGTGGACCATGGTGCATCGCACGATCGCGCGTCTCGCCTTACCGGGTGGCAAGGCTCGGCCGAAGCCCGGACCGTACCGACCGGAGGAAGCATGGCGCCGCAAGTTCGACGATGCTCCCTCCGAGAGCGAGGCCGCGCGGTCGCGTAGCCGCGTTCCCGCAGGCCATCCGGACGCAGGTCCGGAGCACTCGTCCGGTGGCGTCGACGTCGAGCCGCCGCCCCGCGGCGACGACTGACGGTCTCGGTTCACAGCACACCATGTCGGGCGTCCTCGGTTCATGGAACCGAGGACGCCCGACGTGTGTTCCGGCTGGGTGTGCTCAGGCCTCGTGGCGTGCGTACAGGGCCCGGGCGGCGGCGTCGAACTCGGCGGCACTCATCCGGCTGTCGACGGCTCGCTTGACCAGTTCGGCATGAGTCTCGCCCGCCAACCCCGTCAACGGCTGGTCCAGATCGAGGTTCGACGGGAACGCGTACCCCTCGGCCGACGCAGCGATGACGTTCTCCACGTCACGGGTGCGGCCGCTCTCGGTCCACTCGAGCAACGTCGGGTACAGAGCCGATCCGATGGCTTCACGGTCGACGCTGTCCAGTGCGCGGCCGAACGCCGAGGAGACCTGCAGCAGATTCGCCATGCGGTAGATGTCCGTCGACGTGTTGTGACCTGCCGCATGGAAGAGCGCCGGGTTGAAGAAGACGGCGTCGCCCTCCTCCAACGGAAGCTGAATGTAGTTCTCCGCGAAGTACTCCCGGAACTCGGGCAGGTTGAACGCGATGTACCCGGCCTCGAACTTCTGGGAGTAGGGAAGGTACATCGTCGGGCCGCTCTCGATCGGCATGTCGCAGTGAGCAACTGCACCTTGAAGGGTGAGGGCGGGCGACAGACGATGGACGTGCGCACGGAATTTCGCGGCGGTGTCCGTCGACATGAAGCCGAGGTGGTAGTCGCGATGCGGGTTCTGAGCCGCACCACCGGGATTGACAACGTTGATCGCCGAGGTGACCTGATACATCGGGCCGAGCCATGCCTCGGAGACGAGAGCGAGAATGTCGTTGGAGTAGTAGCGGGCGTAGAGCTCCGGCTGGACCAAGGCCAGCTTCTGCAGCGCAGACCAGATCCTGTCGTTGGCGCCCGGCTTGGCGAAGTGATCGCCACCGACGACGCCGGTTGCGTGCTGCTGCTCGATGATTCGCCGGTACTCCGCCGTCGTCTCCGCAAGCGCGTTCTCCGACGTGAACGCCTTCTTGAACACCACGATGCCCGGACCGTTCAGCAAAGCGTCGGCGAGCTCGTCCTGGATGTCCGAGCGGGCGTCCGCATCTGCGGCCTGCGCCGTCAGTGCGGCGGCGTCGTAGATCAGGACGTTCGACGCGACGTCGGCCGCATGGGGGTAGTCCGCCAGTTCGGTGGTCTGCGCGACGAGTTCACGAAATTGGTCGATGTTGCAGTCCGATTCGCTGAGCCTGTCGGTCCGCGGGGTCTGCCGGATGTCATTGGTCATGATGAGGTTCCTCGAAGTTCGGAGGGATCGTTCCTGGATGCAAGCTTGCCAAGACAGATGTGGCCGATCAACGAAAAAAACCATCAAGATCCCCTCGAGCAACGGACGCGTTTCTCGAGGGGAATTTGATGGATCGGCCCGTTGATCGAGACCTGCGTTCCCGGGGACGATGAGCAGATGATCTCCGATGAGCCGGTGAAGTCCACGGACAATGCGCCCCGAGTCCCCGCCGACATGATCGCCGCGTGCTGGACGTCCGCAGGCAACGTGCGTCCCGACGCCTCCCCCGCGGTGAGCCCGATTCCCATCTCCGAACGGATCGCCGCCGTCGCGTCCGCGGGTTTCGCCGGGATGGGCATCGTGGCGGCGGATCTGGCCGCGATCGAGTCCGGCGTCGGATTGCACACTCTCCGAGCGATGTTGGACGATTCGCCGCTGAAGTTCGTCGAGATCGAGTTGCTGGAGAAATGGTGGATTCCGCGAGGCGAGGACGGCAACACCTTCGCCGTCCGTGACTTGCTGTTCCGCGCATCCGACGTGCTCGGTCCGACTCACATCAAGATCGGATCGGAGAACGCAGAACCTCGCGACCTCGCTCCGTACACCGAACCACTGCTGGAACTCACTCGCCAGGCCGCAGAACACGGAACGCGGATCGCGATCGAACCGATGCCGTTCTCGATCGTCTCGACCATCCCTGCCGGGGCCGATCTCGCCCGATCCACCGGTCACCCCGATTGCGGGATCATCGTCGACGCGTGGCACGTGTTTCGGGCGGGCACGACGTTGGACGAGCTGCGCGACTCGCTGACGTCGGATGTCGTGTTCGGGATCGAACTGGACGACGCCGATGCAGAGGTGGTGGGTACGTTGCTGTCCGACACGATGGACAATCGTCGGCTCTGCGGCGACGGCACGTTCGATCTCACCGGACTGGTCGGGGTCCTGCGCGACATCGGCTACACCGGTACGTGGGGTACGGAGATCCTCTCGACCGAATTCCGTTCCACTCCCCTCGATCTCGCTCTGAAACGAGCGATCGACACCGCACGCGCCTTCGTCGAGTAGTCAGAACATGTTGAACGGGGTGAGCACGCGAATCGCCGACGACTTGGCGGACACCGGCGCCAGCGCGCCTTGCGCGTGCATCAGCATTCGGCATGCTCGATTCGCGTCCGCGCGCAGGTCGTGATCGAGCACGACGGTGATCCGATGCCGGTACAGCAATTCACGGTTGTCGGCGTCCAGGTCGTGGGCCACGAACACCGAACAGTCGCGGCCGAGCTTGTCGAACGCACGCACTATCGCGGAGTTCCCCCCGCCGCACGAGTAGACGGCGACGATGTTCGGGTTACGTTCCAGCGCATCGAGAACCAAAGTCTCGACGCGCGAATCGAGCCCGTCGTTCTCCGCGATCTCCACCACCGACCGCGGACGGTTGTCGCCGGTTCCGGAGATCCGGCGCATGGCGCTTCTGAATCCGATCTCTCGTTCTTCCTCACCGCGGTAGGAGTTGCTGCTCAGGGTGATCAGCACGTCGCCGGGGGTCTCGCCCAGCATTTTGGTGACCAAGTACGCGGCCGTCTCCCCCGCTGCACGATTGTCGATCCCGACGTAGCCGACCCGTCGGCTCCCCGGCACGTCGGTGACGTGGGTGACGACAGGTATTCCGGCTGCCACGACACGGTCGATCGCGTCGACGATCTCCGGAACGGCGGGAGCCTTCACGATGACTCCGTGGGACGACCCGGCAGCGATCCGGTCCAACCGCTCGACGAGCGAGCCGACGGATCCGTGCTCCTGCAAGTGGAATCGAGCTCGGACCAACGCAGGTTCGAGAGCCGGTAGTTCGGCCTCGATCGCGCGTTTGACGGCACCCGAGAATCGATTGGGAGCGGACATGACCACGTCGAACATGAACTTGCGTCCGGCGACTCGCAGCTGAGCTCGTTGATTGTCGAGGTCTGCGATGGCCTTCTCGACCGCGTCCTTGGTCGATTCACGAACGCCTGGACGCTTGTTCAACACTCGATCGACGGTGGCTTCGCTGAGTTCGGCCTGCTGGGCTATCTCGCGCACCCGGTATCGGTGGGGCATGGGTGCTCCTGATGGGATTTCGGCATCCGTACGGCGCGAAGGTCCATCACCGTACCCGCAGAGAATATCAGCGGCCGTGAACCGTTTTTCCTGAATCCAGCATCTCGAATGCGTCGAGGATCATGCGTCGGGCCACGTCGATCCTCCGCTCGTTACCGGCGAACCGATCGAGCAGTGCCCGCTGGAAGATTCCGTCGAGCAGGATGTACGCAGCCCCGCTGTCCAGCGCCGGCTCCGTTCCTCTGAGCGCGCAGAACCTGCTCACGACGCGCCAGATCATCTCCTCGCGTCGGCCCTCGATCTCGAGTACGTCGTCCCGGAACGAACTGTCGAACAGACTCTGATTGCGCAGGTCGTACCACAGTCGATGCACCAATGCGTCCGACTCCAGTGTGTCGAAATACATGGTGCGGAATCCGGTGAGCAGCTGTTCGTCGCTCTCGGCGGCCTCGACCACTTCGTCGTACCGGGTGACGCAGATGGCTTCGTACTGGCGCACGGCGTGCGTGATCAGGTCGAGTTTGTCCGAGAAGTAGTAGTGCAGCACGCCGTGCGAGTACTCGGAGTTGAGGGCGATCTCTCGCAGTGAGGTGCGCGCATATCCCAACTCGGCGAGGGTGTGCAACGTTGCTTGCGCCAGCTCGGTCCGCTTGGCCTCGAACTTGTTCTTGGCGCGCTCCTCGATGCGGCCACGTGCGTCGGCGGCCTCGTTCATCACCCAGCCCTCCCTTCGCGACGAACACCAGCAGGTTCCAACCCTGCGGCGTCATCGCAGTGTATTCCCGACGGCGTTCGAGTTTTCTGGGCACTTGTCCAAATTTTTCTTGACGTTCGTCCAAATATTGCCATAGTGTGACTCGTGACACACAACGGGCCCGGAGTTCTTCTTCCCGAACGCCCCGATCTCGATCCCACCGTGGCCGACTCCTGTGCGCTCGGCCGATGACGAGAGGACCTACTGCCATGCCAACCGACAAGCGTGTAGTCGTGTACGGAGCGTCCGGGTACACCGGCCGCCTGATCTGTGAGTATCTGCGCGAGTACAACATTCCGTTTCTCGCGGCAGGACGCGATCACGCGCGGGTCGAGGCCATCGTGGATGCCGTCCCCGGAATCGATACCGTCGAGCACGACATCGCGGAGGTCGAACATTCCAAAGATGCACTGGTGGAGGCTTTTCGCGGAGCCGAGGTAGTACTGAACACCGTAGGCCCGTTCTCCAGATGGGGTCACGCAGTGGTCGAGGCAAGCCTGGAGATCGGGGCTCATTACACAGACACCAACGGCGAACAGGACTGGATGATCGACGTCGAGAAAAAATACGGCGCGGCGTTCGCCGAACGAAACCTCGTTCTCACACCAGGATTGGCGCAGATGTACAGCATCGGCGAGATCGCGGCGAACATCTGCCTCGAGACACCGGGGCTGGACACGCTCGACATCCAGGTGTTCTGGAAGGGGCATCCCACCGTCGCATCGACCAACACGATCCTCACCAACGCCGCATTCTCCAAGGCGTACTTCCTCGAGCAGAACGAATACGTGGAATGGCCCGCCGAGGACGGTATCTACCAGGTGGTGGTCCCCGGGCAGCACGATCTCGGCCTTGCCTTGCCGTGGGGCGGAACGTCACATCCGGTGTGGTTCAAGAACGATCCCCGCGTAGCCAATGCACGCGCACTCGGCGGCGTCATCAATCGACCGCTCATGCTCGGGGTCCCCCAGATCATCGCTGCGGCGCTCGAGCAGATGGAAGGAAAGTCCGACGCCGAAAAGTACCAGATCATCGACACCATATCGGCGTCCGTACGTAGCGAGACTCCGCCGCGAGAGAATCCACGGATCAACACCTCGTTGGATTCGGTCTACGCATCCGGACCCCTCGGACGGGTGCACACCGTCATCCACGGCAACTGCAACTACAAGCAGACGGCGTTGCTCAACGCGTACGCAGCGTCGCATCTACTTCAGGCACCGCCCCGAGCAACGGGCTTCGCGTCGAGCTGCCAAGCGTTCGGCCACCGTGAACTCCTCGGCGTACTGCGCGCGTTCGGTCTGGTTCTCGATCCCATCGTCACCGCGCACAGCTAGGCCGGGACGATGCGATTGTCCGACTATCTCGACAAAGGGATGTCCCTCGGCCGTGATGCACCGTGTATGACGATGGGTGAGTACACGCGAAGCTACGGCGACGTCCACGACGACACCGTGGCCATCGCGGGGGCGCTTCAGCGTGCAGGTATCGAGACCGGCGACCGCGTTGCCGTGCTGTCGGCCAACGATCCGCGCGCGTTGACGTGCGTGTTCGGTATCTCCCGTGCTGGGGCGGTGTGGTGCCCGGTGAACCCGCGGAACGAGGCCGACGAGAACCGCCAACTCTTCGATCTGTTCGGGTGCAGGTTTCTCTTTTTTCAGAAGGCGTTCGCGGAACTGGTGACCGAGATCCGTGACCGGCTCCCCCTGCTCGAGTGGCTGGTGTGCCTCGACGGCGATGTTCCGGGTGCACTTGCGTACGACCGATGGCTCGCCGATCACGTGGCCGAACCCGACACCAGCCGTCGCCCCGCCGACGGTCTGTGCATGATCGCCGGTACGGGCGGAACTACCGGCAGGCCGAAGGGCGTTCGCCTCACCGAGGAGAACATGATGGTCTCCACGGCCACGGCTCTGATGAGTTACCCGTTCGGCGAGCGGCCGCAGTACCTCGCGCTGGCGCCGCTGACACACTCTGCCGGGGTACTGACTTTTCCCATCCTGAGCCTGGGCGGACACGTGGTGATCATGCCCGCGCCCGACGTCGGCCGGTTCCTGGAGCTTGTCGACGAGCATGGCATCACGCACGCCTTCCTACCTCCCACCGTCGTGTACGGATTGCTCGACCACCCAGCACTGGATTCGACGGACCTGTCGTCGTTGCGGTGCCTCTGGTACGGCGCCGCACCGATGTCGCCGACCCGGCTCGAGGAAGCACTGCGACGCATCGGCCCCGTCCTCGGGCAGTTGTTCGGGCAGACGGAGGCACCCAACATGATTGCCACGCTCGCGCCGGCCGACCATTTCCGAGACGACGGTTCGATCGCCACCGAGCGGCTCGCATCGGCCGGCCGGCCGACGCCGCTCACCACGGTCGCGATCATGAGCGAAGCCGGGCTCCTGCTCGGGCCGGGCGAGCGAGGTGAAATCGTCGTCCGGGGTCCACTGGTGATGGCGGGCTATCACGAGAATCCCGACGCGACAGCAGAAGTCGGTGCGTTCGGCTGGCACCACACGGGCGATATCGGGTACCTCGACGACGACAACTTTCTGTACATCGTCGATCGAGCGAAGGACATGATCATCTCCGGCGGTTTCAACGTGTACTCCGCCGAGGTCGAGCAGGCACTTCTCGCACATCCAGCGGTGAAGGAAAGCGCCGTTGTGGGGTTGCCCGACGACAAGTGGGGAGAACGTGTCTCGGCCGCTGTGCAGCTGAGACCGGATCGACAGGCATCCGAGACCGAACTGATCGCTTTCGTGAAGAAGCGCATCGGAAGCATGAAAGCCCCCAAACAGATAGAGATCTGGGACGACCTCCCCCGCTCCAAGGTGGGGAAGATCCTCAAGACCGAAGTACGCACCACGATGCAACTCCACTCGAACACGAAAGGAAACACACCATGACCGAACTCGAGGGCAAGCGCGTGTTCGTCACCGGATCCGGCGCCGGAATCGGAAAGGCCATCTCGGCACTGTTCGTGCGACGCGGAGCCCGAGTCGTGGTCAGCGACATCGACGAGGCGGCCGCCGCCCGAGCGGCCGAGGAGATCGGCGCGGCCGGGATCGCCAACTGCGACGTCACCGACGAGGAACAAGTGCAGGCAGCCGTCGGGCAGGCCGTGGAAATCCTCGGAGGTCTCGACGTTCTGGTCAACAACGCCGGTATCGAGATCTCGTCACCGCTTCTTCAGCAGTCGACCGAGAGCTTCGACAAGATCTACGCCGTCAACGTGCGCGGGCCGTTTCTGGCCATGAAAGCCGCAATCGGGCCGCTCGTGGAGTCTCGAGGGAACATCGTCAACATAAGCTCGGTCGCCGGCATCGGCGGAAGCCCGCTGCTCGGATCCTACTGCGCCACGAAAGCTGCACTGATCCAGTTGACGCGCGTCGCGGCTGTCGAGATGCGGCCGTCCGGCGTTCGAGTCAACGCGGTGTGCCCCGGGTTCGCGGACACTGCGATGGTGGACCGACTCGTTCCGGATTTCGAGGCGGCAACACAGGTTCCGTTCGGAGACCTGGTTGCCGCCAAGCAGGGCCGACTCGGCACTCCGGAAGACATCGCCGAAGTGGCCGCGTTCCTGGCGTCGGACCGCGCATCATGGGTCACCGGTAGCCACTACGTTCTCGACGGTGGTCTCACGGCATCCCTCGTGTAGCGCGCCGCTACCGGGTGCCGGCGGCAGCGAGGTCCGCGATGGCGTCGATGTTGGTGTTGTCGATGAACGACGGACCGGTCAGCACCGCCTGGCCTCCGCCGATCGTGTTCTTGTTGTTCAGGTACAGCCACAGCGAATCGATCGCGAGGTAACCCTGTAGGTACGGCTGCTGGTCGATGGCCCATTGGACGTCGCCGGACTTGATGGCATCGACCAACGCTGCATTGGTGTCGAAGGTGGAGACAGTCGCGCCGGACCCCGCCGCGGACACCGAATCCACTGCGGTCAGTGCGATCGGCGCTCCCAGCGTGACGATCGAATCGATGCTCGGATCCTGTTGCAGTTTCGCTTGGATCGTCGATTGCACGGACGGCAGGTCCTGTCCGTTGACGTTGAGGTTCTCGATCGTCCCACCGAATCCTTCGGCGATGCCTGCGCATCGCGCTTCGAGCTGAACGGCGCCTTGTTCCTGAATCACGCAGATGGCGTTGGTCGCGCCGTCCGCCTTCAATCGTTCGCCCGCGGCGATGCCCGCGATCCGCTCGTCCTGCCCGAAGTATCCCTGCAGTCCCATGTCTTTCCAGTTGTCGTAACCGGAATTGAAGGCAACCACGGGTAGCCCCTGGTCGATTGCGGACTCGACGTTGGTCTTCATCGCGTCCGGCTTGGCCAGTGTCACGGCGATCGCGTCCACGCCCGAATCGACCGCATTCTGAACGAGATTCGCTTGGCCCGGGGCGTCGACTTCGCCGTTGTAGCGCAGTTCGATGTTGTCCTTGGCGGCCGCGGCCTCGGCGCCCTTGCGGATCAGATCCCAGAAGGTGTCGCCCGGAGGCGCGTGGGTGATCATCGCAATCGTGGCCCTGGGCGTGTCCGCAGTCCCGCCCTCTGCAGACGGGCCGGTCGATTCCGGGGCTCCCCCGGTGCTGCTGCACGCAGTGAGCACCACGGCAAGAGCTATCGATGCGGCAAGTGCGGTCGGTGCGGTGCGCGCGGTGGACGCGGCCCTGCTGCGACGATTCGTGATCACGTGTTGTCTTCCTTCTTCGATTCGAGATGCGCCGGGTACGCGCGTTGAGATGCCAGCTAGACCGAACTATTTGACCGGTCTAAACAACGAGAACGCCACCACTATGAAGCAGGTCAGATCCCTCTGTCAACACCCCGCAGGCGCCTCTTCCAGCGGTTCGTCGCGCCCGAATTGGTAAATGTGATTCAGATCACAACGACGTTTGCTTTTCCCATTAGAAACCGACTGAGTATCTGCAATTTTCAATCACACACAGAAGAGGTGCTCCGATGAGCTTCATCGACAAGGCCAAGAACGCAGCAGAAGACGCATTGGGCAAGGCCAAGGAGGTCGTGGGTGACGCGACCAACAACAAGGACCTCGAGGCCGAGGGCAAGAAGGACCAGGGATCGGCGGGCGTGAAGAAGGTCGGCGAGAACATCAAGGACACGTTCAAGTAACCACCGTTCAGGCCCGCCAGGGTCCCCGCACACGCCGGGACCCTGCGGGCCGAACCCTTCGACACGACAACCGCGCCACCGCCAAGTTTCACACTCCGAGTTCCAATTCAGCCCCGAGGAAGCATCATGACCACCACCGACTCCACCTCCGTACGCCCCGCACCACGCCGCCGCGGAGGAATCACCTCCAAGCTCGCGCTGATCGTCGCCCTGATTCTGGCCATCGCGCTCGTCGTGTTCGTGCTCCAGAACACGGTGCACACCCGGATCAACTTCATCGGTTGGAACTTCGACCTCGCGCAAGGTGTGTCCCTACTGGGCGCTGCGGCAGTCGGCGCGGTCATCGCCCTCGCGGTGGTTGCGGCTCTGCGGCTTCGACGCGCGGTGCGTTGACCGATGCTTCCACTTCTGGCTCGAAAGTACTTGTACCGGTACCTGTTCGTCGCGATCGCGCTGCCGATTCTCGCGCGAATTCTGGTGCTCGGGGGTCTGGCAATCGAGAGGCGATCCGGCAAGCCGAACTTGATCTCCAAGGTGTTGACGAAAAGCGGGAGGTTCGCCGAGCGCCGAGCGGAAAAGGCCTCCGGTAAGCACGCCGCATGATGACGTAGGCGGTTACTCGTGTCGACGGCGATCGGAGTCGACACTCGGGAACAATCGGTAACAGTCGATGGTTCTCTTCCTCATGGCTCCGATCACCGTCGACATCTGGTCCGATATCGCCTGCCCGTGGTGCTTCATTGGCAAGCGCCGCTTCGAGGAAGGCCTCGCGGCATCCGGCCAGGACGGAAACGTCCACGTCGTGTACCACAGCTTCGAGCTTGCGCCCGACACCCCAGTGGACTTCGACGGTTCCGAGGTCGACTTTCTGTCGGGGCACAAGGGCATCCCCGCCGATCAGGTCCAGCAGATGCTCGCGCACGTCGAAAATATCGCCGCGTCCGTCGGGCTGAACTACGACTTCGACGCGCTGCAACACACCAAGACGCTCAAGGCGCATGAACTTCTGCATTACGCCAAAGCGCACAACAGGCAGCTCGAGCTTGCCGAGCGCCTGTTCCTGGCCTACTTCACCGAGGGCAGGCACGTCGGACGGATATCCGATTTGGCCGACCTCGCCGCCGATGTCGGACTCGACCGGGCGGACGCCGAAGCCGCTCTGACGGCGGGCAGGTATTCGGATGCCGTCGCTTCCGACATCGACCAAGCCCGCACCTTCGGCATCAACGGTGTCCCCTTCTTCGTGATCAACGGCAAGTACGGGGTGTCGGGTGCACAGGAGCCCAGCGCGTTCGCTGATGTCCTACGCACCGTAGCCGCAGAAACCACAGCCGACACCGCCGCGGCCGATGTCTGACCCGGCATCAGGGGCCGCTTCGGGCACGTCGTTCCGCATGCTCGGTGAACCCGCCGAGGCATGCGCGGGCGGCGTGTGCGCATGGCCCCCGGCGGGTGAAGAAGAGCTCTCCGACGCCCCGGCCGACCCGACGTAGCGAACCAGCGCTGCATCGCGTGGTGACTTCAGCGAGATGCCGTGGTCACTAGACTGGCGGCCGTGTCCAGTATCGATCAGCCTCACTCGGATCGACCGCCGGCCGAGCCGTCCGGAACCGGCCGCCGCCAACAGGACCGGAGCCGGGAGACCCAGGGCAAGATCCTGAGTGCGGCAGTCACGGTGCTGATCGAGCACGGGTACTCGGGAGCGTCGACCCTGCGGATCCAGCAGCAGGCCGGGGTGTCTCGCGGCCGATTGTTGCATCACTTTCCCTCGCGCGAGAAGTTGCTCAGTGCGGCAGTCCACCACTTGGCGCTCGAGCGCATCCGTGGTCTGCACATCAGCTCGGACATTCCCCAGGAACTCAAGGCGCGGATTCGGGCAGCTATCGACGCGATGTGGTCGAACTACAGCCAGCCCTACTTCTGGGCATCGAACGAGCTGTGGAATGCTGCGCGCACCAACGACGAGCTGCGAGCCGAGCTCCGGCCCGTGGAACAGCGAATGGGTCAGGTCATCCGTGATCGGACCGACGCACTGTTCGGTCCGGAGTGCACGACCCGACCCGGCTACAAGCAGATGAGGGAACTCCTCCTGACAAGCATGCGCGGAACCGCCATGACCTACACGTTCGATCCACACGATCCGACGACCGATCGCCATCTCAGCCAGTGGTACTCACACGCGGAAAGCGTTCTACTGCACTAGAAATGCACGTAATCGACGGGCCCGGATCACCGGCCGACCATCGAAATCTCTTGTTTGCAGGCTCACCGGCGAGAGCGTCTGTGCGGCTCGCTCGGACCGTGGTCCACCGGACATCCCGTGGGAAACGTCCCGAGTTCCGAGATCCGATACCCAGCGGGATAGGAACGGACCGCCTTCTGATCGCGGGCGCGGTATGCCGTCGTACGCGGAGGGAGGAGCCGGACCACACGTGCGCGCGCCTTCACCATGGCTTCGGCAACCGACCGTTCGAGCTTCGTCGGCCCCGGGTAATGGAAGGCGTCGAGCAGAGGCTTGTCCATCAGCGCGTATGCCATTCGCCGAAAGACCTTCTTCGGCAGGAACTTGTACGGCGCGAACGTGGACATGAGGTCGAGGGTGGCGTCGGCGACGGCGGTGCTGCCCACGTCGTAGGCGAAGTGCTGCTGCTCGTACTCGTCCATGTAACTGGCGAACTGGTCGTAGGTCTCGGGGATCTCTTTGATTCCCATGTGCCGCCCCAGAGTGCGGTAGTACATGACCATCGCGTCGCGCTCACCCACTCCGACCGGACGCCATCCGAACCTCTCGAGCCAGCGGACCGGCACGACCACGAACGTCGCGAGAACATACAGAAAATCTTCGTTGGAGATGTCGTACGCACCGTGCATTCGATTCATCCGACGGATCGCCGTGCGGCCGTCGACGCTCGCGAACCCCGACTCGACGACCTGGTCGAGGATCAGATTGGTGTCGTCGTAGCGCTGCTGTACACGTTCGGTGAACTCGCCCGTCGCGGCCAGCAGGCTTCCGACGGTCGGGACTGCGTAGGTGCGGAACAATGCAAAGCTGAGGGCCTGAACCGTGTCCCACGGGAACGCGTAGGAGTAGTGCAGGCGGTATATCTCTTCGTAATCGGTGGTCGGGTCCAGAGACTCGATTCTCGTGGTCCACGGATCGTGAAACATGCGCACTCCGATGCAGTCACAGTGACCTCACTCGCTCACTGGTGAATGTAAGGGTTGACGCTTAATCAGTCAACAGTGACCGTTTACGAGTCCGGCGACGCACGACGAAGCCGAGAACCAGGACATCCCCGACCCGGTTCTCGGCACAGAAGTCGGCTAGCGCCCGATGCAGCCTTGAAGAGTGGTGAAGCTACCCGCGAGACTGAGACCGGTGCAGACTGCACCAGTCGGCGTCAGCGTGACGGTTCCGCCAGGACCTGCCACCGCAATCGACAACCCCGGCCCCACCCCTTCGTTCACGGCCGAACTGCCCGGCCCGAACGAGATCGCTGCCGGGCCCGCACCGGCGGTGGCGTCGGACACCGCGGTGCCGCCGTTCAGACCGAGTGCGAGTGCCGCTGCCTGTTCGAGCGCCGCCGCAGAGCCCCAGCCCTCGAATCCGTAACCTGCGGCCGCACTCGTTCCGTCGGCGACGCTGTCGCACTGCGACTGGCCTTCCACCGCGGCTTCCGATGCTCCGCCGGGGGCCGTGGTACACCCGACGGGCGCGGCCGAAGCGGCGGCGGGAGCGAGAAATGACATGCCTGCGGCCAGACCCAGAGTTGCTGCACCACCGAAGAGCTTCGTGAGCGTTCTCATCTTGACGCCTTCCTTCGAACGACTTGGAGATCGAGTACCTGCCTCACGCTGCTCCGCCGACAGCACGACCGTCGATCGCGAATATCTCGAATCAGCATCGACCTGGTCACGTCAAGGTAACACCGCTCCCTGTCGATGAACCGGGAACTCCAGAACCCGCGTCGGGTAGGCCGCGATTGATCGGCCGCCGCCCGGGTACACGAACCTCATGAGCGCACCAGCGCACGCCGCTGTATCCCCGACCTTGCCCACACCGGACGGCGAAGTGTCCGCGTCCGTTGTCGATTACCTGTCCGGCACGACCACGTCGGTGGCCACCACTTTCGACGTCGATCCCGTCGGCCGGGACGCGCAACTGGCGCTGACCATCTGCTACGAACTCCACTATCGCGGATTCCACGGCATCGACGACGACTTCGAGTGGGACCCTGCAATTCTGGCGTTCCGGCGATCGATCGAAGAGCCGTTCCTGGCGCACGTCCGCGAGTCCGTCGAGGACGGCGTCGACGCGGTTGCCGAGATGGACGCTCTGTCCATCGAACCGAGGAGCGGCAGCGGTCCGTCCTGGTTTCTCAGAGACGAGGGAACGTGGGACCACATGCGCGAATACTTCGCCCATCGGTCGCTCTACCACCTCAAGGAAGCCGATCCGCACGCCTGGGCCATACCTCGGCTGATCGGTCAGGCGAAGGCGTCGTACGTCGCCGTCGAGTTCGACGAATACGGCGGTGGCCGCGGCGATCACGTCCACCAGCAGTTGTGGAGCGCACTGATGGACGCGGCCGATCTCGACTCGTCGTATCTGGGTTATCTCGACCGTGTACCAGCGCAGACCCTGGTCTGGGTGAACTTGATGTCGTTGTTCGGCCTGCATCGGAGCTTGCGCGGAGCGACGGTGGGCCACTTGGCCGCAACGGAGATCACGTCCTCGCCGGGTTCCCGACGGTTCGTCGACGGTCTGCGCAGGCTCGGGGCTCCCGAAGCGTGCGTGGCCTTCTACGCCGAACACGTCGAAGCCGACGCGGTTCACGAGCAGGTCTTGCGTCATGATGTCGTCGGGGATCTTCTGCGCCGGGAGCCCGAACTGGAACGTGACGTGGTGTTCGGGATGCGCGCTCTGTCCTACGTCGAGGATGCCCTCGCCGACCACATCATGGGTGCGTGGCAGAAGGGCAAGTCGTCATTGATGCACCAGTGACGCGATGCAACGGTGACGCCTCGAGTCATGCGGGCCGTTGCTTGCGTCGGTGGCTCGTGTCGCACAGCGGGTAGGTCTTGCTGCGCTTGCACGTACAGATCGCGACCGCGAACCGGTCGGACGTCGTGTGGGTTCCGTCATCTGTTTCGATCTCCACGGGACCCGACACGATGATCGGTCCGTTGGCCACGACCCGGATCGATGTTCGCGCGCGGTCACCGCTTGTCGGCACGGATGACCACCAATCGTTCCGTCCGTTGACCGGTGCGCGCGATACCCACGTTCTCGAGCCACTCGGCGCGCGACGACATGACCGGACCGTAGCCGATCGTGCGCGAATCGACGATCGCCGCGGACATACCTCGCGCCGCCAGCATCGATACCGTGAGCTGCGGATCCGCGAACTCGGACTGGACCGCCAGCAGCGTGCCACCCGTAGACAACATGTCGAATACGTTGTTGCACAAGGTATCGAGCACGAGACGGCCGGTAGGGCCCGCGTCCCAGGCCCGGGCCGGGCCGAGCTCGACGGGCACGTTGTCCGACGGTACGTACGGCGGATTGCACACCACCACGTCGAACGGCCCTGTTCGTCGAGCATCGTCGAACGACCCCAGCCGCACGTCCACGTTCAACCCGGCATTGCGGGCGTTCTTCTGGGCACACGTCGCTGCGACGGGATCGATGTCGAACGCGTGCACGCCTCGAGCCCCCGACCGTGCGGCATGAACCGCGAGCACCCCCGAGCCGGTACACATGTCCACGACCCGAGCACCCACGGCAATTCCCGACGCAGTGAGGGCCTCGGCCAGCAGCCACGAATCCTCTTGCGGTCGATACACACCCGGATCGACCGCCACGTCGAAGAACTTCTGCATCTCGTGACCGGCACGGACTGCCGTCGTGTTCGCCATAGGGTAGGTATGCCGCCTGGCGAAAGACCCAAACCTCGAGGATCCGCGCCACCCGAACCATGGGTCGTTCTCGCTCTCGGCTGACGTTTGAGTTGTCCGGTTCGGGGAATCCGTCCCGAAGCAGCGAGGGTCTTCGGTTGAGCGTGCAGCCGACAACTCTTCATTTTCCAGTCGAAATTTTCGTCCTGCCGACGCCGGTCGCGCCCGGAGCACATCTCTCCTGCCGTGATTCGCCTCCGTCGCGGCTTGCGCAGGCGTCGGGACGCGAGAACAGGTGATTGCCGTGATGGATCGTGACCGATACCGAGCGGAGTGGTCGACGCTGCACGGGGGTCTCGACGCGTCGTCTTCGCGTTTGATCGACGGCTGGCTCGGGATCATGTACCTCTGCGCTGCCCCCTTCGTTCGACGGCGTGTCTCCCCGACGACCGTGACGGTCTTGGCGCTGGTGTGTGCGGCGATCGCGGTGGCGGCGAGTGCATTCGGTCGCTGGGGCGTACTGGCGGCAATGGTGCTGATTCTGGCGTCGACCCTGCTGGACGGCGTGGACGGTGCGGTGGCCGTCATGTCCGACCGCGCATCCGCGTGGGGGTCGGTCCTCGATTCCACCGCTGATCGCGTCAGCGATCTGTGTTTCTATGCGTGCGCCGCCGTAGTGGGTGTGCCGCTGCCGCTGATCGCGACGATGGCAGCCTCCACGCTCGTCCACGAATCCGTTCGCGCCCGAGCGGCCGCAGTCGGCATGCCGGAGGCGGGCGTGCTCACCGTGTGGGAACGACCGTCTCGCGCTGTCACCGTGTTGCTGATACTCGGCGCGAACATGATCTTCCCGGAGCAGACCTGGACTTCCGCGGCAGGTGGAGCCGTCGGAGCCGGATTGGCGCTCATCGGGTTGTTTCAACTCCTGGTGGTGGTGCATCGTCGGCTCGCGGCCCCTGCGCAACAACCTGCGCGGTCGCCTGGGTGAACGTCCAGCCCGTGATGAGCAGGACATGGAGCACCCACATCCACAGACCGATCGCGATCGCGGCTCCCACAGTGGTCAGGCCTCCGAACGGGGCGCCGAGCGACACCGGAATCGCCAGAAACAGAACGAAGCCCTGAACGAAGCCTGCGATGAACGACGCTGTGACCGCGGCACACCACCAGACGACGGTAAACGGAATGTCCTCTGCCGCAACTATCGAATACGCACCCGCGACCAGGACACCGAGCACGAGCCACACGACGACGAAGCCCAACCACACGCGCAGCAACAAGGCCGCTACTCCCCCGCCCGTCGTCGCATCGGCGAGCCATTCTGCCGACGCCAGCACTCCCAGGAGCAGAAGCGGCGCGACCACTGCCACCGGCACCAGGGCAAGCCGGCCTCGCCAACCGTCGAAGGATGTGGGGCGAGGTCGCCTCCGCGAGGTCAGCGCTCGGCGCAGGCCCTCGCCGTAGAACGTGGCAGGGAAGATCGCCAGTACACAGTGCAGCAGACTCAACTCGGCTCCCGCCGAAACCAGCTGCAGCACAACGCTCCGCGCCCCGAGCGCGTCGGGTAGCAACGATGCGACGTCGTCGCCTCTCGCTTCGACCCACGACGCCGACGTGACCAGAGCACAAGCTCGCAAGGACAACAGCAGCAAGGGCACCACCGCGATGGCACCGTAGAACGTCAGTGTGGCGGCCAGAGCGCTCGAGTCTCGTGTAGCCGAAATTTCCTTGTATCGCGCGACCGTCGCCGACGCTCGTCGCCTGACGGATCCGAGGTTCCGAGTGCTGGGCAGTATGTTCATGATCTGTTGCCAATTCCCCGCGAGCCCGGTGATCAACCCCAGCGCTGGTTTTCGCGCGACCTACCTGGGTATGCCTCGCACAATGACATTCGACGGTACTCCCGCACCCACTGCCTTTTCTGCGCCTCGACATGGGCCGGAGGTGACCGACACCGTCGATGTTCTGATCATCGGAGGCGGCAATGCCGGCGTCAGCACCGCCGCTCGTCTGCTGCGAGAACACGTGACCGACAGCGTTGCCATCATCGAGCCACAACAAGTGCACACGTACCGGCCGATGCTGTCCTACGTCGGATCAGGCCAGGCTCGCCTGGCCGATGCGCAGAAGACGCAGCGGTCGGTAACTCCCGACGGGTGCAGGTGGATCGAGGACTCGGTGGTCTCGATCGATGCGGAGTCCAGAACGGTGCGCGCCGGTTCGGGCCGCGAGTACAAGTACACCGACCTGATCATCGCGGCTGGTCTCGTGCCGGATCTGGATGAGCTTCCCAACGTGTTCGATGCCCTCGAGACTCCCGCTGTCGCCAGCAACTATCTCGACCGCGCGGAGAAGACCGCGGCGCTCGTCGACTCGATTGCTCTGCCCGGGCACGCTGTGTTCACGCTGCCACGACCACCGGTCAGTTGCAGCGGCACCACACTGAAGCCGCTGTTTCTTGCCGCGTCGCAGTGGCAACGAGACGGCCGCCTGCCGAGGATCGACATCACACTCGTCGTCGACCGCTCGTATCTGGTCGGTGTTCCTGCCTTGGACGACATCCTGCGCCGCAGGCTCGACGAACTGGGTGTGCGAGTTCTGTTCGACACCAGCATTTCCGGAATCGAGGCGGACCACCAGCGCCTGCACGTTCACGGCGGCGGTAGCCAGAACCGCATCGACTACGACTTCCTTCACCTCGTCCCGCGGTTTCGTGGGCCGAGCTGGCTGGCGGACCTCGCCGACGACACACCTGCCCACCTCGTCGACATCGACCCGATGACCTTCAGGCACGTTCGCCACGACTCCGTGTGGTCACTAGGTGACATCGCCGCAACCGGCACCGACCCGTCGGGAGGCGCCCTCCGCAAGCAAGCTGCGACTCTCGTCGACAACATCGCGGCTGCCCGGCGGTCGCAGCCGTTGGCCTCGTACGACGGTTACACCGTTGCACCTGTGGCGGTCGATTCGCATACCCTGATCGCGGGGGAATTCGACCGAGATTTCGTGGTCTCGTCCTCACTTCCGAGTTTCCTCGATCCGCTCAAACCGCGTAGGTCGGCATTTCTTTTCGACCGCTACGCCTTGCCGCAGGCCTACTGGCGCAGGATTCTCCGCGGACGTCTGTGACGCCGGTGCTGAACAGTCGTACGAGCCGCACGGTTTGGACGACCATGTTTGTGGACACCCACACCACATGACCGCTGAGCTCTACACCGCCCTGGTAACCGCGACGGAAGCAGGAGTGACGTCCGACGACGGATTCCTGTCACTCGACGTCCACGAGCCCGAAAAGCTCGGCGGGCCAGGAGAAACCACCAATCCCGAACAGTTGATGGCCGCAGCCTTGGCCAGCTGCCTCGTCCAATCGCTGCGCATCGCCGTCGGTACGGTCGAAGGAAGCATGGACTCCGTCGCCGTCGAAGGCAAAGTTGTTCTCACCGACTCCGACGGTTCCGGCTACGACGCCAGATTCTCACTGAAGGTCCAGCTACCCGACGTCGAGGATCCCGATGCCGTACTTGCACAAGCTGTCTCGATCTGTCCGTTCTTGAAGGTCATCGAGTCCGTCGATGTGAGTCTGGGCTGATTCTCGCTCGACCATCCCGACACGTCGTCGGGTAGCCCCCTGCCTCTGCGGACTTTGTGGGAAAGTATTCCCACCGACGACCGCGAGGGGAACCCGTGACACAGACTCATCCCGGACTGCACCGTCAACGGGTGCCAGCCGAGCACCGTGTGCTCGGTCTCGACCGAAGAACGCTCGCGCCAGCGCTTTTGGTCATCGCGGTCTTTCTCGTTCTTACCGTCGCTGTACCGCGCGTCGATGCGGCCATCGGCTGGAACGATCCCGTGCGCGCCGGTCAACAACTAGCGCTCACGGACACGATTGCCTTCACGCCGAGGACAGGCTGGGAGGTCGAGACCGGGTTTCGTGTGGGCGAAAAAGACCGGAGATCCGGCGACGCCACCGTATCAGGGGACGGCGTCACGTTTCAGGTGACGGCGGACTCCTTCGACGGGACACCGGACGATTTGGTGGACCAGGTGGAAAAGGTCACCTCGCGCACCACCGACCCGTCGTTCCGCGTCGACGGAGACCGGGCCACTCTGACCACAGCAGCCGGGCAGACCGGTGTCGTGCAGGCCTACAGCAGCGTCCGCGGAGACGGACTGGTCGCGGCGTTCGTTGTCGACGGCACCGGCCTGAAGATCACGACGTACGGTCCGCCCACTCAGATGACCGCGGCGGCAACCGATATCAAGGACATGATCTCCAGCATCCAGACCGTCGACGGGAGCAACCGATGAGTGACGCCGTGACAGACACCGCGTCGTCCGAGGCCGAGCACCGTCGGCAGGAGGCGCTCGAGGTCTCCGGGTGGGGTGAACGATTCGAATTCGTACAACCCCACAACCTGTCGTTCTGGGTGTACATCGCGCTCACTGCAGTCGGAGCGTTTCAGGCTTGGGCGTTCTTCGCACCGGGAGCCGGGTTCTACGCCGAGGGATTCGCCGTGTCCGCGGTGCTGTGCACTCTGTGCGGACTCGCGTGGTTCGCGTGGTTCCGTCACATCGACCGGTGGGAACGGCAGCCAGGCCGACTGGTCGCGGCAGCACTGCTGTGGGGCGCAATCCCCGCCACCTTCGCGTTCGCGATGACGGTCAACACTGCGATGCTCAGCATCTACCCGAAGCTGTTCGGCCAAGCATGGAGCGCGAATTGGGCTGCAGGCGCGACTGCACCGATCACCGAGGAAGCGGCCAAGCTCTGCGGATTCATCCTGCTGATGAGCCTTGCCCCGCGGCTGATCCGAACGGCCAACGACGGTCTCATTCTGGGCGCCTTCATCGGACTCGGATTCGCAATGTTCGAGGACTTCCTCTACGCAGCCAACGCCACTGCCCGGACGTTCGGAACCGACCCGGTCGGAAATGCCGTCCACATGTCGCTCACGCGGATTGCCGTCAGTTTCGTCTCGCACCCTCTCTTCAGTGCGCTGGTGTGCGCAGGCGCGGTGTACCTCATCGGGACGAAAGCACAACCACGCAAGATCGGGCGTGGTCTCGCCTTCGTTGCGGCGGGGGTGTTCCTGCACTTCACCTGGGACGACGCCACCGGGCTCGGCGGAGGTAATCCGCTTCTGTTGTTCGGCGTCATGTTCGCGTCCGTCGTCATCGCATTCACGGTGCTGACGATCGCGTTCCGCCGAGCAGCACCACGCGAGTACCAATTCGTCCGCGACATTCTGGCTCCCGAGGTCGATGCAGGATTCCTCACCGACGCCGAGGTGGACGGCGTTCTGGACAGAAAGGCCAGAAAGGCATTCCGCGCGTCGTCGCCCGATCGACGGGCCCGGAAAGCGCGTAAGCATCTTCGACGCGCAATCCTGGACCTCGCACACGACATCGCGAGCGCCAAGGGCGCGGACACCGAAGCGGTGCGGCACTCGCGTGCCGAGGTCGAACGTCTTCGCGCCGAGGACGGCATCGGGCAGCCACTCGGCAGTTAGGTGATCGGCGGCGGATTACGCCTTCGCCACGAGCGGTGCGACCTCGGTCCCCAGTAGTTCGATTCCTCGGAGCAGATCTCCGTGCGCGAGGCGAGGATTCGTCATCTGCAACGACAACCGATCGACACCGCCCAGCTGCTCACCCACGCGCAGGATCTTGTCTGCGACGGTCTTCGGGTCTCCCATGAAGAAGGCTCCGTTGGGGCCAGACGTCGCGTCGAACTGTTCCCGAGTGGGGCGTGCGAAGCCGCGCTCGCGTGAGACCTTGGTGAACATCTCGTGCCAGCCGGGGTAGATGGTGTCCGCTGCCGCTTGCGTCGACTCGGCCACGAAACCGAACACATGTAGTCCGACCTGCAGCTTTTCGGGTGCGTGCCCGGCCTCCGCGCCTGCACGTCGATAGAGATCGACGAGCGGCGCGAACTGTCGGGGTTCGCCGCCGATGATCGCGATCATCAGGGGAAGACCCAACAACCCGGCTCGAACGAAGGACTCGGGAGTTCCTCCGACGCCGACCCAGATCGGCAGCGGATCCTGTACCGGCCGGGGGAAGATGCTCTGCCTGTTCAGAGCCGGTCGGTGACGCCCGGACCACGTGACTTCCACGTTCTCGCGGATCTCGAGCAGCAGTTCGAGCTTCTCGGCGAAGAGCGAGTCGTAGTCGCGTAGATCCAGGCCGAACAGCGGGAAGGATTCGGTGAACGATCCGCGGCCGACGACCAGGTCGATCCGCCCCTTCGAAATGAGGTCGAGAGTGGCGAATTCCTGGAACACGCGTACTGGATCGTCCGCGCTGAGCACTTTCACTGCACTGCCGAGCCGGATGCGTTCCGTGCGAGCAGCCGCGGCCGCCAGGATGATCGACGGCGCCGAATCGTAGTACTCGCTCCGATGGTGCTCGCCGATGCCGAACGAATACAACCCGACCCGGTCCGCGAGGGCGATCTCCTCCAGCAGATGGCCCATTCGCTCGGACGGGCCGATCACGCGTTCATCGGTCGGGTCCGTCACGGAGGAGACGAAGCTGTCTACGCCCAGGTGCATTGTTCGACCTCTCGATTCGGGGCGGACAGGCCCACCCGTGTCGATTGTAGATTCAACCATCATCGCCGACGGTCCCTGTCGGCCCCTCACCGGTTGCCCTAGCCTTGACGTGATCGTCTCACTGTCCGCACACCCACACCTTCAAGCCGACAAGGGAGCACCCATGACAACGTGGCTCATCACCGGATGCTCGACGGGCCTCGGAAGGCATCTGGCCGAGACAGCATTGGCACGTGGTCATCAGGTGGTGGTGACCGCGCGCGACGTATCGAAGGTCGCCGACATCGCTGCCCGCTACCCCGACACCTCACTCGCGATCGCTCTGGACGTCACCGACGACACTCAGGTCTCTGCTGCCGTCGACGCCGCTACCGAGAGGTTCGGTGCAGTCGACGTACTCGTCAACAATGCGGGCTACGGATATCGCTCCGCGGTCGAAGAGGGCGAGGACGGTCCGGTCCGCCGGTTGTTCGACACCCATGTCTTCGGTACCGTGCGCACGATCAAGGCCGTTCTGCCGGGAATGCGCGCCCGTCGCTCCGGAACGATCGTCAACATCTCGTCGATCGGAGCGCGCCTTTCACCCGCCGGGTCCGGGTATTACGCCGCGGTCAAAGCCGCCATCGAGGCGCTCACACTGTCGCTTCGTCGAGAGGTCGCCCCCCTGGGCATCCGCGCCCTCACGGTCGAACCCGGCGCGTTTCGCACGGACTTCGCGGGCAGATCCCTGACCCAGTCCGCCTCCCCCATCGCCGAGTACGCAGCCACGGCCGGTGCGCGCCGGATCGAGAACGACACAGCGCACGGCAACCAGCCAGGTGACCCGGTCAAGGCAGCACAAGCTGTCGTCGACGCAGTCGAATCCGAAGATCCCCCGTTCCTGCTGCTCCTCGGCAACGACGCGGTCGACGGATTCACCGGTGCGCTCGACGCCCTGCGCGCCGACGCCGAGTCGTGGGAATCCGTTTCACGAAGCACAGATTTCGACTTCTGAACTGCACGCGATTCAGTCGTTCTGCGGGTTGTCTTCGTAGGTGACGGTGATTTCCTGGAACCCTTTGTTGCGTTGAGCTTCCGCTTGCCCGGTGTACGAGTTCTTGTCGCCCTCGGTGAGTTCGACATTGTCGGTGAACGGTGTCAGCAGCGCGCGCGGATGAAGGTGGTCTACTCGAACTGCGTTGATCTCGATACAGATCACGATCAGAACCGACGCCACGTACAGAAAACCCAACAGCCCCAGCACGATTGCGAACACACCGTTGCTTGTGCTGACGTTGCCGACGACGTAGCGGATGTAGATACCGCCGAAGGATTGCAGAGCCTGCCAGATCACCGCGGCTGCAACGGCTCCGGGCAGCACGTCGCGGACACTCAATGGCCGCGCGGTTCCGATACGGAACGCGGCAGCGAACACCGCACTGTTGAGCGCGATCGCGCCCAGGATCGCCGACACACCACCGGCGAAGCCGAACAGGCCGGACGACGCGACGACGTTCAGCACGGTCAAACCGATGATCGCGCTGCCGACGGTGCTGAGCAGCAGCAGCCCGCGCACTCGGGCGCGAATCGGGTCCGGCTGGTTGTTGCGCGGGACGGACCACGCAGTGTTCAACGCGTGTTGCACCGCCAGTGACACCCCGAGACCGCCGTACAACGAGCCGGCCACACCGATCACGATTGCCGTGACGCCGCCACTGAGCCGGTCGGGCTCGCCGAGCTGGTCTCCGATGACCGGGATCTGACTCATCGCCGAGTCGAGGATGCGTTCCTGCAGATCGGGATTGCCCGCCAGCACGATGCCGAGCAGGGTGGTGAACAGCAGCAGCAGCGGGAACAGCGACAGAAACGCGTAGTAGGCGATCAATGCCGCCAGGTATCCGCCGCGGTCGTCGAGGAATTTGTAGACGACCGCGAGCGGGAACCCTGCTGCCGGGTGCTTGCGCTGGAACCCGTCGATGCGAGAGACCATCAGCGGTCGAAGAGGGACTTCGATTCGATGCTCCGCGCCAGTGCCCGCACTGCGCGAGTCGGCGCGGCCTTCAGCTGACGCTGACGACGGTTTCTCCTGGCAATGACGAACGCGATCGTCCCGGCGCCGATCACAGCGGCGACGACGGCCACGGTTCGAGGAGATGTCGCCGTGTCCACGACGCTGTCGACGTCGACCTCGCGGACCTTGGATGCTGCATTGTCGGCCAAGTCCGTGACCGACGCCTTGGCGTCGGCTGCGGTCGATGCCGCGGTGTCGGCGAGCGAGGAGGCTGCTTTGGTTGCCGAATCGGCCGCGTCGGATACGACGTCTGCTGCCTTGTCAGCGACCTCCGACGCCTTGTCGCCCAGTTCCTCGGCGCCGTCGGACACGGTGTCGGCGAGTTGATGGGCATTGCCCTTGGCCTTCTGCGCCGCCCCGCTACCGCGGAGTTCGTCGTCGCCGGTGGCGTTGCCGATGCGCTCCTTCGCATCACCGGCGAGTTCGTCGGCCTTGTGTTGCGCTTTGTCGATGAAGTCGGACATCAGGTTCCTCCATGTCGTTCGCGACGTCGCACAGCGTGTACGGCGTTCGAGGGTCGATCGGCCGGTGGGAACCGGCAGCTTTAAGTCGGTTCGAACGAAGAAAAACAAACGCGAAGAAGTAAGTGATCTGCGCCACACTACCTGCGAGCGATCCATGAAGCTCTCGGCCGCGAATTGATTGAAGAAAAAAGGTCCGACCAGTGTGTTTTGTACGCGACGCCACACGTTTGCCTCGGCACGACCCGTGCCAGAATCAGCTCCTCGATTCGACCTCCGATGTCGAATCCGAACAAGTACGGAAGTAGGTCGTCTGTGGGCGCGAAGTCGATAGTCGAAAGCTGGTCCGACATCAGACGGCCGAACAGCGGGTCCGACACCGATCGGACCTGCCAGAACATCGTCGACCTGGCCGTGGCGACCGTGGGATGCACGGGTGCGTCGATCACTGCGATGACCGACCGTGCCCGACCCATCATCGTCGCCGCGACCGATCCAGCGGTGATGCGCACAGCTCTGGAGGTCGCGTCGATCACCGGGTACTCGGCGACCGAGGCGGTCATCGACGGCCGAAGAGCCGTCGTGGTCGACGACATGGCCACCGAATTAGACCGTCCGGAGTATTCCCAGGAGATCTTGGCTCGTACCGGGGTGCGCTCGACAGCGAGCTTCCTACTGCTTCTCGACGACGTCGAGCTGGGGGTGATGACGTTCTACTCGACGGAACCACGCACGTTCACACACGACGTCCTGGATCGGTGTGCACGTTTCGCTGACCAGTCGGCCCTTCGGTTGGCATACGCCGGTGCACGGGAGCGGGCAGACCACCTGGCCTCCGCGCTTGTTCGTAGCCGTGAGATCGGCATCGCGATCGGAGTCGTCATGGCCACGGCCAAGGTGGATCGCGACGCTGCTTTCGACATGCTTCGTCGGGAGTCGTCGCTCACCAATCGCAAGCTGCACGAGATCGCGTCCGAGACCGCAAGAACAGGAGAAGTGCCGGGACTCCGCGTGCCGTGAACCGGTCGTACACTTCGGCCATGGACTGGGTCTTCGACGCCGAGGTGTTCCAGTGGCGCGGTCCCGCGCCGTTCTACTTCGCGGCCACTCCCGCGCACGTCGACGACTTTCTGCACGCTCACCTCGGTGAGCTGACCTACGGATGGGGCGTCATCCCCGCTCGGGTGAAGATCGGTGACACCGAAATCGAGACTTCTCTGATCCCGAAGGACGGTGCATACCTGGTGCCGTTGAAGGTCGCGCTACGCCGCCCCGAGGACATCGACGACGGTGACCACGTGGAAATTCACCTGTCCGTGGGGCGCTGTGAGCAACAGATCCCGGTGCTCAGTCGGCCTGATCCGCTCGTGCCATGACGCCCTGGTAGTCGTCCAGATCTATTTCCTCCGCGATCACGGTCTTGGTCCCGTTGTAGACGTCGCGGTCGATCTCGTCGTCGGCGTTGGCAACGAGCATCGCCACGAACGTGTCACCGTTGACATTGAGGAAGGTACGGAAGATTCCGGCGAACCAATCGACTGCGATCAGCAGCCCGACGGCTTCGAACGGCAGGCCGAGCGAGGTGGCCAGGAACATCGCGACGACGGGAAATCCGCCCGGAACGGTGATGGTGCCCATGTTGAGGAGGATCGCCAATCCCATACCGAGGGCGATCTGTCCGATGCTCAGGTCGATGTTTCCGGCTTGCGCGAGGAACATCACCACGATCATGTAGTTCAGGACCGCGCCGTAGGAACCCATCGTCAGGCCGATGGACAGCGTGAAGTTGGCGACCTTCTGACTTACTCCCACCTTTTCGACAGTGTTCTTGAGCACCGTCGGGAAGGTGACGGCCGAACTCGTCGTCGTCACTGCGACGATGGTCTGCTCGGTGAGCTTGTTCGGCAGCTTCCATGGGCTGAGACGAGTTCGTGCTGCCACGACAGCGACGAACAGCGCGAACAGGACGATGACGCCGATGAGTGTCGTGCCCAGATACTTCAGCGCCGTCGAGACCACCGAGAAGCCGACGTCTCCTGCGAGAGCTGCCAGTAGACAGAACACGCCGATGGGGGCGATCACCATGACGAGACGGATCATCGTGAGGACGATCTGTTGAATCTGATCGAACAGCCTCAGGACGCCGGTGTCGCCGGTCTTGTTCACGTGGATGCGCAGTGCGATTCCGAACAGCAGCGAGAAGACGATGATCGGCACCATCGTCGCGGTGGACATCGCGTCGAACACGTTGGTGGACACGAAGTTCAGCAGCGTGTCCTGCCATCCGAGTGCTTCCCCCGCCGATTCCTCCAGGCTCGGGTCCAACTCTTGCGTGAACACCATTCCCGACCCCGGCCGCACGAGACTGCTGAGCACCCAAGCCAAGACAGCCGCAACGAACGAGAACCCGATCATCCACTTGAACGTTCGGAACGCGATCTTTCCGGTACCGGTGCCCGACATGGATCCGGTGGCGACGATGACCGATGCCATCACCAACGGAACGATGGACATCTGGATCAGACGGATGAACAGGTCTCCGATGAACTTCAGGTTCGCTGCCCACTCACCGACGAGCAGACCGAAGACAATGCCGCCGATCGCAGCGAGACCGATCTGTGCAGCGGGATGCCTCAAAGACTTCATGCCTCAAACTAAGACGAGCCCGCTACCGGGCCGTGACCGTCGTATTGCACTCGCATTACGGCCTCGAAGCGCGGCCGATTCCCGACGATGCGCCGGTCACGATTGCTGTCTTCATCCTTGCCCCTGTTCCGCCCGCGCGAGTGCGCGGAGCTTTCCCACTGACATGCGAAGCCCGTACGCCACCAGAGTCTTTCGACCGTCCGGGTGCGTCCAGCGCAGCAGGGCCGACCCGTCGTCCACCGAACCGGTGACAATTTCCGGTTCACCGACGAGTGGCAGCGGACCTACCGCCTTGATGGACAACCCGAGCACCTCGGTCCAGAAGTAGTCGTCGACCGGAGCGCACCGAGCGGCTGCTCCGAGCGCGGATGCTGCAGCAACCCTGCCCTGAGCCACAGCGTTGGACCAGAACGGTCCGCGTCGGGGATATCTCGACGGCTCCCGGAAGTACGTGACGTCGCCGGCAGCGAACACGTCGGGTACCGACGTCGAGCAGTCCTCTCCTATCCCCACACCGTCTCGATCCGCAACGCCGGTACCGTCGAGCCAGTCGGAGGCCGGCACCTCCCCCACACAACTGACAACGACATCGGCATGCAGCGCAGTGCGATCCGGCAGGACGATCCCGTCCACGGGACTGCCGGACAGCGTTACCGGCCCCGCAGGGCGCAGCATACTTCCGCTGTTCTCCGCCAGGCGCTCTTCGATGGCCGCAGCAAGGAAGCTTCCGAGAACTCGCTCCAGAGGAGGATCCACGTCGACGACCGTTGTCTCGATAGTGCGTCGGACGCACGCCGAGGCGATTTCCATTCCGAGGAAGCCTGCGCCGACGATGATCGCCGACGATGCCGCGTCCAGCCGGGAACGCAGGACCCGTGCGTCGTCATGGGTTCTGACGACCAGTTCCCCCGCTTGGCCGACCCGAGCCAGGCGTCGAGCATCGGCGCCTGTCGCGACGACGAGTGTGCCGTACTCGACGTCGGTTCCGTCCGAGAGAGCAACGGTCTTTCGGTCTGGGTTCAACCGTGTTGCAGCAGAGTTCAGTTCGGTGATGTCCAAGTCGGACAGATCCCACCGGGCCGACGTGCCGCTGCCGTAGTTCAGGACGTGCTTGGAGAGCGGCGGCCGTGAGTACGACCCGTCCGGATCCCCACCGATCATGACGATGTCCCCGTCGTGACCGAGGGCTCGGAGCTCACGGGCGGCCGCGCAACCGGCTGTCGACCGACCGACGACGACGATCGGAGCTGCGTTCATTTCTGTTCGCGCAGCGCGGCCACCGGGCAGGCGCCGATCGCGGACCGCACCGCAGCGACCTGCTCCTCGGGCACGTCCTGGTGGTCGTACGCGTAGTGCAGTTCGCCGTCGTCGTCGAGGCTGAACACCTCGTGTGCGGCCTCTTCACACAGTCCGTGGCCTTCACAGCGATCCCAGTCGACGTCGATCCTCATGCTTGCTCTCCCCTGCTCGGTACCAGCTCGAGCGGTAGCCGTTCGAGCCGGTGAATGATGTTGTTGACGGCCCACTTCGGCTCTCCGGTCAGTTCGATTCGTTCGACCCGACGCGCCAGCGCCTGCAGCATCGATCGTGCTTCCAACCGTGCCAAACCCTGGCCGGCGCAACCGTGCACGCCGGACCCGAAGCCGAGCTGCCGAGCAGCATCGCGGGTGATGTCGAACGAGTCGGGTCGATCCCATTCGGCAGCATCACGGTTGGCCGAGGCGTAAATCACCAACAGGCGGCTCCCACGCGGAATCGGAACTCCACCGATGTCGACGTCGCGCGCTGCTTTGCGCGAGAACGCGCGTAGCGGCGACTCGAACCGGACCACCTCGTTGACGGCGCCTGGGATGAGCGTGGGGTCGGCCCGCACCGCCTGCCACTGCTCCGGGTGCTGCGAGAACAGGTACAGCGCACTCGAGATGGCTCCGATGGTGGTGTCCAGAGATGGCGCCATGTAATCCACCATCAACGCAGGGCACGCCTTCGGGTCGATCGTGCCCTCGTCGGCGGCAGTGAGCACATCGCCGCCCATGCTTCCTTCCAGCACCGATCTGTTCTTCACGACGCGACGTGCGAACGCCATCATTTCCGCCACGGCCTTCGCAGCACCGACCGACCGGCAATTCACCGGTCCCATTGCGTCGAATGTCGCTCCGGCCCAGCGCAACAGCTCCTCGCGGCCGTCCTCCGGCCATCCGACCAGATCGGGAACGACCGACAGCGGAAGGATCATCGCCAAGTCCTCGACCCCATCGACGTCCAGCATCGACATCGCTCGATCGACCACTCCGTCGGCGGCCTCCTCCACTGTCGTGGTCATCTTTCTCAGGGCTTTGGGGGTCATGCGGTGCGCCAGAACGGATCTCTTGGTCGCATGGTCGTCCGCGTCGCTGTTAAGCGTCGTGCCGCGCCCCAGGCGATTCGCGACGGCGTTGAGCGACACTCCGTCGCCGGAGATGAACGACTCGTCGTCCAGCAGCACCGCCTTGCAGTCCGCGTAACGCGATACGGCATAGACGCGTTGGTGCGGCAACCACACCGCAGGACCCAAGGCGCGCAGCCGCTGGTAGTGGGGATACGGGTCGACGATCGCGTCGACGTCGTAGATGTTCTGTCGGTATCGGGGGACCGACGAGTCAACGGTCACCGGAGCTCCTGACAATTCGATAGGCGCAACTCGGCAACCGAGTGTGCAGTGACGGCACCGACCGGCCTGCGGCCATCACGGTTCTGTCCGGCCGCACGATGGCAGCGTTGGCGCGGCGTCGATGCAGCCACATCCCGAGTTCCGAGGATTGCGGGACCTCCAGTGCGGTTGCGCCTCGGCGGACAACTTCCGTGTTCTGCTCGCGGGTGAGCGGTGTGGTGGAGACGAACAGGAAGCACCCTGGGGCAACGTCGTCGACCCTCCTCCCGCGATCGACGACGGCGTTGGGACACAGCGATCCGGCGAGCCCACGCGACAATACTTTTCGCGTAACGAAATTGGAGGGCGACAGGCGCGGCGAGGTACTGTCGGTCACCTGTGCTCCGATCATGGGTAGGTGTCCGAGGACGGGCGCGACGGACTTGCGCACGGCGTCGGTGATCGCTCCCCCACCGGTCATTGCCCTCCCGATTGCCACGGCCAATCGAATCGACGACGTCACGTGAGGTTTGCGCTCCGCTTCGTAGGAGTCGAGAGTGTCGTCGGCGAAGGATCCGTTCATGACGCCTACCAGTTTCCAGACCAGGTTCATCGCGTCGCGCACACCCGCGCCCATGCCCTGCCCGATGAACGGCGGCGTCAGGTGCGCTGCGTCGCCGAGCACGAAGATGCGACGATCGCGCCACCGGTCGACCACTCGGGCACGGAAGGTGTACTCGGTGGATCTGATCAGGTGCAGTGCGTCCCGATCCGCAGTACCTAGCCATGGCGTCAGCAGAGGGCGGACACTGTCGAGATCATCGAAATCGTCGGCAGTTTCGGTGTCGCGGAGCCGGAATTCCCACCGATGACGGGTGTGGCCGATACGCATGTAGGTTGCGGCGCGTTCGGTGTCGCACACCTGGTGCACACCCTCCCACAAATCGAGCTCGGCCTCGGTGGCGATGTCGATCACCAGCCATCGTTGCTCGAAGCCGAGGTCGAGCATTCTCGATCCGATCGATGACCGCACGGTGCTGTTCGCTCCGTCGCATCCGAGTACATAGTCCGCGGTGACGGCACAGCGTTCTCCAGTGCGTGTATCGAGGTATGTCACGACGCAGTGGTCCCGCCTGTTCGCGACGTCGACGACGGTGCAGCCGCCTGCCATGTGGACGCCGGCGAGCGAGGACAGCCGCGACCGCATGAGATGCTCGAGGTCGGGTTGATCGAACATGTTGGCCTGCGGAAAGCCGTGCGGCCT
This sequence comes from Rhodococcus sp. RS1C4, assembly GCF_002258225.1. Lineage (NCBI taxonomy): Bacteria > Bacillati > Actinomycetota > Actinomycetes > Mycobacteriales > Nocardiaceae > Rhodococcus > Rhodococcus sp. RS1C4. Next base: position 79,075 of record NZ_NOXZ01000037.1, on the reverse strand, counting down.
GAGGTCGGGGTCTCGATCGAACACTGCGAGCGTCGTGAGGCGTCGGTCGACCAACTGCAACCCGCGGGCCGGTCTGGAGATCGCCGCGAACTCTTCGGCCAACCCGAGGCCACCGAGTATTCGGTAGACCTCGTCGTCCATGTGCACCGCCCGAGGCTGCGGGTACACACCCTCCCAGCGGTCCATGATGGAACAGCTGATTCCGTACTGCGCCAACAACAGTGCGGCCGTCATCCCGGTGGGCCCCGAGCCGATGATCACGACCGGGTGGTGATCGACGGACTCAGGCATACCGAACCCTGGTCCGTTGAATGCCGAGATCGAGTGCCCCATCGGGTGTCGACACGGCCAGTTCCAGCACATCGCCGTCCTGCAGATACGACGGGTTGGACGACTGTTTCTTGAAGAAGATCTTCCATTTGAGTGCGGGAGGGAGGAGCGAGCCGATGATCTCGATCGGTTTGGCGGGCGCCGTCAGCGCTGTCCCGCCTGGAGTGCCCGTCAGCAAGAGATCACCCGGGTCCATACGCTGAAATCGTGTCAACGTTCGCAACGTGTCCAACGGGTGGTAGATCATGTCCGCGACCGTGCTGTTCTGCCGTACTTCACCGTTCACGCGCAGGGTGAGGCAGAGATCGGTGAAGCGGCTGAAGTCGCCCGCCTCGAGGAGCAGCAACACCGGTCCGGCGGGCGTGAACGTGGGGTACGACTTTCCCTCGTAGAACTGAGTTTTTGGCAGTTGTACGTCCCGGGCGGACACATCGTTGGTGATGACGAGAGCTGCAATGTAGTCGGCCATGTTGTTCTCGTCGAGTGCCGTGCCCACGGTCATCGATGCGCCGAAGACGAGCCCGATCTCGATCTCGTAATCGAGCAGTTGCACATGCGCGGGCTTGACGATGTCGTCTGCCGGACCACTGATGGACCCCGATGCCTTGCGGAAGAACGTCAGCGGCACCGTCTCCGGGTTCATCCCCGAATCCCTCACGTGTGTCACGTAATTGGTCATCTGCGCGACGACCCTGCACGGCGCGGTCACCGGTGAGACCAGCGCCAGACCCTCCACCGACGCGGTCGCCGAACCGCGGCGTGCGGCGTCGATCGCGGCCCGGTCGGCAAGGAGCTCGGCTGTCGTCACCGCGTCGGTGCCGACTCGGACGGCGCCGCCTGGCGTGTGCACCCACCAGGCGTCGACGGTACGGAGAATCGAAACAGTCATGAGTTGGCTACTTTCAGCAGGCCCCGCAAGCGCTGGGCGTCGAATTCGTTGTCGTGTCGTAGCGACGAGATGATCGACCGCAGTTCCCCCAACGATTGCCGTCCGGGCGCGATGCCGAGGAAATCTCGTGTTGCCGGCGGTCCCCATTGGGCGAGGCCCGACGCAGTCATCGGGGCCCAACCGGGTTCGAGCGAGCTGTCGAACAGGTCGCCGTCGCTGAAGTGCTCGACCAGGAAACCGTCGGGATCGCGCCAATAATCGAAGATCTGGCTTCCCTGGATGTGTCGGCCGATCCCCCACGAGTGGCGGTAGCCGCGTTCGGTCAGGAACTCGCTTCCCGCGGCGATAGCGTCGAGATCACACACCTGGTAGGCCGAGTGCACGTATCGATCCGAGGGTCCCAGTGTCATCGCCACGGTGTGGTGGTCGGTCGGGGTGTCGCCGCGGTCGCAGCGGATGAAGCTCATCACCGGTCCACGTTCGCGCTGATTCTCGTAGAAGAGAAAGTCACTCACGATGAGCCCGAGGTGTTCCAGGTACCAGTTCAGGTTTTCGAGATATCGAGTGCGCGAGAGGACGACGTGACCGATGCGCTCGACGAGCGCTGGTTCATGGGGAGTTCGGCACGTCGCGTTGACGCGAGTACGACTCCCGCCGTCGTTGTGGGGGTGGATGCGCTGGCCGGTCAGCGCGGGAAGAGCCCGGGTGCCGGCGACCACGCGTACCGGTTGTCCGCTCGGATCGTGGAGAGTGACCCCGATACCGCCGATGCTCTCGTGCAGTCGATCGACTCGCCGTCCGGTTGCCTTGCCCAGCCGAAGTACGTCGGACTCGTCGACGGCCTGGAACGCCGCGCCGACGAAGCGGGTTCGCGTGCCTCTGCGGATGACGACGCACGGCGAACCGCCTTGCGTGCCCCGGAGGTCAAGCTCCTGGGACGAACGATGGGTCACGGTGAACCCGAATGCCGACGCGAATGCCTCGGCACGGAGAAGGTCCGGTTTGCAGAATTCCAGCCAGGCGATGTCGTGAACTTTGACGATCGGATTCTTTGCCCGCCCTGGGTGCTCCCCTGGCAGCGCGCCCTGGTCGACGTGCATGTCCTTGTGCGCGTCCGCCATCGTTGTTCCCTCCCTCGTCCACTTTCTGACGATATCGTCACCTATGAGCGAGCCGTCAGTCAAGGGTTCTGACTAAATCGTCAGCTATGAGGGTGGTCTAATGTGGCGACGGACATTCACGCGAAGAGGGGTGCGACCAGCAGAATGACCACTGCAGGAAACCGGCTCGAACGCCGCAAGGCTCGTACCCGCTCCGCGCTGATCACAGCTGCGCAGCGGTTCATCGCCGACGGTAAACCCAACGCGCCGATCCTGGAGATAACGCAAGCCGCCGACGTGGGAATGGGCTCGTTCTACAACCACTTCGACAGCAGAGACGAATTGTTCGCTGCCGCAGTCGAGAGCGCACTGGAGTCCCTCGGGGACTACCTGGATTCACTCACCGTCGAACTCAGCGACCCAGCGGAGATATTTGCACAGTCCTTCCGCATCACAGGACGGCTCTTCCGCCTGCAACCCGAGCTGAGCCGGGTTCTGGTCAACTCTGGACCATCCCTCATCACCTCGACGAAGGGCCTGGCTCCGCGGGCTGCACGCGACATAGCCGCAGCTACCGATGCCGGCAGATTCGTCGCCCCTGATACGGACCTCGCCATGGCGTTGGTCGCCGGATCTCTCCTCGGCCTCGGGCAACTACTCCTGCAGCAACCCGACCGCGACGACGCAGCCGCCGCCGACGCCATGACGGCTGGAATCCTTGTCTCACTCGGACTTTCACGCGCCGAGGCCGAAGAACTGTGCAGCCGGCCCATACCGTTGGGCGCTGCCGATCTCGACCAGCCCTGACCGTCGCGGTCTCGGGGGTGCGGAAACGCGACTCAGCCTCCCTGAACGTACGTCTCCACGTGAGCGCCGGTGACCACTCCGACATTCGGCACAAGCGCACCCCACCCCGAGCTGCATGTACCCGATGCCTGACCTGTCGGCCCGAACGAGCTGGTCGACGCGGTGTACGGCCCGACCGCGTAGAACGGGAAGGCATTGGGGATGCCATGAAGACCCCAGCATTCGATGCTGAGGAAATACTCTCTCCGGGGCGGAGCTCCGGTGTCGTGACAGGTTACCGATGCGCTGAAAGAGTCGTGCACGACGGCACAGTCCTGCGGGCCGGCAGACGCCACCCCGGAAGTCGAGATCGAAGCGGTGGCCAGACCGCACATGACGACGCTAACTCGTGCGGCTGCAATAAGCTTGCTTCTCATAGGTAGTAATTCGCCGGCGCGTGACACGCCGTTACGTCCGGAAGCAAGTAGTCAGCCCGCTGCACTTCTCGTCGCTCTCGACAAATGCAGGCAGTTCTCGCCCACATTGTGAACATATGGCAGTGATGCAGCCTACATCGCCGGCCATAGGCTTTCGTCACGCCGAAAAGCGGGGACGAGTGTTCGGACCCCGACGTTCTCTGATCGGCGTTCTCGAAAGAATTCGGCGTCCACGCCGCCGTCGATGAAACGTCTACAGTCCCGCTTCGAGAGGAACCCCATGACCGGTGCAGCCGACGCTCGTATCGAGAGCCTGGAAAGAACTTCACCCGAGCGGGCGCGCACACGTCGAAAGGCGCTGATCGCCGGCGCAACGGGGAACATCGTCGAGTGGTTCGATTTCACAATTTACGGCTTCAGCGCCGCAGTTCTCGCCACAGTTTTCTTCCCTGCCGAGTTCGGCAGCGGCGCTCTGCTCGCCACCTTTGCACTCTACGGTGTCGCGTTCCTCGCCAGGCCCGCAGGCGGCGTGGTTTTCGGCAGGCTGGGCGACCGGTTCGGCCGCCGAGGATCCCTGTCCTTGGCAATTACGCTCATGGGTTGCTCGACAGCGGCTATCGGGCTTCTGCCGACCTACGCCTCCATCGGCGCTGCTGCCCCACTACTCCTGCTGGTCTGCAGATTGGTTCAGGGTTTCTCGGCCGGCGGCGAATACACCGGAGCAGCCACCTTCGTCGTCGAACACGCGCCATACCACCGTCGGGGACTTTACGCCGGAATCATTGCCGGTTCGTCCTTCGTCGGCAGCATTCTCGCGACAATCACGGTACTGACGTTCAATTCGGTTGGCACAGAGTACTTCCTGGACGGTGGGTGGCGTTGGCCGTTCATCATCGGAGGGGTTGTCGCAATTGCCGGCCTGTTCATGAGGCTTGCGGTCGACGAAACACCGGCTTTCACCGAGATGAAAGAAAAAGAAGCTCTTCTCACTCGCCCCCTGGCCGATCTGTTACGCAATCACTGGCGGTCTCTGGTCACTGCGTTCGTCTACTTCGCGTCGCTCGGTGTCGCTACTCATATGCTCATCGGTTACATGCCGACATTCCTGACACACGCTGCAGGAGTGTCGAGCACAGCTGCATTGATGCTGACGTCCGGTGCCCTGGTGCTCGCGGTTCCTCTGTACATCGCCTTCGGCGCAACTGTCGACCGGATAGGCAGGCGTCCCCTGGTCAGAATCGGAATGGTTGCATCGGTTCTTGTCGCGGTTCCCAGCTATGTTCTGATCGGCACGGGAAACATCGTCGCAATCGCAGGTGCGTTGATCGTCTTGGTTATCGTGCAATCCTTGCTTGCCTCAGCTCTTCTCGCGGTCCTCGAGATGATGCCGACGAATGCTCGATTCACGGGTACCGCACTGCCGTACAACTTTGCGTACGCGCTCTTTGCCGGTACCGCGCCTTTGGTATGCGAGACGCTGGTCAACACCACGGGCAGCAACCTGTCGCCGGCGTTCTATGCAACCGCGGTCGCTTCGATTGCGCTTCCGGTCCTCTGGCGCGGCATACCGGAATCGAGAATCGCAGGGACGGACCGCCCTTTGCACAGCTGAGAAACCCAACGATGCAGTGGCACCTCCCGAAGCAATCGATCGAACCGGGACTCGACATATGTCGATGGTCCCGTGCCCAAGTCGCAACGCGCGGCCACTGTCCGTTCCGGTGGTCACGCACCATGATGGGACCTGGGCGAAAGCACATGAAAGACATGCGTCATCGTTGCCATTACGGAGGAGACATCCGAAGAGGCGAAGACCGGGAGGTTGTGTGACGGAAACGTGGTACGCAGGAGGAAGAGTCGCAGACGGATCCGGTGTCGAACCATCCGCGGTGGATGTCTGCGTGAGTAACGGGATCATCACCGCCCTCGGCGATGCACCAGCAGGCGCGACAACGGTGGATCTGGATGGCAGGTTGGTCACCCCCGGACTGATCGACGCGCACGTTCACCTCGGTCTGTCCAGTCCCATCAGAGCACAGTTCGGATTCGAACTGTCTGCCGCCGAGATCGCGGCCGACATATTCGCCTCGGCTGGCTTCGCCCTCGATGCCGGCTTCACGACCGTTCGCGACACCGGTGGCATAGACCGCGGTGTCGTCGACGTCATCGCCAAGGGCAAGGTGCGGGGTCCGCACGTCGTGTCCTGTGGCCCTGTCCAATGCCAGGTCGGCGGGCACGGATACTACGGCGCCGATTGGGAACCCACAGAATTGTGGACACAGCATCACATTCCCGGGCTGTGTGCGCTGTCGCTGATGTCCGGCAACGCCGACGAACTCAGGAAGAACGTGCGTGAGACGTTTCGCCGGGGTGCCACGTTTCTGAAGTTGTGCGTTACCGGTGGAGTCGTGGGCGGGCACGACCGGCTCGCGGACACCCAGTTCACCGTCGAGGAAATCGCGGTCGCCGTGCAGGAAGCCGCAGCACGAGGCACGTACGTCACAGTGCATGCGCACGGTAAGGAAGGGATTCGCAACGCAGTACAGGCGGGGGTGCGCTGCGTAGAACACGGCACCGATATCGACGAGCAGACAGCGGCTCTGATGCTCGAGCACGACGTCGCTATGGTGCCCACCTTCTCCGTGATCGACCAACTGTTGAACGACGGGGTGGCGGATGTCGATCCCGCGACTGTCGAACGAGTAGCAGGAGTTCGAGAGCGGATGGCGGCCGCTCTCGAGGTTGCCCGCGCGTCCGGCCTACGCATCGGCCTCGGTTCCGACCTCATCGGTCCGAATCAGCAACGGCGCGGCGACGAGTTGCGCGTGCGTTCGGAGTTGGAATCGCCGATGCAGGCCTTGGTGTCCGCAACGAGCGTCAATGCAAACATCCTCGGCGTGGGCGACACCGTGGGCATGGTGCGGGTTGGAATGCGAGCAGACCTGACCGTCTGGCAGGAAGACCCTCTCGAAGACCCCGATGTCTTCGCCGATCCCGAGATGGCCGTCCTCGTAGTCAAGAGCGGCACGACAGCAAAGGACATTCGTTGAGCGCGATATTGCATGGTTGCCTTCCGGACACCGAATACCTCGAAGTGGAGTCACGCTCAGGCAACCGGTACGGAATCTGGATCACCACACCTCCCGGATACGAAGAATCCAGCGAATCAGTGCCACTGGTCTACGTGTTGGACGGCAACTGGACCGTGGGTTTCACCGCTCCGCTCATCGTCACGCAACGCGATCCGTATCTGAGCATTGCGCCCTACATTCAAGTCACCGTCGGCTACGCCGGTGACGAGGCATCGGACTGGGCGCGGCTTCGCAACCGCGACCTCGTGCCGCCCGGGGAACCTATCGGCGATGACGTAGTGGCTGCATTGGAGTCTGCACGCGAAACCGGGGCGATGAGTCAACGGGACATCGACGCCTACATCGAGCAACACTCGGACTGCAATGCGGATACGTTTCTGGACTTTCTGACCGACGAACTGCACCCTCGTCTGCACTCTCACCTTCGCGTCAGCGACACCGGTCACGGGCTGTTCGGGTTCTCGTACGGTGGGCTCTTCGCGTTGTACGCGTGGCTTCGCGGCGGAACTCCCTTCTCGACGGTCGGCGCGGGAACACCGGGGATCAGCAGCGCAGACAGCCAACTGTTCGACATGATCGGAAACCTTCCGGAAGCGAGCGACGGCGGCCCAGGCGCCGGACGTCTCCACGTCACTCTGAACAAGGTAGAACTCTGGGGCGATGTCCCCGTGTATCGCGGCTTGGCCCGAAATGTCCTCAGAGCGCTCGAGGGACTGCGCGCACAAGGTCGTTCGGAGCTCCTGTCGACTTCGATGCTCGACGAGACGCACGTCACCGGAGTACAGGCATCCTTCTTGAGCTATCTGAAGGAATGTCATGTCCGGTGATCGAGCGAGGTGGTCTCGGACCGCGCTGCACTAGCATCAAGGTGCCTGTCGAGAGTTGCGAGGAGAGTCCACATGTCCATCGACGAACTGCAGCTCCTCGTCGACGACCTGGCCGGGCGACTCCGCCGTTCTGTGGCCATCGACGACCCGTCCATCCGACTCCTTGCGTCCAGTCGACACTTCGGCGACGAAGACTCCCTGCGCGTCGCATCGATTCTGAATCGAGCGGTACCCGAAGAGGTTTCGCGGCCACTTCTCGCTCTCGGCATCGGCACCTGGATCAAACCGGGTAGCGCGCGGCCCGATGTGCCGGGGAGCGAGAAGCGACTCTGTGTACCTGTGCGGTGCAAGAGTCTGCTTCTCGGTTTCCTCTGGCTGATCGACAGTGAAGAGAACCCTCTGACCGAGTCCGACGTCGAAATGGCTGAGGACACTGCCTCGCGCGCGGGCATTGTGCTGTACGAACGACTTCTGCGTCATGAGCGGTCGAATGCTCGTCGCGAATCGATTCTCCGCAACCTCGTCAGCTCAACTCCAGAGGTCAGGACGCAGGCCGTCGAGGATGTAGTCACCGACCAGCTGTTCGCCCCGCGACCGATGCTTTATCAGGTCATCGCAGCGCAACGCGACACTGCACACTCGGTGGAAGCATCGGACGACATAGCGGTACAGGTCGCGATGCAGGAAGCGCTGGACACTCTTCCGACCGGCGCCGGTCTGATGGTGGCAGACAAGTCCCGCGCGTGGATCCTTCTTGCATTCGAGAATATTCCGACGCCACAACAATTGAAGCGCGTCACCGAACGCGCGGATTATCGCTTTCGCCAACTGAGTGGTCGGGACAGTCGATTCGTCCTCGGCGTCGGCGACACCGTGAACGAGCTCAGCGCGGTATACCGCGCCTATCGCAGCGCGACGGCCGCAGCTCGCGCTGCACTGCTCGTCCCCTCGCTCGGCGACGTGGCGAGATGGGGCCACCTGGGTCCCTACGACGTCCTACTGCGACTGTCCCGTGACGAAATCATCGGAGCTACACAGGTTTCACCTGTGAAGGCACTCGAAGCCGCGGACAAGCAACAGGTACTGACGACTACCCTCGGCGCATTCTTCGACAATGCGTGCGATATTCGACGCACCGCGGAACTGCTGCGAATTCACCGTGCGACGCTCTACCAGCGACTCAAACGCATCGAGCAGATCACCGGTTGCAGTTTCGACAACGGCGACGACCGACTCTCTCTGCACCTCGGCTTGAAGATGAAGTCCATAGCCGAAGCACACGACTCGTCGATCGGCTGACTGTTCCGTACGGGCGCCGTACGCGACAAATTCTGTTCGTAGTCAACCGAAGTATCCACAAATGGAGATAGCGTCGCCCTCCGGTCTAGGCAAAACTTGTGGTTGTAGCGGTTCGCTTCGTGTACACCGTCGCAACAACAAATCTGGAGGAACGATGCCCCGATCGACCGATGCGATAGTTGTGGGAGCCGGGGTGATCGGCAACTCCATCGCTTACGAACTTGCTGCTCGTGGTTACGAAGTCCTGGTCCTCGACAAGGAGGGAGGTTCCGGGTTCGGTTCCACCAGCGCCTCCAGCGCGGTCATACGCTACAACTATTCGACGTACGACGGGATGGCTGCAGCATGGGAGGCCGCGCACTGTTGGAAGAGCTGGCGCGAACATCTGGACGACTCCGCCCGCGGACCAATTGCCCAGTTCCACGAATGTGGAATGGTATTCCTCGATGTGGACCTCGCCCCACGTGAACGTACGGTTCGACTCTTCGACAAGATCGGGGTGAGGTACGAGCTGTGGGACTCGAAAACGTTGGGCGATCGGATCCCAGGAATCGATGTCGGGTCTTACTACCCTCCCAAACCTGTTGACAGCGAGGAATTCTATGCCGACACCCACACCTCGCTCGGAGCGGTGTTCACACCTGAAGCCGGCTTCGTCGACGACCCCCAGCTTGCGGCGGCCAACTTGGGCGCTGCCGCGGCAGCGAAAGGCGCGATCCATTCGTTCCGCACCACAGTGATCGGCATCGAACAACATGCCTCGCGGCAGTGGGCCCTTCGACTGGACAACGGCGACACCGTCGAAACCTCGGTCGTGGTCAACGCTGCTGGGCCGTGGTCGAATGCGCTGAACGCAATGGCAGGAGTGGGATCGGATTTCACCGTCACCGTTCGCCCCCTCAGGCAGGAGGTTCATCATGTCTCGGCGCCGACAGGCTACAACCACCATGCGCGACTCGGGCCGATGATCGCCGATCTCGATCTGGGAACCTATATGCGACCAGAACACGGCGGTGGCTTTCTGATAGGTGGTACCGAGCCCGAGTGCGATCCATTGGAATGGATCGACGACCCCGACACCGCAAACCCGAACCGCACTGCCGCTCGTTTTCAGGCGCAGGTCCTCAGAGCAGCTCGGCGTCTTCCACATTTGCCGGTACCGTCCCAGCCCAAAGGAATTGCCGGCGTGTACGACGCTGCCTCGGACTGGACGCCGATCTATGACAAGACCGATCGACCGGGCTTCTACGTAGCGATGGGCACCAGCGGTAATCAATTCAAGAACGCACCTGTCGTCGGCCGAATGCTGGCTACTCTGATCGAGAAAGTCGAGGCGGGGCACGACCACGATCTCGATCCAGTTGTCTACACGGGTCCGCACACCGGTGTGCAGATACATCTCGGATCCTTCTCCAGGCGCAGGGAATTCAATACCGAGTCCACCGGAACTGTCCTGGGTTAGGCAATGCATCTGGACCACATCGGTCGACCACCGCACCAACACCTGAACTCATGCACGATGATTCTTCGGAAGGGCTTTCGAACATGACACTCAGCACGCAATCCGTCGCGGGCGTCGCAGACACAACAGTCTTCGACCGGACCGATGCACTCGAGGGATTGCCACACGAGCAGGTCGTCTTCTGCGAGGATCACGCCACGGGCCTGCAGTCGATTATCGCGATCCATTCGACCACCCTGGGTCCCGCCCTGGGTGGCACCCGGTTCTACCCCTACTCGGACCAGGGGGCCGCTTTGACGGACGTACTCCGCTTGTCACGTGGGATGACCTACAAAGCGGCAATCGCAGGCGTTCCACTCGGTGGCGGCAAAGCCGTGATCATCGGCGATCCGCGGGACATCAAGACCCGGGCTTTGCTCCGGTCGTACGGACGCTTCATCGACACTCTCGGCGGCCGATACATCTCGGCGGGCGACGTCGGCACCGGCGCAGACGACCTCGACGTCATCGGAGAACGGACTGCCCACGTGGTCGGACGGTCGGCGGCCGCGGGCGGTTCCGGCAACAGTGGTCCGATGACTGCTCTCGGCGTCTACCAATCCTTGCGTGCCGCGGCCACCTCGACCTGGGGCACGCCCGATCTCACGAATCGTGTGATCGGGGTCGAAGGCGTGGGAAAGGTCGGCTCCGAGCTGATCGCCTTGCTGGTGCGAGCAGGGGCGAACGTCATCGCGACGGACGTCGACGTCGAGGCAGTGCGCGCTGTTGCAGCCCGCTTCCCTTCGATCGTCGTCTGCGACGATGTTCTCGACGCCGAGTTGGACGTGTATGCCCCCTGCGCGCTGGGTGCGACCGTCACCGTCGCTTCCACCGACAGGATGACCGCATCTATCGTGTGCGGCGCAGCAAACAACCAACTCCGGACTGCGGACGTCGGCCAGTATCTGCACAGCAAGGGTGTGCTGTGGGTGCCCGACTACGTTGCCAACGCCGGCGGACTCATCCAGGTTGCGGGGGAAAAGGACGGTGTCGACGCGCAGTGGGTCCGCCACCGCGTAGAGAGGATCTACGACACGGTGTTGTCGATTCTCGACCGCTCCCGCTCCGACAGTGTTCCCCCAGGCGAGGCTGCCGACCGAATCGCTGGCGCACGCCTCCGGCTCGAACGGAACGGGGTGTGACCGGTCTCCGCGCAAACAGCACGCCAGTCGAGACCCGGATTGTCTCAGGTTGCTACAGACCGGTGGGCCGCTTCGATCCAGTTGCTGAATTCGCAGGCGAGATGCCGCTGATGTTCTGCGATCAGTCTTGCCGGTGTCGTGCCGGGAAACTGCACCGTCAGCACAGCGTCGAGGTTTCCGTTGACATTGCGAAATTGATGTCGCACACCGCCGATGACCAGACCGTCATCGAGAACAGCTGATCCCGCGACCTGGATGGGATAGTCGTGATCGATCTCGATCGTCAACGACGCCGTTCGGGTGTAGTCGACCAAGAAGCGGCTTGCCGCAGGCGATCCGCCCGTCGTCTCGATGACCTCCTGACGCCCGTCGGGTAGCCCCCGCAGAAGGTAGTGATCGGGACACGCGTCGAGCATGTCGGTTTCTGCATTCGTGACGGTCAAGTTGTCGAACCACTCCACGGAGCGTTCAGCGTCCACACCTGGGACCTGCAGCCGTGTCACGGCATGTCGGGTGCGGCCGCGACTGGCGGCAACACCGATACGCGTGAGACGCTCCGATACTGCCATCTGGCGTCGGAGCGCAGCGTAGATCCCGGCATGTCCGAGTTCGTATTTCAATCGCGTCAATGCAGACCGTTGCTCGGCGAGGTTGGTCGACAGGAGCTGTTGGACCGACTGATTCGGCGACAGCTCGCGCATCGCCCGCTCCCCCAGCTTGGCCGCGAATGTGGTGAGCACTTTCGTTGCGCGGGCGGACTCCCACTCGAGCACACGCTGTCGAGACACCGTTCTCGCCCCGATGGTGGCCCGAATGTCCAGCGACTCTTTCATCTTCATTCCCCATCTCAGACGCGTGATCGAGCTACTCCGGTGGTAGGCGACCGAAGATGAGCGACTTAACGCCAGCAATTATTGCGTTAAGGATCCTTTACCGCAAGAGGGCAGGTGCTCGGGTTCGTCGAACGGTTCCCCTCAACCGCCCCGAACAGGGTGTAAGTGGATCCTGGCAGGCATCTAGCGTAGAAACAGAGCCCATGGACCGGGCCACACACGACATCCCTGAATCCGCGGCGGGTGACGGCGAGGTGCGTAGGAGAACCGGCGGCAGATCGGCACGTGTGCGGGAGGCGGTGCTCACCGCAACTCTGGACCAAGCCCGCGAACACGGTATCGAAGGATTGACCATCGGCGACATCGCCGCACGCGCCGGCGTCGCCGAGACGACCGTCTATCGCCGGTGGGGTACTCGAACCGCGTTGATCGCCGACGCTGTCACGGATCTCGCAGCTACCCATAATCCTGTCCCGGACACGGGAACCCTGCGCGAAGACCTGATGGTGGTCGCCGACCAGATAGCGCAGCTGATCTCACGACCGGGCATCACGCGTTTGATCGGAACGACCATCGCCCTGTCCGCCGATCCGGACGTCAGCGCCGCACGAAACCGGTTCTGGACCGAGAGATTCGAACAGAGTTCCCACGTGATCATCAGAGCCGTCGAACGGGGAGAGTTGCCCGCGAACACCGATCCCCGTTCGGTACTCGAAACACTCTGCGCACCGATGTATTTCAGACTGCTCGTAATCGACCAGACTCTGGACCGCGCTTTCATCGAGCAGTGCATCGACCACACCTTGGTTTTGTACGGCGCAACTTCCTGAGCGGTGCCCCCGCTGCGACAACGACAGTCACCGCACCGTCGAGTGGTGTCGACGATGTGAGGGGACGTCGTGATGAGCCGGTAGCCGCACGTCTTTTTCGCCGTCATCAGTCGAGGTGCTGAGCCCACGTTGTGTCGACGTGACGGTGCCCTGTCTGTGTGCTCGATCGGGGTGTGCAGCGCTGGGGGTCTGCCGGCCGGGCCCCATAGGCGGGCGCCGATCAGCTGCGCCGCGCTCCCATTCCCCGCGCCAGCAGGTCGTCGACGAATCGGCGGGTCAGTGCGTCCGTGCGCGTTCCGACCATCGCGACGACCGCGCGTTGCAGCGGTGGCCGCATCGGGGTGACGATGCCGGCGAACCGCGCGGGGAGTGCGGTGGTCGGAACGAGCGCGATTCCGAGCCCCGCGTGGGCGAGTTGTGCTGCTGTAGTGGCGTTCCGGGAATGGGTGACAGCATCGAGCTCGACGCCGTGGGTTGTCGCGACGGAGTCGAACCACCCGCGTAGACCGTTCGACGGGTGGTAGTGCACGATCGGTCTTCCGGCGAGATCGGTCCACGAGATGGCAGGCTCGTCGGCGAGATCGAGCCCCTCCGGAATCACCGCGACGATGTCTTCCGTCCCGATCACGTGGGTGACGCCGGTGAACTGCGTCGAAGCCGGACCGACTGCGAGGTCGATGTCGCCGTACGAGAGTGCGTCCGCCATCGCATCCGCGCTGGCGAACTCGGTCAGGTCCAGGCCGATGTGCGGATACTTTCTCGTCCATTTTCGTAGCGTGGGCGCGAGGACTGGGACAGTCATGCTTTCGGCGCACCCTAGCCGTAACCGGCCTTCGCGTCCCTCCGCCGACGCTCGTCCGATCCGGACGATTCGGTCGGCAGCTGAGAGTGCGGCCCGCGCATCGTCGAGCAATGCGCGGCCGGTCGGGGTCGTCCGAACCCCGCGCGGGAGACGCTCCAGCAGCGGGGTGCCGATTTCTGTTTCCAACGACGCCAACTGATGAGACAGCGCAGGCTGTGAGAGATTCAACTTCACTGCCCCGGCGGTCACAGAACCGGCGTCCACCACGGCGACAAAGCATTCGAGGGCTCGCAGAGTCGGCATCGGTCGAGCGTATTCTACGGCGACAGTCCGACGGCTCTAGCTTGAATCCCTCTTCAGGTAGCGGCTTGTCGTCTGAACGAGCATCGTGCTGAAGAAGATGCCGATCAGCGTGAGGATTACGCCGGACCGAATGTCTCCGTCGATGAAGTTCGTGACGGCGACGACGTAGGAGATCACGACCATGACGATGCCTGCGGCCATTCTGATCCTCGGGTCGACGTTCATGTGTGTCAGCTCCTGTCGTAAGTAATGGTGTGCGATGGTGGCGGCTCGGTTCGGTCAGCCGACCGCGACGAGTCCGGCTTGTCGGAGGAAGGTGAGGTTGTCTTCGAGGTGCCAGTCCGAGTCGATGCGAGCATCACCGACGTGCTGGATGTCGATCGCACCGAATTCGATCGGTTGTCCGGTGCCGGTGCGACCGTCGTACGTGCCGGTGAAATGACCCCGGAAGATCAACCGTGCGGTGAAGGTGTCACCAGTGACGTACAGATCGACGAGCTCGCACGTCAAGTCGGGCACCGCAGCGCGGAACGTGTCCGACGCCGCGACGGGTCCCGCTGGGCCTTGCGGGCGTCCTGGCGGCAGTGTGTTGTCGACGAAGCCGGGGTCCACCGCTCGGTCGAGATATCCCGTATCACCGGTATTCCAGAACGTGTACAGCGTCTGCGCGATACGGACGACCTCACGGGTTCGGTCCGTAACCGGTGCATCGCCGACGTTCACCGTCCCCGGCGCGACCAGGTCGACCGCAGAATCCACCAGAGGCCGGTCGGTGGTCGTCGCGCGGGCGGAACACGCCACCAGTGGCAGCGTCACGGCCACTAGGGCAGCCATTGCCGTGAGGAGTTTCATGCCAACCGCCCTCCCCCGTCGACGTGCAGGGTGACGCCGGTGACGAAGGCGTTCGTCAGCAACGACAGTGCAGCGGCCGCGATGTCGGACGGTCGACCGACTCTGCGTACGGGGTTGGTGCGCGCCGTGTCCGCGAACAGTTTGTCCTTCCCCGGTCCTATAAAGTCCCAGGCCCCCGAATTCACGATCCCAGGTGACAGGGCATTGACGCGGACGGGTGCAAGTTCGACTGCGAGCGCCTCGGTCAGGAACGCCACCGCCCCGTTCGTCGTCGCCATTACCGACTGGCCGGGCGCAGGTCTCCACGCAGCGACACCGGAGAAGAACAGGAACGAACCCCCCTCTCGCACCTGCGGCGAAAAGTGCTTCGCCAGCAGAATCGGTCCGATCACTTTGGCGTCGAATGCGTTTCGGACTGCGGTGCCGTCAAGATCGGCGATGGGTCCGTTCGCATGATCGGCAGCGAGGTTGATGACGTGGTCGACCGAGCCCACGGACGAGACTGCCTGCGCGATGGAGGACTCGTCCGCGAGATCCATCACCACCGCACTCGCTCCCGGACCCAACAGAGCGACTGCTGCGTGGAGAGACTCACGGCGTCGGCCGGCGACGACCACCTCACCGCCGCCGTCGAGAACAGACGACGCAATGGACCGGGTGATCCCCGACGCTCCGCCGATCAGAAGTACTCGCATTCGAATGACCCTTTCGTTGTGTATGTGTGCCATTCGAGTGAAGCAAGAGAGCGACCGTCGAACAATCGATACTTTCTCTCATTGCCATCGATACCTTCGATACCGGCCATCCTCGCCTGATCTACGAATTGATCGAACTCATCCCCGTCGAGTGAAGCGGTAGCCGAAGCAGCGTCGCTCAGTGGTCTGCCGCCGGCCTGAGCTCGGGTGCGCGGTAGCCGCGGCCTCCTCGTACCCGATCACGGGGAACAGTGCGGTGGTGTCGCAGTTCAAATCGTCTCCGTTGAAACAGGATTCGATGAAGTTGGTGTACATGTCGCCGAGAATTGTTGCCGAGCAACACTGTCCATCGAATCGCTCTCACCCGACACCGTGGGAACCAAATGTCGACCGTAGTCGCTCACCGGCCGGAATCCCGGACGCCACCAGCGCGGCACCGTCGGACCGCATGATGGCATCACGCGGTGCGAACTCGATGCGACTCGTCGGGTTCGTGGTAGGTCATGCACAAGCACGCGCGGAAACGCTTCGAGAAACTGTTGAGAGAGATGAAGGAGCCCGACATGAGGCTGGGCGACGGAGGTCCCAATGGGGTACGGACCTGTTCGAACTTGGGCGCGTGGGTACGAATCTGGACGACAACATCCGCCGGTGTAAGCGTCGTCAGATTTCGACGACGACGGGGTCGGTGGCACGTATAGCGGCGCGCATGCGGAATCCCGCCCCGCAGCCCACTCTCGTGGCGGTCCGGAGGTCGACTTCCGACTGCTTCCCATCTTGCGCAAAATTCCGCCCAGAGCGCTCCCTGACCTCCTGGCCCTTACCAACTGGGCGTGAAGCTAAACGAACTGAGACCGGTTCTCACCGTCGACACGGCTAAAACCAGGTGTGACCAGCAGCTGCTGCTGTTGCTACTCATCACTTCGAGCTCAAAGTGATGAGTAGGGCTGAAGTCTGCAGAATCCAAAACACCCCGCCTCCAGCTTTGCGCTGGTGACGGGGTGTTTCTGGGTGCGCCATCAGGGACTCGAACCCCGGACCCGCTGTAAAAGAGATAACAATTCAGATGTATCCACCGAGGTTCATCACAGTGTGGCTCAGCAGGGAGTCTGGCGATTCGAGTGACCACCGGCGTACGGGTGAATCCACTCGCATCCGGCCCAAAGTGATGAGTAAAAGATGACCTCCGTCGACCTGCTCCCGGTCCACCGGCGTCCCCTACGGTTCCCCATCGTCTAAACGGACCGCCGTGGCCATTCGACTCCACCTCGTTTCAAAGTGATGAGTTCGAACCCGTTCTGAAACAGCGGCCGTCAGACCTGCCAGGCCGATCCGCTTCAATTAACAACGCGCACTCTGCGATGAGACAGACTACCGAAAGCAAAGAGCCCGGGTCAGCTGCATGAGCTGAATACCGGGTTCTTCGAGCTTCTTCAACCGGGTCACGTCCAACGACGTAGCACCGGCCTGTGCACGACGATCGTAGCTCTGCCCGACAGGACGGCTTCTACGTCCGTCGCCTGGGTCAGTCTGACCGGCGACTGACCCAGGCGCGGCATCCGAGGATCCCCACAGACCGAACGTTCTCGTTTGGGTGTAACGCGACGGACCCGCCAAGCGGTACAGCATCCGCGAAGCCGGAGCGCGGCCTCGAACGAGTCCAGGCAAACCGTCCACTAGCGTCGGACCAATGCCCGGATATCGACCACTCGCCGGTGTCGAACCGAACCGGCCGCACTAGCGATCGGAGATCGGGACCATGGGCCTGCGACTGGGCGGAAGTATCGGACCATTGTTCGGGTCGGTACGGCTGGGCGTGCCGCGTGAGGCAAAGTCGCTCGGCCGAGGGATTCTTGGTCTGATGGGCACGGCAGGCTTCGCCGTGCTGATCGTGTTCGTGCTGTTCTCGTCCTTGATCAGCTGGGTTACGGGCATCCCAGTTGAGCTCGTAATGAGCATCCTGGCGTGGATCATCGGTATTGCAGTAGCGGCAGCGCTGATCACCGGAGCAGTAATGCTCGCCTCGCACCTTCGGCGACAGATTCGTACTCTGCCACGCGGGCGTGCCCGCAGAGAAGTACAAACACAGGCGTGGTTCGCGGCGACGTTCGTCTACGGCTTCGCGGTTTGGGGCGTATCCGTCGTCATCGCCGGATTGTTCAGCATCGACGCATCGACCGTCGCACTCATGGTCGTTCGCATGACGTTGATCGGACTGACCGGATACTGGGTGGGTCTGATTGTGCGGTGGGTCAAGCGACGGAACAACCACCCCGCGTCCACGTCATGGAATGCAGGCCATTCACACGAACCCCTTCCCGCCGCGGACGAAACGCCGTCGTTGGGATCGCGCTTGTCCGCCATCAACGAGGCAGCTCGGGAGGAACGGGACTTCATGCGCCATCAGCGCCGATCACGGAAAGCGCTGCAGCAAAGAGTTCGTGAAGACCGCAAGGCGGGCCGATTCGTTCCCGCCTTCGCGGCCGAGGCGACAGCATTGCCCCTCACTTCTCTGCGGAACTATCGGCGAATGAGCGACCAAGAACGGCAGGCAGTTCGGCTGCAGTACGAAATTCGCTAGGTTGTCCGCACGATTGGGCCCATCCGCCCTGTCGAGCGTTGAATGCTATCGCATCGCGCGTGTTGTGAGCCGCCGAGGGCGTGGTTCGACCTCAGTGAGGCAAATTCTCGGAATGTTTCGTTTGATTGCGGGCCTAACGCAGAAGAGGGCTCGGGCGCGTCGGTTTCATTCTCTGGACATAGGACTATCTGCAGTCGTTCGACTCGGCCATCGGCGACTACACGACCGTGATCACAGTTCCGATCCAGGTCAGACCGTCGCCGGTAGCGACCTGTAGCGGGCCGATCGCACGCGATAGATTTACTCCGAAGCTGGTCGAAGATATTCAGGAAGGCAACTGGTGGGAAAGTCCGCTGAAGTCGAATTTCGCTCACTCGGTCAGGCCGAATTCGAATGTGAGGTTCGCAGCCCGGAAGGGTTGACGATGCGCTGCAACGGTGCGCTCGGCGACCTCGAGCCTCGTGTTCTCGGTGACGACGCGTTGGGCACCAATATTGCCTTAGTTCACAACGCATGGGCGTTCGCCAAGCACGATCATCTAGACCGCACGCTAACAGACGGCGCCGAGCGGACCAGTCATCGCGAGCAGGCGAGGGCACACCGTAAAACTGCAGCTGGCATCGCAGAACTGATCGACAAACTGGGTTCCACGTCGAAAACATCATGGTGTTCAGCATGCTTCACCCGAAGCGACCATCGACGGCTGACGCAAGCATTCGGCACGATCCCGGCATATCTCTGCGAATCGTGCGGATCGCCGACACTGGGATGCGCAGGTCCAGGGTGCGCGAACATGGCCACGCGAGGTTTCGCAGCCGTGCTCGTGCCCCGGTACTGCGCTGAGCACAAGCACGATATCCCCGGGTTCGAAAAAGCGTCGACGAGCTTTGGGGTGCTTGAGGACTATCACGAATTTCTCAAGTTCGAGCGACGCAACCTCGCACTAGGGTCACGAGTAGCAGCGATCTCCGTTCTTTCCGCGGGCGCCCTCGCGACCGGCGCTTTTCTTGCGGCCCCCGCGATCGGCGGGGCAATCGGTAGCCTGAGCATCGCAGGGGGTGGCTACACGGGCGCAGCCGCGACCAGTTACGGGTTGGCTCTGCTCGGCGGCGGCTCGATCGCTGCGGGTGGACTAGGGATGGCCGGCGGCACTGCAGTCGTCGCAGCCGTCGGTGGAGCCCTTGGCGGTGCGCTGGGCAGTTCCGTGACAACTGCATACATAGGTGCAGACAAGTCGTTTAACATCGAACTGATCAAGCCGGGGTCCGGCATACCCGTGATCGTCGCGAACGGATTGTTCAGCGAGGGGTCGGACACACGCGCGGACTGGAAGAAGCTGATCACGCGACGCTACCCGGATTCACCGATCTATCGAGTTCATTGGGGGAGCAACGATCTTGGAGACTTAGCTGCAATGGTCAAGGCGCTGGGTGGACAGCCGGCAGCGGTACTCGGAGTCAAGGGGCTGGCGGCGAAGGCGGGAAAGGCGGGCGCGAAGAAGCTCGGACCGTTGGCACCTGCGCTAGTGGCAGCGGCCCTTGCCAAGAACCCCTGGCACACTGCACGAGTCAAGGCCGACCGGACGGGTGTGGCGCTAGCAGGACTGTTGGCGAGAACCGACGCGAAAAGCTATGTGCTTATTGGTCACAGCCTGGGTGCGCGCGTTGCAGCCACAGCGGCCGAAACCCTTGCGACGTCAAAGAACAAGCCGAGAATCGACACTGTCCACCTGCTAGGCGCCGCCATTGGGGCGAAGGGTGACTGGCGACTGCTCAGCAAAGCAGTCACCGGCGCCGTGCACAACTACCACTCATCGAACGACGCTGTCCTCAAATGGGCCTACAAGACCGCCCAAGCTGGACAATCGGCCGTTGGATTCGTCGGCTTCCGTACCGAATTCGCTCGGATTCACGACCACAATGTCTCCGCTATCGTCGCTGGCCATTCGAAGTATCTTCAAAACGTGCAGCTCTGCTGATCAGACCGTGAAGCCGACGATTGCTTTCTCATTGGAGTTCGGTCCGATTCGGGCGGTCGGCGCAGACGTGCATGGTCGCGGGAAACGCAGTTACCGCACCGTCAGAATAGCTAAACAGAACCGCCGGTCGTAATCCCCCAGCAGAATCGGCGGGTGGGTGCCAATTCGAGTCGGATGCACCGACGCCATTTCGATCGACATGATGGGGCTGTCGAGCGTCTGGGCACGGCCATTCCGGCTCCTGATTTTCGTTGCCACCGTTGCTAAGGGAGATAATAATTAGTACCACTCCCGCAAAAATGAGGGGACCGTAAAAACCGCATACAGACCAGGATAGATACGACTTGTTCTTAGGCCGTGACGTCAAGTTGCTCGTGTCCATCGACAACGGGGTGATCGAGTTGTCCTCGACGATGGCATCGTATAAGTCGCGAAACCGTTTCTCGTTGTGCAGGTATAAGCCGTCGATAATGCAGAAGACGATCAGGCCGACAATGCCTAAGAGGAAGAGGTACCAACTGTCACGCACGACTGCCACCCCAAAAGCAGCGCCAGCGATTGTGATCGACCAGCCTTTTGCGGTTGAGGAGGCGCTGGCCATACGCCCGATGACGGCTGACACCAACTCAAGATGTTTGCGTCGATCCTCACGGTCTTGCTCGTTCTGGATATCGTAGCTACTCACGAGAGATTGGTCAGGCTAGTGCGAACCACAGTAAGGCAGGCGTTTTTCGCATCTTCGGACCAGTGCGTCTCGGTCGGCCAGATTCGACCCATCGCGTCGTCTGCCCAGCGTGGCACGATATGCACATGAAGATGGAACACGGATTGCGTCGCGGCGCTGCCATTGGACTGGATAATATTTAGCCCGTCAGGGCTGAGACCGGATCGTATTGCGCGTGCCACTTTGAGCGTTGCGGAAGTCAACCGCGTCGCGTTCGACTCGTCAAGTTCCCAAATATCTGCGAAATGGCTGGTTGGAATCACTAGCGTATGCCCCAGAGTGGCTGGATTGGTTGGGAAAAAGGCGACAACGTCGTTCGTTCGGAAGACCACACGAGCGGGCTCGTCCTTAACGACTATTTCGCAGAAGTCGCAACCCGGCTTGAGAATCACGTCAGCTTCGCTTCTTCGCGCCAGCGACCCATGTTTCAATGTTGTCAGCGATCGTTTTGTAGACGGCCTTACTGTCGGACCCCGCCGGATCGTGCAGGATGATGTGTCGGTCGAGGGTGCCGCCGTTGTTAGCCAACTTGACATTAGCGAAAGGGTTTGACCCACGCGTCGAAGTCTCACCCTCGAGGTTCTTCAGCCCGTGAATACGTATACCGACCAGAGGTCGGCGGTCGTCCCATGCTTTCCGTATTTCATAGTCGACCCACCGGCTAGACGCCGTTTCTCGTCCCACCAATACTACAACGGCACTCTTACGAAGCATCTGTTCGTGGATCCACTTCTCAATCGCCGCATCTGTTTGGCGTTGCACGGACTCCCATTCCTGTGCCGTGACCAGCGAGTCGTTGGTGATTGCTCCGATCTTCAACACCTGCTGAACGCGCGCAGCGTCGCTGTCGTAGTGAAAACTGGTGAATATTGAACGTGCCATGATCACTCTGCTTTCCGTGTGTCGAAGTGCACAAGCCAGATTAGATGACATCACCGACAACTTGCCGCACGTGAGGCTCAGTCCAACCCTGGTGACGCTAGTCTTGGCTTCATGAGTAATCCTTGCTCGCCCGGCACCCACCCATGTAAGCCCCTCCGGAATTACGCAGCGGCGATCGTCAACATCGGTACCCCCAGCGACATCGCGGACAGCATCGACGACGCCGCGTCCGACACAATGCGCGCAGCGAGCCCACAGGAGCGCCACGCACAGCAGGTTCTAGCGGCGAAATTTCAACCCTGATCACACAGCGTCCTACAGACCGACCCATGCCGCGAAACGGTTTGGATCGTCGTGCGTTCCTCCAAGGCCGTTCTACAGTCAAGGAACGCTGTCGCAAATTCTGGGCGCTTTGGCAGTCAGGTGCCCGCAACCGCCCGCCCCTTCTGAGCACTACCACCGGACGCAGATGTCCGACGGTCTGCACTTCCTGGGAACCAATAGATTCCGTTTGCCACTGACTTCAGATAGTACAACCGCCCCTCATCTTGCAACTTGGCCATAGCTTTCTTCTCGATCTGGCGGATCCTTTCCCGCGTCACGCCATACACCTTTCCAATTTCTTCGAGTGTCATCTCGTCTTCGCCGTTGAAGCCGAAACGCTTGGAGATGACGCCGGCCTCACGCTCGCTCAGCGTCTCAAGAACAACTTGAACAGAATCTTCTAGCAGTGCTCGCTCGACATGGCTGTACGGACTCATCTCTGAATCTTCGAGATCGAGAATGTCGGCCAGGGTTGCCTCACTGTCGCCAATCTTCATATCAAGGGATGGCAAATCGGGCGGTCCGAGTTTCAAGCACTCCATGACCTCTTTCTCCGAGAATTCACACTCCCGAGCCAGTTCGTAGACGGACGGTGGGTGGCCGTCGACTGTAAGCAGCTCCCGTTTGAGCCACACCTTTCTGAGTTTCTCGACCATGTGTACTGGCAGCCGAATCAGGCGCGCGTCGTTGGCGACACCGCGTGTAATGCTCTGGCGGATCCACCAAGTCGCATACGTCGAAAATTTGTTCCCTTGCGCCGGGTCGAACATCTCGACTGCCCGGATGAGGCCAACGCATCCATACTGAAACAGATCGTCGTACGTCATCCCGTTTTGTGGGAACTTCCTTGCGATCGAATGGATCAGCCCTTGGTTGTGAAGGAAGAGGCACTCGGCCGCTTCCCTTGCAGTCCCGGATAGTCGGCCGAACTCGCCTTGCTCGAGAGGCCGCTGTTTCCGTTCCCGGATCAGCAGCGACAGCCCAACCTCCTGTTGTGCCGTCAGTAGCACCTTGGCCTGATTTGCATGCTTTCCATCTTCGGCAATCTGCCGCTCGGCAGCAGCGATGGCGGTCTCAGCCTCTAGCGTGGCGATCACTCGGCGCTCACCTTGCGGCGCTTCCTCGAACGGTGAGTTGGACCCGCCGACGGCGCCTGCAGCGTCCGCGGCACCGATAAAGGTGCCTGCGGCATCAGGAGATTTCGAATCGGTTGGCTCGGGGGCGTCCTCAACGACGCGGAAGCCAGCCTTGGCTAAGAGTCGTTCGATCTCCGGCCGAACTACGTCAGTCGACACCTGTAAAGTCCCGAGGACTCGCTCGAGCCGGGTACGCCGGATCGCGCCATCACGAATGAAGGGCTTGAGTTGCATCAGGACACGTGACAGGTATTGCAAATCCACGCCTCCTCCTTTCCAATACGAGCGGCATGCCAGCGCATCCGGCAGGATTGCGTTGACAACGAGAATACGGAGTAGATAATTGCGGATGGTGCCGACAGAACTCGGAAACGACGAGGTCACCTCCTCCGAGCGGCGTGTCTTCGATTCCCTGGCGTCAGGCGGGCTTCGCGGCACGGCGCTCCACTCACTCAACCTTCCTGAGCATGCCTACAAGCGAACAGGTGAGCTCGACTTCGTGCTGGTTCTCGAAGATCTAATACTCGTCATCGAAGTCAAGGGCGGCCAGGTCTCGTGCCACGACCGCGTGTGGACCTACCGAGACAGGGCGGGTCACCACCGAACGTCACGCGAAGGTCCGTTCAATCAAGCACAAAGCGGGATGTACGCACTGCGAGATCGCCTGCGCACGCGAGTCGGGCACGCAGTCGATGACATTGCATTCGGCTACCTCGTTGTGACTCCTGACGTCGACATACCCAGTGGCTTCGAGTGGGCTGACGAGACCTACTGCGGAAGAGGCCCTTACAACCGTGGGCTTGACAGGGCGATCGAACGCGCACAAGCATACTGGCTTGCCAAAGAACCGCGCCGATTCGTCATCGACTCCAACCTCCATTCCCGTCTGATGCACGACCTACGCCCATCCTTTGATCAGTCGCCGCTACTCGACGCGCGCGCAAGCGCACTCGAGGCGTCGATGGTTCGTCTCACCGATGAGCAATACTCGAGACTCGATCTCATCAGCGAGGAACCCCGTGTGATCTGCAGCGGCGGAGCGGGCACGGGAAAGACCTTCCTCGCAACCGAGGTCGCACGGCGCCAGTCTCTCGTCGGCCGCCGCGTACTCTTTACCTGTCGAAGCACAGTTTTGGCGGCCTTTGTAAAGGAACTACTGGCAGGGACCAGCGTCGATGTGATGGCAATTGATGAAATACCGGTATCCGGCTCCTACGACGTGCTGGTGGTCGACGAGGCTCAAGACCTCATGACGTTCGACATCCTCAACGATCTCGAAAGTGTCATCGCGGGCGGGTGGGCAGACGGCCGCTGGGTGATGTTTCTCGACCAAAACGCGCAGGCACACTTCTACGGCGACTTCGATACCGACGCCCTGCAGTATGTCGAGTCCTTCCACCCCGTCCGGCCCACGTTGAAATTCAATTGTCGCAACACCCGTGAGATTGCATTTCAGACCCGCGCCTACACCGGAGCCGACACCGGCGTAGCTACTGCAGGTGCCGGTCCCGAAGTAATCTACGCGAACATCTCGAATCGACAATCCGAGACAGCCGCCCTGGAAGCACATTTGCGCACCCTCCGAGAGAACGAAGTACGCCCTGGGAACATCACGATCGTCTCCGTACGGGGCGACTGGGAATCATCCGCCGCGAAAGGCCTCCGAGACTTTCGCAAAGGGCGACTAGAACGAGTGACGCCTGAGCGCGCCGCTAACTGGCCCGGGACAAGCATGTCCTGGGCATCAGCGATAGATGTCAAAGGCATGGAAAATCGATTTGTCTGTGTAATCGACATCGATTCGGTGACGTCCGAGAAGGAGGCAAATTTGCTGTACGTCGCGCTGAGTAGGCCGCGGGCCGGTCTTTGGGTAGCCGTAACTTCGGAGGTAGGCGACCAGCTCAAAGGACTCTTCAAACTACACAGCGCAAGCGCGCTGGAGGCGTACAAGAAGGCGAAAGTATGACATCACTGGCAGACACACGAGACGACGTCGTTGCCTACGTCAGGCGACAACTGGTTGGTCCCTTCGACGGTCCCGATGAGGTCATTTTCGATCCGCCGAATCGCCGCTATCTCATGGGCATCCTCTTCCCCCGGCAAGGATCGTTTGCTGACTATGCCGAGCACGAGGGCGAGGAGACCGACGACGCGGGAACAGACGCCGGCGAAGAGAACCGGTACAGCGACGACCCTGTGTCCGCGGCGAACGACTTCCTCCCTGCCTCCCAGGGTATGTCGTTCTTCACGACCGCCTCCCAGGTGACCGTTCACACCCGCGCCGCATACTACGAGACACTTAGTGGTTCTCTTGCGGAAGCAGCTATTGCAGAGAATGAAGGCAAGGCTGGTCCAACGGGCACACCGGAAGTGAGCCAACCGAAGAGCCATTCGAAGAGCACTGCCAAAGTTTGGCGGCGACATCAACTCGACGAGGCTGACGCCACTATCACCGCGGGCACCGGAAGCAAACTCGTCTTGCAAGATCGTGCGGAGTTGCACGTCCGTTGGCGTACTTTCCCTCATGGGTCGTTGGTCACCGTGACGCTCGTCAACGCCAGGGAGGCAAGCAGCGACCACCCTGAACGTGACTGGGACGACATGCTGCTCCAGACAGAGTTCGACGTAGAAGTTCCTGCAGGGACGCGGGTCATGGAATATCCGAATGTCGCCTTGACCTCACACGACCCCGAAGAGGAAGAGCTCCGTCTTATCCATCGTGAGTCTCGAGTCTTCGCGATCGGCCACGGTTGCTCGCCCCAGTGGACGGAGGAGGACGGGCTCGTGACAAAATTGAAGACGGAAGTGATGCCCGCGCACATCGTTCCCCGGGTAAGCGCGGAAGGTAACCCTTCCCCGGCTCTCGACGTCGCGTGGTTAGCGGACCCGACAGTACCCGTCGAAACACTCGTGAATGAGTTGAACGTTTTCATCGATCAGTATGAAGAATGGATCGACGGCGTTGAGGAGAAGTCCGTCGGGTTACCTGAACGTCATAAGAAAGCGTCGAGATCGGTGATCGATCGCCTTAAGCGCGCCAAGAGTCGAATGCGTTCCGGAGCAATGGTGTTCGCCGACCACAGCGACCGGGAGAAAATCGTCCAGGCTTTCCGTCTCGCTAACGAGGCGATGCTGATGCAGATGCGCCACAGTAGCAGGGACCTGGCAGGTAACCGACACGCCCGCGAGGAGGCACCGGAGATGCCTGGAGAGTACGAACCCGGTGCGAAATGGCGCCCGTTTCAGCTCGGATTCTTCCTCACCACACTACGCGGCCTCGTCGAGGAACAGCACGAGGATCGCGATGTCGTGGACCTTATTTGGTTTCCCACGGGCGGAGGAAAAACCGAGGCTTATCTTCTGGTCGCCGCCTTCGAAATCTTCCGCCGACGTCTTGTCCTCGGTGCGACAGGGCTCGGCACTGCCGTGGTCAGCCGGTACACCCTCTCACTCCTGACGGCCGACCAATTCAAGCGGACCGCATCCACTACGGCGGCCTGCGAAAAGTTGCGTCGCCGGAACGCCGGCAAGCTCGGAGACGAACCCATTTCGGTCGGGCTGTGGGTAGGTGAGTCAACATCGCCGAACGACTTTGGCAAAGCAAAAGAACGCTACGACGAGCTGCGCGATGCGGGCGAGACCGACGAACGCTTCCTCTTGGATCGGTGCCCGTGGTGCGGAACTGAAATTGTGCCCAGAAAACACCACGAAGACGATGAAAAGTACGGCATAGCCGCGACTGACCACTCGTTTCAGTTCAACTGCCCTTCGACAAAATGCGAGTTTCACGACAGCATTCCTGTACACGTAATCGATCAGGCTCTGTATCAGAAACCTCCGACATTTTTGTTGGGTACCGTTGACAAGTTCGCCCAGCTCGCATGGCACCCAGACTCAGGAGCCTTGTTCGGGCATGCGATCGACCGCAGGCCCCCTTCCTTGATCATCCAAGACGAGTTACATCTCCTCACTGGCCCACTCGGAACCACCGTCGGGTTGTACGAGTCCGCGATCAATTTGCTATGCGAGTTCAATGGCCGACCGCCGAAAGTGGTTTCGAGCACCGCGACTATCCGCCGGGCCTCTGCGCAGATCAAGGGCCTGTTCGGCCGAGATGTCGACTTGTTCCCCCCGACTGGGATCGACGCTGATGACTCTTACTTCGCTCGGGTAGACAGAACATCGCCGGGGCGTCTGTACGTAGGCTTGATGGCGCAGGGCCACACCTCCGACACCGCGGTCGTGCATACAGGCGCGGCGCTCTTGCAGGCGCCGGTGGATCTGATTCTCAAGGGTGAAGCGCAGGATGCATATTGGACGGTGGTCGCCTATCACAGTTCACTGAGGGAGCTTGGTCGTACGGTTACGATCGCACGCGACGATATCAACTCTCGCCTCGGCAGCCTCATTGTCGACAGGCCCCGCCGAGAGTACGAGGTCGAGGAACTATCCGCCCACGTCCCGCGCGCCCTGCAGCCTCGGCTACTCGAGCGGCTTAATCTACCCGTGTCAAGCGGCTCGGTCATCGACTTCATCGCGACAACGAACATGTTGTCCGTGGGAGTTGACGTGCCCCGTCTGGGCTTGATGCTGGTCAATGGCCAACCGAAGTCGACTGCGGAATACATTCAGGCCACGAGCCGCGTAGGTCGAAAAGCAGCCCCGGGGTTGATTTTTGGACTGTTTCGATCCACAAAGCCTCGTGACCGGTCACACTACGAGAACTTTCGGGCCTACCACTCGTCGCTTTACCGTCACGTCGAACCGACGAGCGTGACACCGTTCTCGCCTCCGTCCCGTGACCGCGCACTGCATGCCGCCCTGGTGATCCTAGCTCGACACCGGGTCGGCATGCGGAGCGACGGCAGCGCAGGGCAGATCCTTCAGCGACGAGCCGACGTCGAGGCAATGGCTGACCGGCTCGTCGAAGTCGTGGGTCGGGTGGAGCCGCGCGAGAAGACCGGCGCACGCACGTACCTCGACAGGTTCGTCGAAGATTGGGTCGAGAGAGCCCAGCGGGCAGACGAGCAAAACAAGCTCCTGTACTACCGCCCCAATGGGAAGGGTCAACTAAATCTCATCAGACAATTCCATACCAAGTCTCAGGGCTGGCAGACCCTCGGCTCCATGCGCAACGTCGATGTCGAGTCGCTAGTCGAGGTTGCAAAGAGCAGCGGAACCACGGGGAGTGGTATCTAGTGCAAAGAAAAATCAGGCAGTCACAGACGATCGTCCCGTTCGGGGTCGGTGCCATATTCGACATACAAGGCGAGTCGTTGGTCGCCTGTGACACGTTCCGTTGGGGACCCCGCGGCGAGCGGATTCAAAGCGAACGGCTTGCCGCTGTACTTGGCGTCGCGGAGTTTCGTGCCGCTCCGGCGGTGGCGAGTAACGCCTGGGCGGCATCATCGGCGGGCATCCCGTACTCCCGCTTCCCCAGCTGGTTGTTCTGTCAGCATTGCCGACGCATGACGCGGTGGACCCGTGCCCTGGAGCAGGCTGACAAAGCACCCACCTGCGGGTCTTGTCCGGGACGAAAGCAACTCGTCCCAATGCGCTGGGTGCAGATCTGTCCTTCCGGCCACATGGACGACATCGACTGGAAGCGTTGGGCGCATTCGCGGAATAACAACCCCGAAGCTCGCCAGTGTCAGAAGGAGAATCTTTTTTTCGAGACAGTTCCGGCCAAAGGCGCAGGCGGTCTCGACACCCTACAAGTGCATTGCCATAGCTGCCACAGCCGGCGGAACCTCATGGGAGTCACGTCCCAAGGATCCTTAAAATCGATTGGGATCAAATGCACGGGGCGTCAACCCTGGCAGCGCCGGGATGAACGAGTTGACTGCGACGAAATACCGCTCGCGGTCCAGCGAGGCGCGAGCAACGTCTACTTTCCCTCTGTTAGTTCTTCGATCGAAATTCCGAATCCTTCTCGAGCGGACAGTCAAAGCGAGATGGCGCTTGCGATCAAGGCGGACAATCTGTTCCTCGCCCTCATGGGCATGAACGAGGACGCCCCGATCTACGACCAAATGGTTCAAATGCTTGCCGAACAGCACAACGCCAGCTCAGATTACGTAGCCGCCCTGGTCCGAGACGAGAAGAAGCGGGAGGCGGGTAGAGGGACCGCTGTCGAAGCGACGCCCGGGGATCTACTGGGAGAAGAGTGGGCGGCCTTCCTTACCGAGATGGACAACAACGAGGACCCCGACTTTCAAACCCGGCATTTGGAACTGGTCGTCGGAACTCCCACTGAGGTGACATCGACCCTAGCCGACAAATTCCACAAAGTGGTTGTCGCTGACCGCCTTCGCGAGGTGCGGGCGCTCGAGGGCTTCCACCGCGTCACGCCGGGCGGAAGGGACAAGCTCGTCCCGGTCGCACTCAATCACAAATCCAGCGTTAATTGGCTGCCAGCAATTGACGTTCGTGGTGAGGGGATCTTCCTATCACTCGACGAAGGCCGTCTCTCAGTGTGGGAGGAAGAAGACTCAGTTCGCAACAGGGTAGCTGCACTGGAGGGCCGACTCGATCGCTCATTCATGGCACCTCGACTGAGAGAGCGTACTGGTCCGTTGTTGTCCCCCCGATATGTCCTCCTACACACCTTCGCGCACCTCCTCGTAAGGCGCTTAGCATTCGAATCCGGTTACGCTGCAACTAGTTTGCGCGAACGCATCTATGCACGCAGCGCACCCGGCGCGCCAGGGGCATCCAAGCAGGCTGGAGTATTGATTTACACGGCAGCTGGGGACTCGGAGGGAACATTGGGCGGACTAGTTCGTCAGGGAGAGTCGCCTCAGCTCCAAGGCAGCATCATCGAGGCGTTGCAGGACGCAATGTGGTGCTCGTCGGACCCACTCTGCAGCGAGAACCTGGCTTCTACTTTCAACAGTCTGAATCTTGCCGCCTGCCATGCCTGCACGCTGCTCGCAGAAACGAGCTGTGAAAGCGGCAACTATCTGCTCGACCGGGTGCTCGTCGTCGGCAACGGCGAAGTCCGTGGCTACTTCCAGGACGTACTGGATGCCGCTGTGCTGTCCGCAGGTGAGGGAGCGAGGGGCCTACAGTGAGACTCCCTTCGTTCGAAGACCTGTCGAAGGAACAGGATCTCGTGTATAATCTCGACTTCGACGGCAATTTTCTTGTGACTGGGCCTCCTGGAACCGGCAAGTCGGTAATGGCGCTTTACCGCGCGCAGATCCTATCGTTCGACGAACGTGGACCTTCGGTATTGATGTACAACAACATGCTGCAGCAGTACACCGAGCAGGCTGCTACTGAGATGGGCATCGCCAGCTACGTAACGACGTTTCACGCCTGGCTTGGAAAATTCTGGTGGTCTACGTACAAAGAGACAGTGCCCAGTCTGCAACCGTACGTCCCAGACTGGCCGGCCATCTGGCAACGATTCGCGGCGGAACCGGTCGATGAGACGGTTCTGCAGGACGTCCTGGTGGATGAAGGACAAGATCTATCCCTCGACTTCTTTCGACTGTCACATTTCCTTGCGAAGAACGTCACCGTATTCGCCGACGAGAACCAACAACTATCAGATCAGAACACGACCATCGACGAGATCGCGAGGGCGATCAAGCCGAAAGAGCGGCTGGAGTTGAGGCGGAACTATCGGAACACTGTCGAGATCGCAAAAGTCGCTGCGGCTTACTACGCTGGTTCGCCGACCGGCATCCCAGACTTGCCGACCCGGCATGGCGAACGGCCGACCTTGAGGCAGCATGAGAACCATGAGGCTCTCGCGGACTTCATCACTCGATACGCCAAAGCCCGCAGCAACCTCACAATTGGAATTGCTTGCTTTACAAGGCGATTCCAACTTTTTCTTCTTCGAATACTAGAAACGAGGAAGCTACCTGTCCAGGTGCAGACGTACATTGCCGGTGACAATCGATACAATAGCGTTGGGTTCGACACCCCCGGAATTACGCTCTTGAACATGCAGTCCTTGAAGGGGCTCGAGTTCGACACGCTGTTCGTTCCGGAGCTGCAGCAAGTCACTCGTGATCCGTCGTCCGCTGCTACAAGAATGCTATTTTACGTGGTGATGTCGCGCGCTCGAGACGAACTTCACTTGTCCTACAGCGGGGGTGGCGAGATCCCCGCGATCCTCGATTGCGTCAAAGGATTGGTTCGGGAGCTGTGAAACAGGAAGACAGTTCGCCCTCCGAGTCCCCCCTACCGAGGAACCCCTTTGGGGGCCCCGAAGAGACTGTTGCCACGCGCAGCAATATCGAGTCGGATGAACATGTGCTCGAATCGGTTACGCCTACAACCGGTTCGGCGGTCTATTTTCTAACTAACCGTATGAACCTGAACGGGGCGCTCAGTTCTCGTATCGTCGCACCACGGGAGTCGCACGCGAAGTACTACTCTGATCTCCTCGAACGAACCCCAAGCTGGGTTCCCCTACTGACACGTCCACCATCGGCTGCGCTCATCGAAGCAGTCACAGCCGAGAGGGGCGCTGGAGGGGCCGTACTGGTCGAATTTGCTCCCGGCGCTATCGACCATGCGAACGGCGACGCCCCGGTGGTTTACGTCCCCGCCCTCCCGCTTTCATGGGCAGTCGCGATCCACTTCCGCGATGAGCGCGACCTGCGCGAGCATCGAGCACGGACATACGCGAACGTGCATCTGCACGATGCGCTCCTGCGAGTCTCCCCCGCTCTATTTACTGGCGAATCATCGCAAGAGGCTCCGTTCACGCCGCCGCCTCAAGCCCACGCGATTGACTGGGGTCATATAGACCGTATTCGAGGGGCCATGAGCGCAGCCGTGGCGTCGGTCGAGAACGGCAAGCAACTGGAGATCGCGGGGCGTTTCTTGGGCCTGGCGGATATGCCAGCTGGGGTAACGCTGCCACAGTGGATGAACCCGCGTGAGATCGACGACCTCCCCGGTACGAACCGTCCTCCAGCCCCGCAATCTGGAGACTCGGACATCGAGGTCTCCGACCAAGTAGGGTTCCGCGCCGCGTACAGCGTCTTGGGCGACGAGGATGCGACTAAAGCGTGGAGCCCGAACGGAATACTGGACGCAGTGACGGCCAGCGTAGGAACGTTCGATCTGCCCAGGAATGCTTCGCACACAATTGCTCGGAACCTCCAGCGGGTCCGAGCTATCGTCAACGTCGAAACTGACTTCGAACCATTCCGACCCACCGGCCAGGCCCTGGTCAGCATCAAAGCTCTGCTGCTGGTCCTCCTGCGACCCGATTTGAAGCAGCTTCTCGAGTGGCCTGCGACAGAGACGGGAGCGGACGACCTAACAAGAGTTACCGCCGCTGTGTTGGCTGGCAGACTCCGCGGCCTCGCACGCGAGGCGACCGATGTACGGTCAGTTGCATTCGATGACATGACCGCCAGGTGGGCAGCGCGCGCGGCATGTGGGCGAACAGAGCCAATCGGGAATGTGCAGATCACCCGCGACGGCGAATGGACGAGTTTGTCGCTGGACCGGACTGTGATCGCAGCCTCAGCTGCCTTATGACCGTGCGAACGGCACCTACTGGATTTCGCGATGCGCCTGAAACCGACCGGCGACGCACGCCCTCGCTCGGATCCGCGATCTCCCCACTTGACGCCGCCCAGACAGCGACTCGATGGAACTACGTCGCCTTCCGCCGCGAAGCTGGAGCACGCTTATTCAACAGGCGCGCGAGGTGCCGAGCGATTGCCGTAGCAAGCTCCGGCGGAACAGCGTTCCCGATCTGGCGAGCGACCTGGATCTTGGTGCCTTCGAATTCGAAGGAGTCCGGGAAGGACTGCAGCCTGGCCGCTTCGCGGTGCGTGATCGGCCGGTCGGCGACCGGGTGGAGGTACCGTCCCTTCTCTGGCTTGTAGAACTCCGTCCGCACCGTTACGGACGGCCGGTCCCACCACAGCCTGCCCATCACATCGGTCGTTCCGGTGGGCTTGTTTGCCCAGCACGCCGGAAGCAGGTCCGGTCTGTTCGCCGCGAGATCGAACCGGTTGCCACCCTCTGGGATCGCTCGGTACCGATCCAAGCTCATGGGCCGCGCGTTCCGACCGAGGTGCAGGTCGAGGTGCGAGCCCGAAGTCCCAATCTCGGTTGACGCCGGAATCGCGGGCAGGTCACCAATCGCGTCTCTAACGGTGTTGTACGGGACCGCTCCAGGCGATTCCGGCCCGTGGGTCGGAGGAGGAGGCCAGGGCACGGTCTTCAGGTTTCGGACAGCGAGGAGGATGCCGCGCCGTCGACGTTGCGGGACGCCGTAGTCCGCCGCGTTGAGCACACCGTAAGAGAATCCGTACTTCTTCAACTCTGGATCGGTGTCCAGTAGCTCAAGGAGCTTCGCGAACTGCGCGCTCTTCTGGAACTCAGGTACGTTTTCGATCACGAATGCCTTGGGCTTGACTTGCTTCACAGCACGAAGGAAGTGCTGCCAGAGCTCGTTGAGCTGCGCCCTAGATACATCGTCACGGTTCCGGCCGAGCGGTGAGAATCCCTGGCAGGGCGGGCCGCCGAGGATGACATCGGCCTTCTCGAAGTGTTCGAGGTCTTCAATCGGTCCGTCGTAGACGGGGCAGCCGAAGTGACGTTTGAACGTACGCGCCGCAGCAGACTCGATCTCGACGGCATGAACTGGCCTGTAACCGAGGTCCGCGAGCTCGAAGCCCAGAGACAGACCGCCAGCACCCGCGAACAGGTCAAGTGTACGAATATCAGCCATTGCCACCCTCCGAAGATCCGTTCGATCCTACTCGGCCATCATTGCCGGAAGGTCCGACAGATAAGCGTGTCGGTGCAAAGTCTTCGAGTTCATGCCGGCATGGTCTGTTCTGTGACTGCCCCCTTCGCTGCTGAGCTGTGCGGCTACCGACCGAATGGAAACCCGTCCACATCGGACAACAACGACTCGGGATCCGTCGAGTGGGGGCATGCCCTGTTTCGCGCTCTGGGGGTCGCACCTGAACAGCCGGAGATTCCGAGAGTAGGCAGCGTGATGGAGACCCGCGCCGCGGAGCATCTTCAGTCATTGCGACCCGATCTCCGTATCGCGAACTCCAGGCCGGCGTCGGAATTCGAGCAGTATAAGCATCTGAGCGTGTTCAGAACTTTCACAAGGAACTACAAGGGGCCGTCAGCACTGCTTTCAGCCGTCGAGCTAGAGCTAGAGAAGGCCTTACAGGCCGACACAACTGGCGTTCGGTCTCGTATTCGCGCTGCAGCCGCGGAAGCCGCAGCCGACCACGAGCTCGTGATGCAGCTCAGTGACACCATGCCGGAGGAGTCGATGTTGAAACTGGACATCACCGCCTCGGCACCAACAGATACGGCCCGCCTCCTGGTCGGCTTGTCCTCGAAGTGGTCACTCCGTACTGACCGCGCTCAGGATTGCGTGTCGCAAGGCGCGAAGCTCGTCAGTCTCCGACGTGGACATATGCCCCATTACGCGGTGTTGACGATGGAGCCGAGGCCCTCGATGCTGAAACTGATTGCTTACGGATCCGGTTCGGTGGACTGCGTCTACCACGTAGCGCTACCTGAGCTCCGCGTCGCAGCAGCCGAGATCGCAGCTACGAAGCGGGAAGGTGTGGACGGATGGCCTCCCCGCCTGATGCTGGAACGGATGGTGTCGCAGGGCCGCGTCCGCTCCTACGGACAACTCGTCGACGAGATCCGCCGGGTCGCCTGAGAATTCGCTACTGCAAAGACGGGCCATGGACCATTTTTGCGCACCTCCAGTGGACGGGCACCCGACGACATGGCGTCGAGGCACGTTCAGCACCATCAAAGGTTTGATCCGGCTCGATCAAACACCGAGAACTGCGGGCGCCACAGTCTCAGCAGCCGAATCTTCAAACGCATTGCCGAAGTTTCAGAATGAGACTCCTGGTCCAGTCAATTCGTAATCGCCGGAATCCCTCGGGACTGCATCGTCCACCGAGCGTGCATCGGGTCAGGCGTGGTTGTATCGGCTGCGCACGCGATGCCCAAACTCAGCGATATCCTATGTCGCCGTGGACATACGCGTCCTGGTCCGCACGGGTCGCGTCGGTATTGCGCCCACCCTCAAGGGCACTACTGGTGCGAGCAGCATCAACAGCTCGCGCCCGCTCAGATGCTGCTGTTCGTACCAACGGCACTCGCCACCTTCACATCCGCCGTTCCATCGAAGCGCCTGTCGCCCCAAAGTTTCGGGCGTGCGAACCCTCGGACAGCACTTCACAGCGCTTGACCACCGACAAAGTGCTTCACCCCCGTCAACACCGGGCCCGTGCCTCAGCCGAAAGTTTGCGTTCGCTAGACGCCTTAAAGTCTTCAGCGCGCACCGCTGGGAGGCTTGCGATCGCCTCCCAGCCAACATTCCAGGTCCCTCGATCACAACGGCAGCCGGCGCATCGAGATCTTCCGAATGCTGCGAAGCTCGGATGGCGCAATATAGAGTCTAGCGATAAACACCGACGGCCAGCTTGTCCGGCAGATCCGTGATGAACCATCAGCGTTCAGGTGAGGCCGCGTTTTCAAAAAGATGAGTAAGTGATGAGTTGAGCGTCCACAGGCGTCTTTCGGGTGACCGATCAGGGATTCGATCGCGCGATTACCCAGGTCAGCAGCAGGCTGCTCGAACTTGAATCCCCGAATAATGCGATTGGGAGTCAAGTCTCCGAAACGCCCTACGCGGCTTGAAGACCCGCAGGTCAGAGCGCTGACTAATTTCGAAAGATCCGCGGCCACCGAGGCAACCTCGGACAACAAAAAGTGCCTCTGAACAGCGTAAACGCTGTTCAGAGGCACTTGGTGTGCGCCATCAGGGACTCGAACCCCGGACCCGCTGATTAAGAGTCAGCTGCTCTAACCAACTGAGCTAATGGCGCCGATCCGCACCGCGTGTTCTCTGCGGTGCGGGAGAAACATTAACAGGAGAAACTGCCAGTTGTGAAATCGCCTGGTCAGAGGGCCTGTGTCAGCTGAAGATCTTGCGCACGACGAGTACGGCGACTACTGCGCCGACACCGATGAGCGTGAACTTCACCGGCGGCTCGTTCAGCTTGGCAACGATGCTCTGCTTGGTGTTCTCTGCGATTCGCTTGGGACTGGCCCGCACGCTGAGCTCGTCCAGGGTGCTGGCGAGCTGGTTCCGAGCTGCCTCGATCTCGCGCTCGATTCTGTCGGTGTCCCTGGCCACGTGTCCTCCAACTTGTTGCAAATCCTGGCTGTCACTGTCGAGCCTAAAGCACTGCGTGTCTCGGACCGGCTCGGTGGTTAGTCTCGTCTGGTGACCGACACCAAGAAGCTCGAGGCCGGCGACCCGGCGCCCGCGTTCACTCTGCCCGATGCAGACGGTAACGACGTCTCCCTCGCGGACTACGCGGGCAAGAAAGTCATCGTCTACTTCTACCCCGCTGCCAGTACGCCGGGCTGCACCAAGCAGGCCTGCGACTTTCGTGACAGCCTCACCGAACTCAACGGCGAAGGCCTCGAAGTCATCGGCATCTCCCCGGACAAGCCCGCGAAGCTCGCCAAGTTCCGCGACAAGGAAGGCCTGAACTTCCCGCTGCTGTCCGACGAGGAGAAGACGACGCTGAAGGCGTGGGGCGCCTTCGGTGAGAAGAAGAACTACGGCAAGGTCTACGAGGGCGTCATCCGCTCGACGTTCCTGGTCGACGAGGACGGCAAGATCGAAGTTGCTCAGTACAACGTTCGAGCCACCGGCCACGTCGCCAAGCTCCGCCGCGACCTATCGGTCTGACGCACCCAACTTCTGCAGGAACAGAGCCTCGGCCCCCGCGAGATTTTCGATCTCCCGGGGGTCGACGCTTTCGTTCGGCGCGTGGATTCTCGCCAGCGGCTCCTCCACTCCCATCAGAATGATCTCGGCCTTCGGGAACGTTTCTGCGAGAACGTTGCACAGCGGAATGGATCCGCCCTGGCCCGCTGCCGCCACCGGCTTACCGAACGCCTCCGCCAATGCATCGCTCAGCGCTGCAT
Organism: Rhodococcus sp. RS1C4; assembly: GCF_002258225.1. Taxonomy (NCBI): domain Bacteria; kingdom Bacillati; phylum Actinomycetota; class Actinomycetes; order Mycobacteriales; family Nocardiaceae; genus Rhodococcus; species Rhodococcus sp. RS1C4. The sequence goes on along the minus strand of NZ_NOXZ01000037.1, from coordinate 41,755 downwards.
ATCCCGGACCGTCGGTCCTCGCCTCGAACGGCGATCCCACTGCCTCGGGTTCGACGGTGATCCGCGCGTTCCAGGGCACGTGAGCCTTCAGATGAGCGGTCAGTGCATCCTGCGCCTGCTGCGCATCGATTCCGGGCGGCACACGCAGATTCAGGCGCGCAGACGCCGTCGGCGAAATTGCTGCTGCCGACCCGACAACCGGCGGGCAATCGATTCCCAACACCGTGAGCGCCGGCCGAGCCCACACCGCGTCGGCGACCGACGACGAACCGGCCAGCTCGACACCGTCGAGCACCCCGGCGTCAGCGCGGAACCGATCTGCTTCGTAGGCGATGCCGTCCCACGTCTGGTCCGTCGTCAACCCGTCGACCACGGTGTTGCCGTGCGCGTCACGCAACGTGGACAGCAGTTGAACGAGGGCGGCCAAGGCGTCGGGCGCCGGTCCCCCGTACATCCCGGAATGTACTTCGCCCTCGAGCGTGTCGATACGCACGACGACGTTCGCGATCCCGCGGAGTGTCGTCGTCACCGTCGGTTGTCCGACGGCGGCGTTGCCGGTGTCCGCCACGACGATGATGTCCGACGCGAACAGCTCGGGCCGTTCGAGGACCAGATGCTCCAATCCCCCGGTCCCCATCTCCTCGGAACCCTCGGAGACGACGGTGATCCCGACGCCCAGTTCGTCGCCCAACGCCCGTAGCGCAAGCAGATGCATCACGACGTTGCCCTTGCAGTCCGCCGCACCGCGGCCGTACCAGCGGCCGTCACGCTCGGTCAGCTCGAAAGGCGCACTGGACCAGAGCTTGTCGTCACCGGGAGGCTGAACGTCGTAGTGCGAGTACAGCAGAACGGTCGGCGCACCTTCGGGAGCAGCGCGGTGCCCGACGACCGCCAGCGAGCCGTCGACGGTCTCGATCAGCTCCGCGGTCTCGAGCCCGGCGTCGACGAACGCGTCGCGCACCCACTCCGCCGCTCCGACGCATTCTTCGCGAGGAAACTGGCGCTCGTCGGCGACCGACCGAAACTTGACCAGCTCCGCGAGTTCGCGCCACGCGCGCGGCATGTCCGCAGCGATCCGTGCTCGTACATCCGACATCAGGACTCCTGACAGCTCGACCGATTCTCTCCGGTCATTCTGTCACCGCGGCCCGACACGTCAGTTGCCGGTGATCTCCTGCTGCAGCCACTCTGCGGTGTGCGCCCAGTGGCGATCCCATGCTTCCTGCTCGAGCTGCTCCTGAGACTTGCCGGGCTCGGGAACGATCGTCGGAACAGCGAACTCCGGCGGCGCGACCGTCGTCTTCGGCACCACGGCCGCTGCGGGCGGAATCGCCGCTGCGGGAATCGGAGTGAGCGCCTCGGCGGGCACGGCTGCGCCCGTCGTCGGATCGATCGTCCACTGCTGAGTCGTCAGATCCACCACGATCGGTTGTTGCGTAACCGGATCGATGACAACCGGGGCCGGAGCCGGCACCGCAGGCGGCGCAGGCGGCGTCACCTCGACGGACTGCGTTGCGCCGACCAAGCTGGTGTCGAGACCGTCGACCTCGGGAACCGTCGCAGGACTCGCCTCATTGGCGACAGGCGCGTTCGCGGGCAGCGTCGACGCCAGCGCGACCCCACCGGACAGCACTCCGGCCAGAAGAGCGGCCGTCAGCACGAACTTCTTTCGCGGAATGGACCCCGTCGACGAGGACGCGGGTTCGATCCGCCGCACCGCGACGTTCGGAGCAACAGCCGACAGCAGCGGAGCCGGGGCAACGGTGGATCGAACGGCGACGCGCTCGGCCTGAACGGCGATATCGGCGGGTGCCTCAGCGACGTGCTCAGGCGTCTCCGACGCCTCGGAGTCGAGTGCGAGCGAGGCTTCGGGCTCCACGAGCACCGGGAGCACCTCGTCGGCGTCCCCCGCGACAGCGAGGCTCGCGCCACACGCGGCGATCTGATCCGAGTCGCCGACGTGCACCACCGGGACTCCGAGGCCCAGACTCAGGATGTCGACGAGATCCTTGTTCTCGGACCGATCACCGAACAGTGCGACGGCGTCGGGCTTGCGGCCCGCCTCGTCGAGCACCTCCCATGCCAGCGGGACAGTGCTGCCGATGCGCTCGGGCGTCAGAGAATCGAGGGTTGCAGTCTTCGGCGTGGACAGGCTGGCATCGGCGGCATCGGCCAGCGAGATCGACACACCCTTCGCACCGAGGTAGTAGAGGAGCACGCACTGGGCGGCGTCGAACTCCGAGGACCGTGCAAGCCAGCCGAGAAGTGCGGTCGACGCCGACACGAGCTGGATTCCGTCGAGGTCGTTCTCATCGATCGCACGGCGGAACCCGTCACGTTCGTCGGCGGATCCGTAGACCAACCCCACGGCATCGACGTCGATCTGCCGTCGTGCGGCGACAGCCTTCATCGCCTCCACTGCGGTGGGCAGCGAGGTCGATGCACCGCCCTTCAGCGAGGTCACCTGGCTCGCCACTACCGCGTCCGCTTCGATATCGAAGAGGACAGCATTCATCGCACCTGACTCGACTGAAAGACCAATGGTCGCCACGTATGTTCTCCTGTGCCTTTGGGTGAGGCTCCCGACATGAGCGCCCCGATACGCGATCGGCGACGCACACCCTGCACGAAAACGTAACTACTGGTGTGAACCATACCCAACGATTGTTTTCTTGACCAGAAAACAACCTATTACCTGTCACAAGCCGATTACAAGGGGGAATGTTGCGATTGACAACCAGATCGCCGTCCAACGGTGTCCTTCGATACCTGTTACCGCGCGTTGTGGAGTTCAGGCACGTCAGGCCGCTAGCCTGGGTGGGTGGAGTCCTCTGCTAGCGCCCAAACCGCGAGACGTCTCGACGCTGCGCTCGAATCGAACGCACAGACGCAGGAGCTGATGCCACGTCGTCGCCCCACGCAGGAACGCAGTCAACGCAAGTTCGACGCCCTGCTGGCCGCATCAAGGGATCTCCTCAGCGACGTCGGATTCGAGTCCTTCACCTGCGAGGAAGTAGCGGCCCGGGCCGAACTGCCCATCGGCACGCTCTACCAGTTCTTCGCCAACAAGTACGTCATCGTCTGCGAGCTGAACCGGCAGGACCTCGTCGGAGTACAGCAGGAGCTCGCAGAGTTCAACGGCGAAGTTCCCTCCCTCGACTGGCTCCGATTCCTCAACAAATTCGTCGACCACATGGCAGGCATGTGGATGTCGGACCCGTCGCGCCGTGAAGTCTGGCTGGCCATGCAGTCGACACCGTCGACCCGCGCCACCGGCGTCATCCACGAACGCGAATTCGCCGACCAGGTCGCCAAGATGCTCGGACCACTGACCCCGCGCACTCCCCGAGCCAAACGCAACCTCATGGCCCAGGTTCTGGTGCACGTCGTCTATTCGATGCTCAACTTCTCCGTCCAGGACGGCCAGAGCCACGAGGACGCCGTCGCCGAACTCAAACAAATCATGACGGCCTACCTCCTCGTCGCCGAGAAACAATCCCGTCGCTCCGGCGCAGCCGCCGTCGACTGACCCCCTGTTTTCGGGACCGAACGTGACGTTCGGTCACTTGGAGTGACCGAACGGTTCATTCGGTCACCATGAAGGGGGCCCAGACGCCGAAACGCCGGCCCATCGGAGATGGACCGGCGTCGGGCTGAACTACTGACTCATTCCTCCAGAATTGCCACGGCGGCGGCGATGTCGCCGTCGTGGGTCAGGGAGAGGTGGATCTTCACCGTCGGCAGGAATTCGAGAGCCATGCCGTGCAGTTTGATCGAAGGTCGACCCCAGGCGTCGTTGACGACCTCGATCAAGGGGTACGGGTTGTCTCCGATCTGCGGAGGCCGAGCGAAGCGCGAGGTTGCCCAGGCCTTCAGCACGGCTTCCTTGGCGGCCCACCGTGCTGCGTAGTGGCGGGCCGGGTCGGAACTCTTCGTCGCCGCGTGCCGACGCTCACCCGCGGTGAAGCTGTCGCGGATCATCGTCGTGCCTGCCTTCTCCATCTGCTCGGCGAAGTCGGACACGGTCACCAGGTCGAAACCTACTCCCAGGATTGCCATGTCTACTTGCACCCCGGCAGACCCGAGCGGTAGACGTCGTCGTCGCCGAGACGTGCGTCGTCGGTGAGCAGGACGTCGGCTTCGAGCTCGCGGGACTGGGCCGACGGTGTTCCGTCGTGCCCGAGCCTGCGGTCGTCGGGACGCTCGTACAGTGCGTCGCCTCCGACCATCGCGGAGATGAGCCTGCGCTGACCGGCGATACGACGCTCGTTGGATCGAGCGACGTACTCGTCGCGGCGCTCGGCCGGAACGGCCTCGATGAACGCCTGCGGGTGAACCACTGCGATCAGCCCGGACACGTGTCCGAAGCCGAGCGAGGTCAGCAGTCCGGCCTTCAGCGGCACCGAGTCACCGAAGCGAAGCGGTTCACGTGCCCAGACGAGGTGTTCGAACTTCGTCATCTTGTCGTCGACGCAGTCGAGGCTGCGGTTCGGCGGGATGACACCGTTCGCCAGGACCTGGCACAGACCGATCAGCTGGAACGCTGCGGCTCCACCCTTCGAGTGTCCGGTGAGGCTCTTCTGCGACACGACGAACAGCGGCGCTCCGTCGCTGCGGCCGATGGCCTTGGCGAGGCGGGTGTGCAGCTCCGCCTCGTTCGGGTCGTTGGCCGCCGTCGAGGTGTCGTGCTTGGAGATCACGGCGACCTCGTCGGCAGTGACGCCGAGTGCGTTCAGAGACAACGCGAACGTCGAATCCTTGCCGCCGCGACCGGCACTGAGCGCACCGAGTCCCGGAGCCGGGATGGAGGTGTGCACACCGTCGCCGAACGACTGTGCGTACGCGACCACACCGAGGACAGGCAAGCCCATCTCGAGCGCCAGGTCACCGCGGGCCAGCAGGATGGTTCCGCCGCCCTGCGACTCGACGAATCCGCCGCGCCTGCGGTCGTTGGCCCGCGAGAACCGTCGATCGCTGATTCCCTTGGCCGACATCGCTGCCGAGTCCGCGGTGGCCGACATGTCGCCGAAGCCGATGATGCCTTCGGTGCTCAGGTCGTCGAAGCCGCCGGCCACGACGAGCTGCGCCTTGCCCAGCTTGATCTTGTCGACGCCTTCCTCGACGGAGACCGCCGCGGTGGCGCAGGCTGCGACGGGGTGAACCATCGCACCGTAGCTACCGACGTACGACTGAACCACGTGCGCCGCAACGACGTTCGGCAGTGCTTCCTGCAGGATGTCGTTCGCACGAGCGTCGCCGAGCAGCGTGTCGATGTACAGCGAGCGCATCGACTCCATGCCGCCCATACCGGTGCCCTGGGTGTTGGCGACCAGCGTCGGGTGGGTCCACCGCATCAGTTCCGACGGGTTGAAGCCCGAGGAGATGAACGCGTCGACCGTGCAGACGATGTTCCACAGGGCGACTCGATCGATCGAGCTGGCCATGTCGGCGGAGATTCCCCACTTGGTGGGATCGAATCCGGTCGGAATCTGTCCACCCACGGTGCGGGTGAGCTTCATCTTCCGCGGTACGCGAATCTCGGTGCCGGCCTTGCGCGTCACCTGCCAGTCGCTCGAGTCGGCGACGGGCGTGATCAGCGTGTGCTCCGGATCGGCAGCGGCGAACGACCGTGCGTCGAGCTCGGTTCCGACGACGAACGTGAGGTCGTTGTCGAGGAAGATCGACGTCATCAGCGGTGCGGTGTTACCGACCATCGCGCCGTCGTCACCGTAGGTACGGATACCGCACTTCTCGACGACGGTGTCGTGGTACTTGTCGGCGATGTCCTCCTCGGGGACGAAATCTCCGGACTCGATGTCGTACCAGCCGGGCTTGGGGTCGTTCTCCCAGGCGATGAGGCCGGTGTTCCACGCGAGTTCGAGAACTCCTGCCGCGGACAGCTGCTCGTCGACCTCCATCTCGAAGCGGGTGCGGGCCGAGCCGTACGGTCCGAGCTCGCCTGCACCGACGATGACGACCAGGTCCTTCGGGTCGACGTCGAGCGCGGGCCATGCCGGAGCAGTCGTCGCGGCGAGACGCGGCGGTGCGGGCAGTGCGGCGATGACCGAACTGTCGGCGTCCTCCGTGACCTTGTCCGACGCAGCGGCTGCCGCCTCACGAGCGAGCTCGACGAGGTTGAGCTTGGTGTTGGCCAACCCACCGGTGAGGTCCGCGAGCAGCGGAGCCTCCGCGGCCCGACGACGTGCCGACGGCTCGCTGAGCTTCAGCAGCTCGGTGGCCATCTCGTCGGTCGACCAGGTACGGACGCCTTCGGCCTCGACGGCTTCGACGATCGGGTCGTTTCCGCCCATGAGGCCGGTTCCACGAACCCACCCGATATGAGCGTGGGCGATGGACACGCGCTCGGCCCAGTTCTTCTCCGAACCCCACTTCGCCGCGATGGCGTCGAGTGCGGCCTTCGACTCGCCGTACGCGCCGTCGCCACCGAACATTCCGCGGTTCGGGGAACCGGGCAGCACGACGTGCAGGTGAGTGTCGATGTCGCTGTCGTAGCCGATCTTCGACAGTCCACCGATGAGACGTTCGACCGACCACAGGAGCACACGCATCTCCATCTCGGCGCGGCCACCGGCGTCGGTGAGTTCCCCGACGACGCGTGGTGCGGCGAACGGGAACAGCAGCGTCGGCGTGATGCCTGCCTTGACCAGTGTCTTCGCTCCACCGGCGTTGTCGACCTGATCGCTGCCGATCCACTCGATGAGCGCGTCGACGTCGGTGTACGACGCGATGTTCGCGGGCACGACCCACAGCGTCGCTCCGGCGCGAGCATTGTCGCGGTAGAGGGCGCGGTAGAAGCCGAGGCGCTCGTCGTCCAGACGTGAGGTGGTGACGAAGACCGTCGCTCCCCCGCCGAGCAGCTTGGCTGCAACGGACGCCGCGATAGATCCCTTGCTGCCTCCGGTGATCACGGCGACCTCGTCGGACCAGACGCCCTTCTCCTCGGAGTCGAGCGCGATCGTCGCGATGCGGCCGTAGGTCTCGGCGAGAACAGCCTTCGCTTCGTTCTCCGCCTTGGCCTTCCACCACTGTGCCTGTGCAGCAACGGCTTTTCCTGCGCCGGCGAAGGACTCCACGGCAAGCTCGCCTGCAGTACCGAGCCACAGACGGGCCAAGTCCTCACGGGCGGTTGCCCAACGGTCGTCGATCAGCACCGCTCGGCGAGCGTCGAATGCCGGGGCGACGAGTCGCGGCCAGTCCGAACCGAGCTCTGCGGCAACCAGATCCACCAGAGCGGCGTCCGGGTTCTCCTCCGCGAGCGCGTTCGGTGCATCGGCGAGACCGAGCTGTTCGAGTACGAGGCGGGCTGCCGAGGCAAGCACACCGCCGCGTCCGGTGATGTGCTCGGTGAACTCGCCCAGTGCTGCTGCGTCGACGGTTCCGCCGCCTCCGCCGCCTGCGGCAGGCAGTGACACCGCGACACCGCGACGTGCCGCCACCGAAGCGACTGCGGCGTCGATGACCGCGTCGACGGCACCGCCGTCGGCGAGAGGTCCGTCGGCGAGTCCGCCCAGCGCACCGCCGCGAACCGAAGCGCCGTCACGGGTGCCGAGGGCGACCTCGGCGGTGACGTGGTTGGCCCAACCGTCGCCCAGTTCCCAGGTCTTCTTGACGCGGTCCGCGATGGACGCAGGGCGTCGTCCCGAGGGACCGAAGACCTTGCGCAGGTGGTCGTTGATCGAGTCGCTCAGCACGGGGCCGAACGGCTTGTAGGTTCGGGCCAGCTTGTTGACGGTGCCGGAGAGCGCACCCATGTCGGCATCGGCGGCACCGTCGATGGCACCGAGCGACAGCTCCGAACCGAGGTCGACCAGCAGCTGGTTACGACGCGAGGAGACGCCGTCGCACAGTGCCTCGATGGTGTCGGCGGGGCCGATCTGATCGAGCTGCAGCTTGGTCCACAGACCGATGAGGATCTTGGTGGCATCCGCTGCACTGAACCCGATGTCGTCGGGACGCGGGCCACCGGACGGCGCCGCAGCGGGTGCGGCGGCAGGAGCTGCGGCTGCCGCAGTCGGAGCAGCAGGCGCAGCCGTCTCGGCAGGTGCCTCCTCTTCCTCCACCGGAGCGGGGTCGGTGTCCGTGCCGTAGACGATTGCAGCTTCGCGCTCGACATTGAGGACCTCGACGGGGAATCCGAAGCGGCCCGGCAACTTCAGCGTCTGCGACGCGAGGTTGGCGACGGTCGGTGTTGCGCTGAGCCCGATCTCGACGAAACGCTCGACGCCCAGTCCGCCGTCGGCCTCGTCGGCGAACAGCAGATCCTGCGTCTCGATCCAGCGAACGGGGCTGGCGAACTGCCACGCGAGCAGCTCGGTCAGCACGACGCGGCACAGATCGTGCGAACGCTCGGCCCAGGAATCGAAGTCCGCGAGGACGTCGTTCAACGGCTCGGACGGTACGAGGTCCGCGATCTCCTGGATGAACGAGCGTTCGAGGCTGAACGGCCTCGGCACCAGGTTCGGCACGTAGCGGCCGATCAGGATCTCCGGGTCGAGATCCTCGGGCAGCAACGCCTGCAGGCGGTTACGGAAGTCGTCGACTCCCCCGCGCAGAACCGTCGAGTGGAACGGCACGTCGATGCCGGGAACCATGATGTAGGCGGCCTTGCCACCGAATTCCTCACGGCGCACGGCGATCTTCTTCTCCAGCGCGTTCAATCCGTCGACCGTGCCGGCGATCGCGTACTGCGAGCCGCGCAGGTTGAGGTTGACGATCTGGAGGAATTCGCCTGTCTCCTCGGCCACACCGGCCACGAACGCCTGAACGTCGTCGTCGGCCAGACCGATCTGCGACGGACGGATGGCGGCCATGCGGTAGTTGCTTCGTCCCGCCGCATCGCGGGGAACGAGTGCATGCATGGCGGAGCCGCGCTGGAAGACGACCTCGAGGACGGCTTCGAGCGGGAGAACGCCGGCGACGGCGGCGAGTGCGTTGTACTCACCGACCGAGTGCCCGGCGAGGATCGAGTTCTCCACGAACACACCGGCTTCACGAAGTTCGGCAACCTGTGCGACACCGAGGACCGCCATGGCGACCTGGGTGAACTGCGTCAGGTGCAGGACACCGTCGGGGTGCTTGTGCGTGACGCCGCGGGCCTTGAGAGACGTCGGGTTGTCCCGCACCACAGCGAGAATCGAGAATCCGAGTGCCTGACGGGTGTGCTTGTCGGCACGCTCCCAGACCTCACGTGCGGCCTTGGACCGAGCGCGAGCGTCGAGACCCATGCCCTGACGCTGGATGCCCTGGCCGGGGAACGCGTAGACCGTCTTCGGTGCTGCCGTACGAGCGGTCGCGACCATGACGAGTTCACCGTCGACGCGGCAACCCACCTCGATGAGCTCGGCGCCCTGGTCGAATCCGGTGCGGTCGACGCGCACGTCGATCTCGGCGCCGGGGCGCACCATTCCGAGGAACCGTGCAGTCCATGCAGTCAAGCGACGCGGCGGGGTCTTGGTGTCCGCGTAGTCGATCGCGGTGACAGCTTGCTGGGCGGCAGCGGAGAGCCACATGCCGTGCACGATCGGGCTGCCGAGGCCGGCGAGAAGTGCCGCCGGGTCGGAGGTGTGAATCGGATTGTGATCGCCCGAAACCTGAGCGAACGCAGCCATGTTGCGCGGTGCGACGATAGTGGCCTGACGACGACGGCGACGCGGAGTGTCCTTGGCGTCGGCCGAGACCGAACCGCCGGCACGGGCCGGGTCGGACAGCTCGCCCTTGCCGGTGCGCCCGCGAATCGCGAAGCGCTCCACCAGAGTCGCGACGGCCGGTGCTTCGGTGCCTTCACCGAGTGCAGCGCCGATCTCGACGGTGACCTCGACGACGCGGCCGAGGTCGGTGTCGAGCACCTCTCCGGCTTCGGCCTTGACGACGAGGATCGACGGGTCGGTGGGGAGCGTTCCGACGAGATCGACCGAGTGGTCGAGGTGGACCAGGTCGAGCATTCCCTCGATCACGTCTATTCCAGACGCGGTGCGCGTGGCACCGAGAACGGCGAAGACAGCAGGCCAGCATGCGCCGACGAGCACGTCGGGAACAGCCTTGCCGCTGACGGTCAGCGACTCGGGCAGGCCCGAACCGGTGACGCCTGCGTGGTCGGCGACCATGTCGGGGATCCAGGCGAGGCTGATACGCGCGGCACCGCCCTTGACCTTCGGGAGTTCCTGTCCTGCTGCAACTCCGAGAAGCGCGGACATCGCCTTCTGTGCATCCTCGGCGGTGACGACGGGTGCGCCTCCGTCGATGGTCGATGCGGGAACCGTCAGGCGGATCCGAACCTCTTTGCCGGGAGCGAGCGGAACCGTCAGCTCGACGTGCTCCGAATCCACGACGGTGAGGCTCGCGCCGGTCTGAGGATGCGTGGCGACGGACTCGGAATCGACGACCCACTCGGCGACGTCACCGAGACGTGCGACGGGGTTCTGCGTGGTCCGCGACGCCCAGTTGACGTCCGGTGCTGCGAGAACGATGCCGAGAAGGCCGGGGGCGACGTCGGAGTTGCGACGGCTCGACACGGACTCGGCCTCGACACCGTCGGCGAGGAGTTCGTCGGCGGTCGCCTTCTCGAAGCGATCGAGCAGTTCTCCGACGGGCTCGTCGACGCGAGTGATGCCTGCGACGGCGACCGTGCCGGGAATGATGCAGACCTGGTCGGCGGAGTAGCGAGCATCGTGTGCCTGCCACAGCGAGTCACTGCGCCACCAGCGTCGAACGTCACCGTCGACGACGGGAACGAAGTTGACCGGCTTGCCGGGCATCCGGCACAGCGCGGTGAAGAACGTGATGTCGGCGGGGTGCAGTACCACCTCGGACGCGTCCGGGAACTGCGCGACGAGCGAGCGAATCGCGGCTCGCGGGCGTTCGAGGGTGTCGACGTCGGCGAACAGCGTCGGGATGGGGCCGCGATCGACCGGGTGCAGACGAGCTTCGGCGCGCTGCAACATCTCGAGGAAGCGAGTACGCCAGGTGACGTCGAGCCACACCGATTCGCGTGCCTCGGAGACTGCGTCGGTGAACTCACCGCCGCAGTCGAACTCCTTGTGGACGTCCGCACCGACAGCCAAGTCCAGGTAACGGGTCAGCCACTGCAGGTACGTCATGTCCTCGACGTCACCGAAGTACGGCTTCGCGGTGCCGTCGAGTGCGGCGATGATCTCGTCGCGACGCTTCGCAACGGCGTCGGCGTCTCCGGCGACGTCGTCGAGCAGACGGCCGCAGCGCGAGGCCGCGTTGTCGATCTCGTGGATGTCCGCACCGAGCTGGCTTCGGCCCGAGGCCATTCCGCCGCCGGCGGTACCTGCACCGACCCAGTCGGGAGTGCCGGGGGTGTCGGCGAGAAGCTGCTTGACGTCGGCCGACGTCGTGGCTTCGAGTGTTGCCATCGCGGCGGTTCCGACGAGGATGCCGTCGAGCGGCATCTTGGGGTATCCAGCTGCGAGCGACCAACGGCCGGTGAGGTATTCGGCTGCCTTCTCGGGGGTGCCGATGCCGCCGCCGACGCAGATGACGAGGTTCGGCCGTGCGCGGAGCTCGGCGTAGGTGGAGAGGAGAAGATCGTCGAGGTCTTCCCACGAGTGGTGGCCACCTGCGCGGCCGCCCTCGATGTGGGCGATGACCGGGAACGTCGGAACTTCACTGGCGATGCGGATGACCGCGCGGATCTGCGCGACGGTTCCCGGCTTGAACGCAACGTAACTGAAGCCGGCCTCGACCAGATCCTCGATGATCGTGACGGCTTCGTCGAGCTCCGGAATACCTGCGGTGACGACGACACCGTCGAACGCGGCGCCTGCTGCACGTGCACGCGGGACGAGACGCTTGCCGCCCACGTGGAGCTTCCACAGGTACGGATCGAGGAACATCGAGTTGAACTGCACGGCGCGGCCCGGTTCGAGCAGCCCACCGAGCCTGTCGACGTGATCGGCGAAGATCTGTTCGGTGACCTGACCGCCGCCGGCGAGCTCGGCCCAGTGACCTGCGTTGGCGGCAGCGGCGACGATCGCGGGATCCACCGTCGTCGGCGTCATGCCGGCGAGCAGCATCGGCGAGCGACCGGTGAGCTTGGTGAACGAGGTCTCGACGACGACGCGACCGTTCGGCAGCGTGATCGGCTTCGGCGCGAACTCGGACCAGGACGGCTGCACCTCGGGTGCTGCGCCCGGAGTCAACAGGTTGCGATGCCCACCGCGAGTGGAGGCGGCGATGATCCCGACGCCCTGGCCGCGCAGAGCGGGCACGGTCATACGGGTGAGGATGTCGCTCGGTCCGAGGTCCAGGATCCAGTCGGCACCGGCGGCGATGACGCTGTCGATTTCCGCGACCCAGTCGACGGGATCGACGAGGATCCGCTGGGCCAGGCTGCGTGCCACGTCGACGTCCAGGCCGGCGCGAGCCGCCCACGACGCGACGAGATCGACTGCATCGGCCAGTGCGGGGTGATGGAACCCGACCTCGACCGACAGGAGTTCGAAGACCGGCGAGAACACAGCGCCGCCGCGCTTCTTCGCGTCGCGCTCACGCTCTTCCTGCGCGCCGATCTGCTCGGCGCGTTCCTGAACGCGCGCGAGCTGCGCGGGAGGACCTGCCAGCACGACGCGTCGGCGGCCGTTGCGGATGGCCAGCACTGCCGAACGCTCGGGTGCACCGTCGACGGCGAGTTCGTCGACGATCGCCTGAAGACGCTCGGGTTCGACATTGGACACGGACACCATCGGTGCACGGTCGGCAGCGCCGAGGATGCCGCGACGACGTCCGACGAGGCCTGCTGCGGCGCCGATGAGCTGCGCGACGGCCAGAAGCCGTGCATCCTCGCGGCCGGCGGACTTGACCGACTCCGCGGCGATGAGGCCCTGCGAGTGACCGACGACGGCCACCGGTGCAGCGTCCTCCGGGTCCAGTCCCTGCAGCTTCAGTGCACGGAGCGCAGCGACCTGCGTGAGAAAGACACCGGGCAGGGACACCGCGGCGGACGTGAGCGCGGCCTCGGACGGACCGAAGGAGCCTGCGCTCGAGGGGTCGTCGGCGAGGTCCTGCTCCAACATCCAGCCGATCGGGTCGAAACCGACCGAACGCACGACGAGGAGGTCGTCGGCGACCGGCGCCAGGATGGCCGCTGCTTCGTTGACCAGATCGGTCAGCTCGGGCTCGAGCGCCGAGTCACGAGCGAGTTCCTCGAGGGAACTGAGCCACGGCGATCCCTGACCGCCGAACGCGAGAGCGTAAGGCTCACCGGCCGCAAAACGGTCTGCGAGGGTACGAGAACCGCCACCGCTCTGGGGAGATCTGCCCTTGCCCTGTCCGTGTGATGGTGTGCTCTCGTTGATCGTCAAGTGCTCTGATTCCTCTCGTGAGCAACTCCGGGGGGGGCCAGGGCTGCTTCGTCGTTGGCATTCGTCGTCGGTGCCGTAGAAGCGGAATCGAGGAGCGCATCCGTCGTTGGCTTTCGACGTGGCTCTATCCGCGTGAGAACAAGGTTGACACAAAATCATGAGGAAATCCTCACGTTTCGTATGACGTCCTACTGCTACCCGCCAGTAAGCAGCTGAACTGCAGTTTTCGTACCGATCGTCCAACTCGCCAGTAACAAACATCGGTGCAGGCAGCGCGCCGATGCACACCGAGAAAACATGAGGAAATCCTCATGTCAATCGTTATCATTCCGTTATGTGAGCCTGACCACACCACGCGCTGCACCCGAAACTGTCGGAGCAGCCCTGTACCTTCCCCGCCACGCAACCAACAGGGGGGTTCATGTATTCACCAGTTACACATATCCATTCACACGGCACCGACGACGACCGTGTCGCGCGGGAAGCACTCGGCGAACAGCAGGACGAGGTCGCTGCCCTCGTCGCCGCCATCGACACGACGTTGTCTCGGGACGCGTCGCCCTATTGGTTCCCGGGCTGGGAGGGTGAAATCGAGGCCGCCTTGCTCGACGCCGTGTTCGCAGCCCGGGCGAGCTACGGCGGACAGACCAGCGGCGTACGTCGCGTCATCGCTCGGTGGCGTGCGCACCGAGGCGACGGCCCGCTCGACGATCTCTCTTTCCTTGCATCGTTCGTCGACGACACCGGCGATCTTGACGACGTGCTGGGCAACCGCCAGCGTGTTGCCGGAAACTCCACCACCAAAGCGGAGGCAGCCGCGAAGGCCGCCGCAACTCTGATCGGGATCGGTGTCACCGGTTCGAAGGACCTCGCCAATGCGGACGCCGACCGCCACCGATATTCGGCCCAGGCCGAGGCGTTCACGTCGGTCACCGGCATCGGTTTCAAGACCTGGCGGAGCCTGGTGTACCTCGTCGGCATTCGAGACTCCGAGGACTCGCTGCTCGTGCAGTTCGTGTCGAATGCCATCGGCGAACAGGTCGACGAATGCGGAATGCTCGAGTTGACGAGGCACGCCGCCGAGGAACTCGGCACGGATTCACAGACACTCCGTCACGCCCTGTGGCGTGAGCTCCGCCGCGCTTCGTCGACGAAAAAGGCTGCCGTCTAACCCTTTTCGATCAACACGGCCACACCGTCGAGAATTCGCTCGACACCGAACCGGTACTCGTGGACGGGATCGCTCGCAGCCTCGTGATGCATCGCTGCGGCGGTCCCGACCCGCGACGACACCGTGTACCGGGACGGATCCATCACCGATTCCAGAACCGGAGCAGTCGCAGACCACCACTGCTCGTCCGTCATGCCGGAGTCCTCGCGCACTCGATCGACCTGAGCGAGCGCCCGTGCGCTACCCGCAACATGATTGAGCACCAACGTCAGCACCGAGTCCATCTGTACGTCCGTGAGACCGATCCCATCGAGGACCCGAAGTTCGGCCTCGTACTTGTCACTGACGTTGGGACCCAACACAGCCCGGCCACCCTGAGCATCGAGAACCCACCGATGCCGGCGGATCAGGTGCCAGTTCTGCTCGGCGACGAACCGCAACCCGGCGCGCCAGTCACCCGACGACGCCGGCTCGTCGAGAGCCGAGTACAGGCCCTTCTGCACGTGGTCGATCATCAAGTCCACCAGATCTTCTCGACCGGGAACATGGGTGTACAGCGACATCGTCCCGACACCGAGCCGATCCGCGATCCGCCGCATCGACACCGCGTCGAGGCTCTCGGAATCGGCAATCGAGACCGCTGCGTCGACGATCGAGTCGATCGTCAGACCTGTCCTGCTCTTCTTCGCGCCCACTCGCCACAACAATCCGAGCGTGCGCGCAGGATCGAAACCCGTCTCGTTCTTTCCGGCCACCCGTCGAACAGTACGCTGTACGCTCTGGTTTCCCGGACCTCGATCGCATGAGTGCGCCATCGGAGCGCCCAGACGGCATGAATGGAGCTTTCATGCGCTTGCGGATACTCCAACCACCGCGTTGTAGACTTGCCGAGCACTCGCGCGAGTGGCGGAATTGGCAGACGCGCTGGATTTAGGTTCCAGTGTCTCAGGACGTGGGGGTTCAAGTCCCCCCTCGCGCACCACCATCTCCCGTCGATCGGCAGATCCCTAACTACCTCGAGTAGTAGAGCCTCGGGTAACGTCGTGGTGTGGCAAAATCTCGCTCTCACCATCGACCGGCGCTCATTGCGCTGGTTCTCGTGTCAGCGGTCGCATGCCTGGCCCTCGGATGGTGGCAGTGGGAACGGTTCGAATCCGTCGGTGGCGACGGCCAGAATCTCGGCTACGCGTTCCAATGGCCCCTGTTCGCAGCGTTCGTGATCTACGCCTATCGCAGGTTCGTCCAGCTCGAAGGCGATGCCGAGGCCGCGGAGGACGAAGACCAGGTAGCTCCCACCGAGGACGTCGTTCGCGAGATACCCGCGGACCTGCTCCCTCAACGCCCCACCTACACCGAGGACGACATCGACGACGTCGAGGCTCGGCAACTTCTCGAATACAACACCTATCTCGCCGAGCTCGACCGCTCCCGCGAGTGAAGACAGGAGCACGACGACCGTGAGCCAAGCAGCACCGAAGCCCGTTACCGCCGACAAGAAGAAGATCGCGTCGGCTCTGCTGCGCTACCGCGTCCTGGCGTACATCACCGGTATCTGGCTGCTCGTGCTCACCGGCGAGATGGTCGCCAAGTACATCTTCAAGGTCGAGAACGTTCCCAGTTGGATTGCCGTGGTGCACGGCTGGGTGTACCTGATCTACCTGATCCTCACGGTCGACCTGGCCATCAGGGTCCGCTGGCCTGCCGGCCGTACCATCGGCACCCTGCTTGCCGGCACCATTCCGTTCCTGTCGTTCTACGTCGAGCACATCAGGACAAAGCAGGTCAAGACCGATTTCGCCCTCTGACGTTCAACACGTCACGCTCTGCGGATCGACGCCGGCAAGCGCATCGAGCACCACCTGCTGCGCCACCGGATCGTAGGAAATCCCTGTGTGGTCGACCGTGTCGGCTGGGCACAGATCCTGCAGAATCACGTTGCGAGCGCCTTCGCCCTGCAGCAACGACGCCGTATAGGGAACAACCTGGTCGTACCGAGTGACGACAACGGTGTACTCCACCCCGGGCACGGTGTCGCTGGGAACGTTGATCCGCGCGAGGGCGTCGTCGACCGGTGGGCCGAACGCCGGAATTCCCACCTGCCCCGAACCACCCGAGATGTCGTCGTTCCGCGGAGTCGACTCCCGATTCGGCGGGGACAGCGCGACAATCTTCGACGTGCGATCAGCCCCACCGAGGAAACGCACGTAATACCGCGGGACCGTTCCGCCTTTGGAGTGTCCGACGATCGCGACTTTCTGCGCACCGGTGGCGGCCAGGACCTCGTCCACGAACGCGGAGAGCTCCACGGCACTGTGCTCGATCGAGTCGAACCCGCCGACGGGAATGCCCTCTGGCGCACCGTAATTCAGCGCAAACACGCAGTATCCGTCTGCCACGAGGCGCGGAGCGAGCGACGCCCAGTTCGCGAACGAGTTCTCGAGAAAACCGTGCACCAGAACCACCGGTTCCGGATGCGACGACGACGGGACGCACGAGAAGTCGTTGACCTCGGGCAGCGACGCCTCCGGATGAATCGCCGAGAACAGCAACGCCTCGGAGAACGAGTCGGACGGCGCCGCGGATGCAGCGCCACCCGACGAGGCCGCCCATAGCGCAGCAACCGACGTCAGGACAGTCACGACCGTGCGCTTCACGGCCATCAGTGTCCTACGAGCCGAGCTGCTGCAGTGCCGGAATCAACAAAGCCAGAGCCCGCCCGCGATGCGATGCCGCATCCTTCTCCTCCGGACTCAGTTCGGCTGCCGAGCGGCCGTCGCCCTCCGGCACGAACACGGGATCGTAACCGAAACCGTTCTCACCCAGCGGACTTCGTGCGATCACACCACGCCACTCACCCCGGACGACGGACTCGGAACCGCCAGGAACGACGAGAGCGCACGCCGACACGAAGCCCGCTCCCCTGCGTTCGTCGGGAACGTCGGCAAGCTGCGCGAGCAACAACTCGGTGTTGGCGTCGTCCTGACCGTGCACACCCGACCATCGCGCCGACAGAACACCCGGCATCCCGTTCAACGCATCGACTTCGATACCCGAATCGTCCGCGACACAAGGCAATCCCGTTGCCGCAGCACCGTCACGCGCTTTGGCGAGCGCATTCTCCTCGAAGGTTGCGCCCGTCTCGGGTGCCTCCGGAAACTCCGGTACCTCGTCCAGACCGACCAACTCGACTCCCGAGACGCCTGCCGCATCGAGTACCCGACGCAGCTCGCGCAGCTTCTTCGCGTTGCGGCTGGCGACCAGCAGTGTCGACTCAGCCACCGAACTTCTTCTTCGGCGCGTCGGTGGCGGCGGGCTCCGGCAGCTCACCCGGGTACGGTTCGGCGAGCGCAGCCTTCTGTACCTCGAACAACTTCTCGATGCCGTCCAACGCCGAATCCAGCAGCTTGTCCAGCGTCGAACGAGGGAACGTTGCACCCTCGCCCGTCCCCTGAATCTCCACCAACGTGCCCGTATCGGTGGCGACGACGTTCATGTCGACCTCGGCGCGCGAATCCTCCTCGTACGGCAGATCGAGCCGAACCCGGCCGTCGACTACGCCGACGCTGACCGCTGCGATCGCACACGAAATGGGCTGCGGATCAGCCAGACGCCCCGCAGCACGCAAGTACGTGACCGCATCCGACAACGCGACGAACGCGCCCGTGATCGCCGCGGTTCTCGTGCCACCGTCCGCCTGAAGCACATCGCAATCCAGAGCGATGGTGTTCTCGCCGATCGCGGCAAGATCGATGCACGCGCGCAACGACCGACCGACCAGCCGAGAAATTTCCTGGGTCCGACCGCCGACCTTGCCCTTCACGGACTCACGGCCACTGCGAGTGTGCGTCGCAGCCGGAAGCATCGCGTACTCCGCCGTCAACCACCCGAGCCCGGAGCCCTTGCGCCAGCGCGGAACACCTTCCTCGACACTGGCCGTGCACATCACCCGCGTGTTACCGAACTCCACCAGCACCGAACCCGCGGGATTGCTCGTGAACCCCCGCGTGATCTTGATGGTCCGAAGCTCGTCGTCAGCTCTTCCGTCTTCTCGTCTCGACACACAGCCAGACTAGTTGGGTCATTCCGCAGGCTCCACTCCCGGCTCAGCTGGGTCATTCCGCAGGCTCCACTCCCGGCTCAGCTGGGTCATTCCGCAGGCTCCACTCCCGGCTTGGCTGATCAGCCTGAAAAGCGCGTCAGACGGTGAACACATCTCCCGGTGAGACGGCATGCACGGGCCCACTGAATTCGGCTTTCGCCTCGGCGATCACGTCTTCGCGGGATGTCCAAGGTGGGATGTGGGTCAACAGCAGTTCGCCGACGCCTGCGTCGCGGGCGAGTTGACCTGCCTCGGTTCCCGAAAGGTGAACTCCGACCGGGC
Source organism: Rhodococcus sp. RS1C4 (assembly GCF_002258225.1). NCBI lineage: Bacteria > Bacillati > Actinomycetota > Actinomycetes > Mycobacteriales > Nocardiaceae > Rhodococcus > Rhodococcus sp. RS1C4. Next base: position 22,857 of record NZ_NOXZ01000037.1, on the reverse strand, counting down.
GGTCCGGGCTGTGCGTCCACGACGCTTCCGACAGCAGCACATCCGCGCCCTGAGCGATGTCGCGCACTGCCTGACACATTCCGGTGTCTCCGGTGTAGGCGAAGATCTTGCCCGCGCCGGTGGTGATGCGCATTCCGTAGGACTCCGGCGGGTGGTAGACCAGCCGGGTCGTCACCGACAGTTGTCCGTGACGAATGGTGCGCCCGTCGGCCCAGCGGCGGAGGTCGAGAGTGTCGGACATGTCGTCGATCTGTCCCCCACATTCGGCGGAGGCGACACCCAGGCGGAACGCTGTGTCCTTGGGCCCGTAGACGACGGCGCGCCCCTCGGGCGGGTTGGGGTGGTAGCGCCTCCACACCAACAAGCCAGGTACGTCGAGGCAATGGTCCGCGTGCAGGTGGGACAGAAACACGCTGACGTCGCCCGGGTCTGCGTACCGCTGCAGTGCGCCGAGTACGCCGGGGCCGAAGTCCAGGACGACGGGCGACGTGTCCGGTTCATCGAGGAGGTAACCCGACGCGGGGGAATCGGGTCCGGACACACTGCCCGAACATCCCAGCACGGTAATACGCATGATTGTCATGCTGCCACGTCGGCGCCCGTGGCAGAAACGCATCGGCGGTTTTCACTGACGAGACCGGAAAGGTCGTCGGTCACAGTTACCGAGCTTCACTGTCGGGAAGAGCCGACCGACCTCTGCTTGCGGGCGTTGCGGGCGTCCGCGGACAGAAGCCACGCAGCGACGACTCCGCCGACGGCCCCGAACAGATGACCCTGCCAGGACACACCGGGAGTGCTGGGCAGAACGCCCCACAGAGCGCTGCCGTACAGGACGAACACGACGACGCCGATGGCGAGCTGACCCAGGTTCCGGGTGAAGAACCCACGAACGAGCAGGTAGGCCAAGAAGCCGAAGACCAGGCTGGATGCACCGATGTGATTGGAGTTGCTGCCCCCGATCAACCATGTCCCGACGCCGGCGATCACCCAGATCACGCCTGTCGCCGCCAGTCCCCTGCCGATTCCGGACAGCAGGACGAGGAAGCCGAGCACCGCGATCGGAACCGTGTTGGCGATCAGATGCGCCCAGTCGTCGTGCAGCACAGGCGCGAACAGAATCCCCCACAGACCGTCGCCGGTGCGCGGGTTGATCCCGGCGGTCTCCACACGACTGCCCGACAGAACGTCGACTACTTCCACCACCCACAGCAACAGTACGAATCCACCGGTGTACATGGCCGCCGACTGCCACAACGGGCGCTTCGGGGCCGGAGCCGGCAGGTACGGGTTCGTGCTCATCGCTGGCGCCTTTCGCGGGAGGTATGTCGCTTTTTCGAGCGTACCGCCGGTCAGGACTCGAATGCCGACGGAAAGATCTGACGGTAGGTCGGAATGCCCGCCACCGACGTGGCGTCGAGCAGCGCACGCACGATCGCCCGCTCGACGACCTCGGCCGCCACCGAGGACACCGCGTCGAGCACCGGCAGATCCCGGTTGAACGCCGTGGGCAGCGACGATTCGGTGACGACGGATCGTGTGCCCGTGGACAGCGCGAAGATCGTGTCGCCGTCGAGAGGCGAGTGGGCAGGGCGAATCGCCCTCGCCAAACCGTCGTGACCTGCGACAGCAATTCGCTTGCACGAGCCGGCGGACAGTTCGACGTCGGTCGCTACGACACCGATGGTGGTGTTCAACGCCGTCCCCTTCGGCGCAAGCGCATTCGCGTTCCACAGCTCGTGCACGTCGGGTTTGCGCATACGGAAGGCCTGCGGCCCCAGCGAGCCGACGCCCCACGGCAGACCGGTGCGCGGGTCGAACACGGATCCGACCGGGTTGGTGACGATCAACGCGGCGACCGTGACTCCGTCGGCAGGCCCTCCTTCGATGACGGTGCTGGCCGTCCCGACGCCGCCCTTGAGCACTCCGGCCCGCGCTCCGACGCCTGCGCCGACAGACCCCGTCTCGAAGTCGGTCGCCGCTGCTGCGGCCGCTCGGTACCCGAAATCGGCGGTGGGCCTGGTCGACCACTCACCGACGGGCAGATCGAAGATGACGGCGGCAGGAACGATGGGCACCACCTGATCGGGGGTGCCCATCGAGATACCGTGGCCGTGTTCTTCCAGCCATCGCATGACTCCGTCCGCTGCGGCGAGGCCGTAGGCACTGCCACCGGTCAGGAGCACCGAATTGACTTGTTGGACGGAGTGACTCGGGTCCAGGAGGTCCGTCTCCCTGGTCCCTGGCCCGCCGCCGCGGACGTCGACCGCTGCGACGGCACCACCGAGGGTTCGGACGACGGTGCAGCCGGTGGCCGCGCCCGTTCCGAGGGTGGCGTCGGGATCGAGTTCGTGATGATGACCGACGAGCAGTCCCGAAACATCGGTCAGAGAGTCACGAGGACCGGGGGAACCAGGCACGCCGAGCGCTCCTACGGGGTGAGGACCTGCACCAGGGAATCCTGCATCCAGGTCAACCAGTGGTAGACGTCGAGGTGTGGAGCTCGTGGATCGCCCTCGTCGAGAACCTCCGGGGTGTCCGCGTCGATACCCAGTGTGGTTCCGAGCGCCAACCTTACGTCGTTGAGGCCCATCAACCACGCATCCGCTTGCTCCGGCGTCAGAAGGATCTTTCCGCCCGACGCGGGGAGAGTGTCGAGAATGACGGTGCTCGAGCGCAGTTTCTCGTCGATGATCTCCGGCTCGTGCAGTCCACGCAGAGCACTGTTGAGATTGGTCGAACCGGACGGGTCGGTGTCGTCCCGATGGAAGTCCGGGAGCAGCCGAGCCAGCGCCGCATCCTCCGGCGGGGTGCTGTGTCCGGTCCGCAACCCGGTCAGGGCAGCAAGTTCGTCGGTCGGCGCAGCGGCCGCACGATCACCCAGCAGCCCGACGACCGATCCCACGAGCGACCGCAGAACCGTCGCCTCCCGCGGGTCCATCTCGGAGCGAATCTTGACACCGGAGAGTGTGTTCTTCCTGCTCCACGTACGCACTTGGTCAGAGGTCCTTGTCGTAGAAGCCGGTCACTTGTCCTGTTGCATGGTGGCCCACAGCCCGGCTGCGTGCAGCCTGCGGACGTCGGCCTCCATCTTGTCGCGCTCGCCGCTGGACACCACTGCCTTGCCCTCGGAGTGCACCTGCATCATCAGCTCGGTTGCCTTGGCTTTGCTGTAACCGAAGAGCTTCTGGAAGATGAACGTCACGTAGTGCATCAGGTTCACCGGGTCGTCCCACACGATGGTCACCCACGGAACGTCCTGAGCCTCGTCCGTCGACCGGGCTTCGGTTTCGGCGGGCACGGCCTGAGGTGAGGCTGCCAGCGTCGGCGCCTCGTCGACAATGCCCACGAATTCTTCAGCCGTCGATGAAGCCATGCCAACAGACTACGACGACGGGGGCAACCTGCACACCGTCGCCCCCGCGCCTCGTAATGTTGAGCAGGTGCCTACCGCATCGAATCACGGCCCGGACATAACGGACAGCATCCGCAGTGCCGCACTCTTCACCGACCAGTACGAGTTCACCATGCTGTCGGCTGCGCTGGCCGACGGCACCGCCGACATCCCGTGCAGCTTCGAGGTGTTCGCCCGGCGCCTTCCAGGCGGAAGGCGTTACGGCGTCGTCGCTGGTACGGCGCGTTTCCTCGGTGCACTCACCCGGTTCCAGTTCGGCGAGGAGGAGCTGGAGGTGCTCGGCACGTTCCTCGACGCTTCCACGCTGGAATGGTTGCGCAACTACCGATTCACCGGCGACGTCGACGGCTACCGCGAAGGCGACCTCTACTTTCCAGGTTCACCGATCCTGTCGGTCCGCGGCACCTTCGCCGAATGCGTGATCCTGGAAACCCTCGCACTGTCGATCCTGAACCACGACAGTGCCATCGCCTCCGCCGCCGCGCGCATGGTCGGTTCCGCGGGATCGCGACACATGATCGAAATGGGATCACGGCGCACCCACGAGGAAGCAGCGGTGGCGTCGTCGCGCGCCGCGTACATCGCAGGTTTCGCAGCGACGTCCAATCTCGAAGCGGTCCGACGTCACGGGATTCCCGGAGCGGGCACGTCTGCGCACGCGTTCACGTTGCTCTACAACAACGAGAACGGACCGGACGAGAAAGCAGCGTTCGCCGCACAGGTGCGGGCGCTGGGAGTCTCCACCACCCTGCTCGTCGACACCTACGACATCACCCAGGGCGTAGCCAACGCCATCGAGGTGGCCGGACCCGAGCTGGGCGGAGTGCGCATCGACTCCGGTGACCTCGGCGTGCTCGCCAGGCAGGTGCGCCAGCAACTCGACGACCTGGGCGCGAAGAACACCAAGATCGTCGTCTCCGGCGACCTCGACGAATACGCCATCGCCGCCCTGCGTGCGGAACCGGTGGACTCCTACGGCGTCGGCACCTCGCTTGTCACCGGATCCGGCGCGCCGACGGCAGGCATGGTCTACAAACTCGTGACCGTCGACGGACGGCCGGTCGCGAAACGCAGCAGCCACAAGGAGTCGCGTGGCGGCGCCAAGTCCGCTGTCCGGACCTCGCGAACCACGGGCACGGCCGTCGAGGAGATCGTGTTCCTGCAGGGCACCACCCCACCGATCGAGGACGGGCTGGTCGCGACCGAGCTCAGCATTCCGCTGGTGCGCGCCGGCGAGCAGGTGGACGGGTTGGGCAGCCTGCACGACGCTCGGGCACTGCTCGCGCAACGACTCGTCAGCCTTCCGTGGGAAGGACTCAAGCTGTCGCAGGGCGAGCCCGCGCTGCCGACGCGTTTCCTCTGACTCGGATGGGCGCGGCACGCGGGGGCCGTCGGAGGCAGGCAGTAGTCTTCTTCGGTGCCGAAGACCGAACTCCCCACCGTGCCCGCCCTGCTGAAGGTCGCGGTACACGCTCTCGGGGGCAAGGAAAGAAGCAACCAGCTCACCATGGCGTCGGCTGTCGCGCATTCCATCGACACCGGTCAGCACCTTGCTGTTCAGGCCGGTACCGGCACCGGTAAGTCGCTCGCGTACCTGGTTCCGAGCATCAGGCACGCCGTCGAGTCGGGCCGCACGGTCGTGGTGTCCACCGCAACGATCGCGCTGCAACGTCAGCTCGTGGATCGCGACCTACCGCGCCTCGCCGATGCACTGACCGGCGCTATCGGCCGGCGGCCGAAGTTCGCGATCCTCAAGGGCCGCAACAACTACCTGTGCATGAACAAGATCCACTCCGGTGCGTCCGAGGAGGCACCGGAAGCCGAACTGTTCGACGCTTTCGCCGTGTCCCGGCTCGGCCGCGAGGTCGTGCGTCTGACCAAGTGGTCGTCGGACACCGAGACCGGTGACCGCGACGACGTCGTGCCCGGAGTCAGCGATCAGGCGTGGCGGCAGGTCAGCGTCACCGCCCGCGAATGCCTCGGCAAGTCGCGCTGTCCCGTCGGTGAGGACTGCTTTGCCGAGCGGGCTCGCGCCGAGGCCGCACAGGTGGACGTCGTGGTCACCAATCACGCACTCCTCGCAATCGACGCCATCACCGGTATTCAGATCCTCCCCGAGCACGATGTGGTGGTCATCGACGAGGCGCACGAGCTCGTGGACCGCGTCACCGGCGTTGCCACGTCGGAGTTGTCGGCGGCGACCGTCACCGCAGCTGCCCGGCGCTGCAGCAAGTTGATCGAAGAGGAGATCGTCGACGCACTCGACGGCGCGGCCGAGAACTGGGGTGCGGTCCTGGACGATCTACCTCCCGGCCGGTGGGCAGCGCTTCCCGACGACGTGGCCCCGGCGCTGGCGTCGATCAGGGATTCCGCGTGGGCGGTGCGCACGGCGATCGGTCCGCAGAAGCCCGGGATGGCGGCAACGGACCCGGAGGCCGCTGCCGCACGCAATGCGGCGCTCGTCGCGGTCGACGAGGTTCACGATAGTGCCGTGCGGGTTCTCGAGGCATTCGACGAGCCCGACCCCGCCAAGCGTAAGGATGTCGTCTGGCACGCCGTCGACGACTTCCGGGGGAGCGTCAAACGCACGGTCCGGATGGCTCCGCTGTCGGTCGGCGGCCTGTTGCGTTCACGGTTGTTCGCTGAGTCGACGGTCGTCCTCACCTCGGCGACTCTGACGGTCGGCGGATCGTTCGACGGCCTGGCCGTGAACTGGGGTCTGCCTGCGGAGAACACGGGTCGAAGCGACACCGCCACCGCGTCCGGCATCGAGCCGCCGTCGGACACCGCGTCGTTCCACTGGAATTCGCTCGATGTCGGATCACCGTTCGACCACGCCAAATCAGGCATTCTCTACGTGGCCGAGCATCTTCCGGCGCCCGGCCGCGACGGACTGTCTCCGCTGTACCTCGACGAGATCGAGAAGTTGGTCAGTGCGGCGGGAGGCCGGACGCTCGGCCTGTTCTCCTCGATGCGTGCGGCGAAAGCCGCAGCCGAGGCGATGCGTGAACGGCTGGACACTCCGATTTTGTGTCAGGGCGACGACGCGACCGGAGCTCTGGTGGACAAGTTCGCGGCCGACGAGGCCACGTCACTGTTCGGCACTCTGTCTCTGTGGCAGGGCGTCGACGTGCCGGGCCCGTCGCTGAGCTTGGTGATTCTGGATCGCATCCCGTTTCCGCGGCCCGACGACCCACTTCTCGTCGCGAGGCAACAGGCCGTCCAATCGCGTGGGGGAAACGGATTCCTCGCGGTTGCGGCAAATCATGCGGCCCTTCTCCTGGCGCAGGGCGTCGGCCGATTGCTCCGCAGCGTCGACGACCGCGGGGTCGTCGCCATGCTCGATTCGCGGCTGGCGACGGCCCGCTACGGCGGCTACCTGCGTGCCTCACTGCCTCCGTTCTGGGAGACGTCGGACCCGGAGGTCGTACGCAAAGCTCTCACCCGTCTCGCAGGGAAGAGCTAGGACACCGGCATCTTGACCAGGCCGAGCTCGGCGTCACCCGCGAACAGATCGTGGTGCGGTAGCACTCGTACCGTGTAGCCGACGGCCCCGCTGACCGGTAGCGCGGTGTCGGTCACGAAAACCTCACCGAGCGAGTCGGTTCCGGCATGACTCATCGCGACGGTCCGGGTGTCGGTCAGGTTCTCGTTCTCGTCGACCCGACCGAGCACCGCCTGAACCGACACGTCACCGGCGGACAGGCCACCCAGCCGAACGTAGGCGCGCAACGTGAGCTTGGCGCCGATCACGGGGGTATCCGGCAAGCCTTCGCTGTCGACCTGCACGACTTCCACCGACTGCCACGACGATTCGACGCGGTTCCGGTAGGCCGCGACATCTTTCGCTCCGGCGTACTCCTCGGCATCGACTGCACGCGCCGCCTCGGCCGCGGGTGCGTACAGACCGAGGGTGTAATCGCGGACCATGCGCGATGCCAGCACCTTCGGACCCAGATGTTCGAGCGTGTGCCGGACCATTTCGATCCACCGCGTCGGGACCCCGTCGGTGCGATCGTAGAACTTCGGCAGCACAGCTTGTTCCAGCAGTTCGTAGAGTGCAGCAGCTTCCAGGTCGTCACGACGGCTCTCGTCGGCCATCCCGTCCGCCGTCGGGATCGCCCACCCGTTCTCGCCGTCGTACATCTCGTCCCACCATCCGTCTCGGATGGACAGATTCAGTCCACCGTTGAGAGCGGACTTCATGCCGGACGTCCCGCATGCTTCGAGGGGACGCAGTGGATTGTTCAGCCACACATCGCATCCCCAGTACAGATAGCGTGCCATCGACATGTCGTAATCGGGCAGGAACACGATGCGATGCCGCACGTCGGCTTCGTCGGCGAACCGGACGATCTGCTGAATCAACGCCTTGCCACCGTCGTCGGCGGGATGGGACTTGCCGGCTACCACCAACTGAACGGGACGCTCGGGATCGAGAAGCAGACGCTTCAGACGCTCCGGTTCCCGAAGCATCAACGTCAAACGCTTGTAGGTCGGTACCCGTCGCGCGAAGCCGACAGTGAGCACGTCGGGATCGAACACCGTTGCAGTCCAACCCAGTTCGGCCTCCGTCGATCCACGCTCGAGAGCCGAGCGGCGCACCCGCCGTCGGACCTCGTCGACCAACCTGCCGCGCAGTTCGTTTCTCGTCGACCACAGCCTCGCCGACGGGACCGTGGGCAGTTGTTCCCAGCCGCGCGCCTCCTCCAACGCCTCTGCTCCGACGACCTCGTGTGCCAGATCGAGCCACTCGCGCGCCGCCCAGGTCGGGGCGTGCACACCGTTGGTGACCGAACCGATCGGCACTTCGGCGCTGTCGAATCCGCGCCACAGGTCGCTGAACATCTCGCGGCTGACGATGCCGTGCAGTTTCGAGACGCCGTTGGCGCGTTGCCCGAGACGCAGCCCCATGTGGGCCATGTTGAACACGGACCTGTCGTTCTCCGCGCCCAACGCCAGAATGCGCTCCAGCGGAAGACCAGGGAGCAGCGAGGAGTCGGACGAGCCGTCCTGGGCACCGAAGTAGTGGCGGACCAGGTCGGCTGGAAAACGGTCGATGCCTGCAGGGACCGGGGTGTGGGTGGTGAACACCGTTCCCGAACGCACCGATGCCAACGCGGAATCGAAGTCCAGTCCCTTCGAGGTGACGAGTTCTCGAATGCGCTCGGCGCCGAGGAAGCCGGCGTGCCCCTCGTTCATGTGGAACACTTCCGGGTCCGGCAGGCCGTATTCGTGCGTGTACGCGCGGACGGCTCGAACCCCGCCGATTCCAGCAAGGATCTCCTGTTTGATGCGGTGGTCCTGGTCGCCGCCGTAGAGCCTGTCGGTCACGCCGCGAAGCTCAGGATCGTTGTCCGGGATGTCGGAGTCGAGCAGCAACAGCGGCACCCGTCCGACCTGCGCGATCCACACCCGTGCCCGCAACACCCGCGATCCGGGCATCGCGACGTGGATGAGGACGGGAACGCCCGACGCGTCGGCGAGAATGCGAAGCGGAAGCCCCTGCGGATCGAGCGAGGGATACCTCTCTGCCTGCCAACCGTCTGCGGTCAGAGACTGACGAAAGTAGCCGGAGCGGTAGAGCAGACCGACGCCGATCAACGGCAGACCCAGATCCGACGCCGCCTTGAGGTGGTCGCCGGCGAGGATGCCGAGACCGCCGGAGTAGTTGGGAAGGACCTCGCTGACGCCGAACTCCATCGAGAAATACGCAATTCCCGACGGCAGTGACCGTCCAGCCTCCGCGTTCTTCTGATACCAGAGCGGGCGGGCCAGGTATCCGCGAAGATCGGCTGCCAGGTTGTCCAGCTTTCGAGTGAACTCGTCGCTCCCGGCCAGTTCCTCCAGCCGCGACGGCGCGACGGCACCGAGCAACGCGATCGGGTCTCGCTCCGTGCTCGCCCACAGTTGCGGATCGATTTCCTCGAACAGCTCCTGGGTGGGCGCGTGCCACGACCAGCGGAGGTTTGTCGAGAGTTCCTCGAGGGCATGCAAGCGCTCGGGCAGGTGGGCTCGGACAGTGAACCGACGCAAAGCTTTCACGAGCGAAACCCTACCCACCGTCGACCGCGTGGTGCACCGACTTGCCGATCTGTCTCCGACACCGGCGCAGCCAGCGCGACTGCACTACGGTTGACACCGAGCACGCCGACAGCGAACTGACCCGGGCTCTCGCCTCACCGCGAGGAGTCCTCGAAGCGAAGAACGGAGCGTGAAGTGACAGGTCGACTCGGTATCGACAATGTCCTTCCAGACACATCTACCGGGAAGTATCCCGCGAAAGCGGTGGTGGGCGAGGCTTTTCCGGTGTCGGCCGACGTGTGGCGCGAAGGCCATGACGCCGTTGCCGCGACGCTGGCCGTCCGTGGCCCTGGGCTGCGTACGCCGCTGCGGATCACCATGACGCCCGGGCGTGAACCCGATACGTTCGACGCGATCTTCACTCCTACTGCTCCCGGGTACTGGATCTGCAGGATCGAGGCGTGGAGCGACCCGGTCGCAACCTGGCGCCACGCGGTCGAGGCCAAACTCGGGGTCGGGCAGAGCGCCGCGGAACTCGCGAACGATCTCGAGATCGGCGCCCGGCTGTTCGAAAGCGCTGCCGACGGTGTCCCCGCCGAGGATCGCGCTCTGTTGAAGGACGTCGTCGTCGCCCTGCGGGACACCGATCGCCAGTTGCCTGCTCGCGTGTCCCCGGCGTTCGCGTCCGCTGTCTCGGCGTTGCTGCACGAACATCCGCTGCGTGAACTGGTGACTCGGTCCAACGGCATCAACATCTGGGTCGATCGAGCGCGCGCGCTGAACGGCGCCTGGTACGAGTTCTTCCCGCGCTCGACGGGTGGATGGAACGACGACGGCAGCCCGCGTCACGGCACGTTCGCTACATCGACCGAGCAGCTCCCCCGCGTCGCCCGGATGGGCTTCGACGTGGTGTACCTGCCCCCGATCCATCCGATCGGAACGATCAACCGCAAGGGCCCGAACAACACTCTGACCCCGGGGCCGGACGACGTGGGCTCGCCGTGGGCGATCGGCTCGAAGGACGGCGGACACGACGCCATCCACCCGGAGCTGGGCACGGAAGCCGATTTTCGAGCCTTCGTCGACGCCGCCCATGCGCTCGATCTGGAGGTCGCGCTGGATCTGGCTCTCCAGGCCGCTCCCGATCATCCGTGGGCGCAGAACCACCCGGAGTGGTTCACCGTTCTTCCCGACGGCACCATTGCGTACGCGGAGAATCCCCCGAAGAAGTACCAGGACATCTATCCGGTCAACTTCGACAACGACCGACGAGGAATCTACGACGAGGTCCTTCGGGTCGTTCGATACTGGGTGTCGTTGGGCGTCAAGATCTTCCGGGTCGACAACCCGCACACCAAGCCACCGGACTTCTGGGAATGGCTGATCGCGGAGGTCAAGAAGACGCATCCCGAGGTCCTCTTTCTGGCCGAGGCCTTCACCCGTCCCGCACGTATGTACGGGTTGGCGATGCGCGGGTTCACGCAGTCCTACACGTATTTCACGTGGCGAACAGCCAAGTGGGAGCTCACCGAATTCGCCGAGGAGCATGCTCGTCGAGCCGACGATGCGCGTCCCAACCTGTTCGTCAACACCCCGGACATCCTGCACGAGAGTCTGCAGCACGGCGGTCCCGGAGTGTTCGCGCTGCGCGCTGCTCTGGCCGCGACGATGTCTCCGACGTGGGGCGTGTACTCGGGATACGAACTGTACGAGCATCAGGCGGTACGGCCGGGAAGCGAGGAATACCTCGACTCCGAGAAGTATCAGCTTCGTCCACGCGACTTCGAGGGCGCGTTGGCGCGCGGCGAGTCCCTGGAACCGTGGCTCGCCACGCTCAACTCCATCCGACGCGCACATCCCGCTCTACAGCAACTGCGCAACATCCACTTCCACAATGTGGACAACGACGCACTCATCGCGTACTCGAAATTCGATCCGGGCACCGGGGATTCGGTGCTCGTGGTGATCAATCTCGACCCGTTCGGATCGGAGGAGGGCACGATCTGGCTGGACATGCCGCAGATCGGGCTCGACTGGCACGACACGCTGACGGTCACCGACGAGGTGACCGGTCAGCAGTTCCATTGGGGTCAGGCCAATTTCGTGAAGTTGGAGCCGTGGAAGGCAGTCGCGCACATCCTTGCGCTTCCGCCCATTCCGTATCCGGCGCGTCTCGACTTGGCCTACCGCGGCAACCGGAAGTGAGTCGAACACCTTGAGCGAGAACCAGAGCACCACCGACACGGCAGCACCCAGCGCCAACGACCTGGAGTTGTTGGCGCAGGGCACGCACTACAACCCACACTCGGTGCTCGGAGCGCACCCCGCACCGGGCGGGACCGCGATCCGCGCTCTGAAGCCGAACGCGGATTCCGTCGTCGCGCGAATCGGTGGTACCGACTACCCGCTGACACACGTCGCGCACGGCGTGTTCTCGGGCCTGGTCCCGTTCGAGGATCTGATGGACTATCGGCTGGTCACGACGTGGCCGGGTGGGCATGTCTCGGTGGCCGCCGACGGCTATCGGTTCCTGCCGACCCTGGGCGAACTGGATCTGCATCTGTTCGGCGAGGGACGGCACGAAAGGCTCTGGGACATCCTGGGAGCCCATCGACAGAACTACACCACCCCCGACGGCGACGTCAGTGGTGTGTCGTTCGCGGTCTGGGCGCCTGCTGCGTCCGGGGTCACCGTCATCGGTGACTTCGACGGCTGGAGCGGTCGCAGCTTCCCGATGCGCGCTCTGGGGTCCACCGGCGTCTGGGAACTGTTCGTCCCGGACCTGCAGCCGGGTGCGATCTACAAGTACCGCATCCACGGCTCGGACGGAGTCACCCGGGACAAGGCCGACCCGATGGCGTTCGCCACCGAGATTCCGCCTGCCACCGCGTCGGTCGTCTCCAGTTCCGAGTTCGAGTGGACGGACGACGCCTGGCTCGACACCCGTGCAGGCATCGAGCCCACCGCGGCACCGATGAGTGTCTACGAAGTGCACCTGGCGTCGTGGCGTCAGGGCCTCGGTTATCGCGAAGTCGCGCATCAGCTCGCGGACTACGTCATCGAGACCGGCTTCACGCACGTCGAACTGCTTCCCGTGGCGGAACATCCGTTCGGTGGGTCGTGGGGTTACCAGGTCACGTCCTACTACGCTCCGACATCTCGTTTCGGCAGCCCCGACGATTTTCGCTACTTCGTCGATCACCTGCACGAGCGAGGCATCGGCGTCATCGTCGACTGGGTCCCCGCGCATTTCCCCAAGGACGAATGGGCGCTGGCCCGGTTCGACGGTGGCCCGTTGTACGAGCACGGCGATCCCAAGCGCGGCGAGCAGCTCGACTGGGGCACATTGGTTTTCGATTTCGGCCGACGCGAGGTCCGCAACTTCCTCGTCGCGAACGCCTTGTTCTGGCTCGACGAGTTCCACATCGACGGACTCCGCGTCGACGCCGTCGCGTCGATGCTCTACCTGGACTACTCGCGCCCCGAGGGCGGGTGGACCCCCAACATTCACGGTGGCCGCGAGAACCTCGAAGCGGTCTCGTTCCTGCAGGAGATGAACGCGACCGTACACAAGAAGTTCCAGGGAGTCGTGACCGTCGCCGAGGAGTCGACGGCCTGGCCGGGCGTCACTCGTCCGACGAATGTCGGCGGCTTGGGCTTCAACATGAAGTGGAACATGGGGTGGATGCACGACACGCTCGGTTTCCTGGGGCGTGATCCGATCCACCGGACGTACCACCACCACGAGATCACGTTCTCGCTCGTGTATGCGTGGAGCGAGAACTACCTGCTGCCGATCAGTCACGACGAAGTGGTGCACGGCAAGGGAACGTTGTGGACGCGTATGCCCGGCGACGATCACGCGAAGGCGGCCGGTCTGCGCGGAATGCTGGCCTACATGTGGGCGCACCCGGGCAAGCAACTGCTGTTCATGGGTCAGGAATTCGGCCAGATTCGCGAATGGTCGGAAGAACGTGGACTCGACTGGTTCCACCTCGACGACGACGGTCTCCACCGCGGAGTCCTCAACCTGGTCACCGACCTGAACGCGACGTATCGGCAGCACTCGGCGCTGTGGACCTTGGACACCTCCCCCAGCGGCTACTCCTGGATCGACGCCAACGACACCGAGAACAATGTCCTGAGTTTTCTGCGTTACGGATCCGACGGGTCTGTGGTGGCGTGCATCTTCAACTTCTCAGGAGTCGTACGCGGCGACTATCGTGTCGGACTACCGGAACTGGGACGTTGGAGCGAGATCCTCAACACGGATGCCACCTCGTACGGCGGAAGCGGTGTCGGCAATCTCGGAGAAGTGACGGCAACTTCGCACTCATGGCATGGCCGACCCGCGTCCGCGCAGGTCGCGCTCCCCGCCAACGGAGCGATCTGGATCAAACTGGAGCGATAGATGAGTCGCGGTCGTACCCGACGCACACTGTGGATGACCGCACTGATCGCAGCGTCGGCTCTGCTCGCGTCGTGCGCGCAGAGCGTCGACGGCCGCGCCGTGTCGATCTACGACAACCCGTTCACCGTGGCGGGTCTGCCTGTCACCGACGGTCCCAGTGGTCCGCGCCCCGGCATGACTAACTCCACTCTGCAGGTGACGGGCTCGGAGGGTACCGACTCGGATGTCATCGCGACCAACGCGATCGAGGACATCCAGCGGTACTGGACGCAGACGTATCCCGACTTGTTCAAGACGCAGTTCACTCCGGTGTCGGAGCTGATCTCGTGGGATGCGAGCGAGGAGGAAGGTCAGGGAGCACGTTTCTGTGGTTTCCGGACCGGCGGTATCCCCAACGCTGCGTATTGCATGAAGGACGACACGATCGGCTGGGACCGAACAATTCTGTTGCCTGCACTGATCGACGCCTTCGGCCCCATGGCAGTGGTCATGGTCATCGCTCACGAGTACGGCCATTCGATTCAGCATCAGTCCGGTCTGGTCGGAGAGGACACTCCGACCATCGTGGCCGAGCAGCAGGCCGACTGTTTCGCAGGAGCATTCATCCGGCATGTCGCCGAGGACGAGTCACCGCACTTCACCATCAACACGTCCGACGGGCTGAACGGCGTGCTCGCCGCGACGGTCGCGGTGCGTGACGTCGACCCCAACGACCCGGATTCGGTGCACGGTTCGGCGTTCGAGCGAGTCACCGCTGTACAGCTCGGTTTCACCGATGGCGCGTCTGCATGCGTAGCCATCGACGAGGCGGAGATCGATTCGCGCCGAGCGGATCTCCCACAGAAATTCTCCGACGCCGACGACGACGGTGAACTGCCGGTGACCGAGGAAACGCTGCAAGCCTTCGTGCGGTCCTTCGAAAGCCTTCTTGCACTTCCGAATCCCCCGACGGTGTCCTACGACGGCACCGACACCGGCTGCCCGGAAGGAACGTCGACCGAGCCGGTGTCGTACTGCGCATCGAGCAACACCATCGGTGTGGACGTTCCAGCGCTCGCCGAGCTCGGAACCGCCGAGCGGCCACGGCGCGGTGACGTCATCCCTCTGAACGTCTCCGGCGATTACAGCGCCTATGTGCTGTTCGCATCCCGCTACACGCTCGCGGTCCAGAACGCGGCAGGACAGCCGCTCGACAACCCCCAGACCGCGCTGCGCTCGGCATGCCTGTCCGGAGTGATCACCGCCGGGTTGAGTTCGGAGAACCCGGAGGCCACCGACCTCGAAGTGTGGCTGTCCCCCGGCGACCTCGACGAGGCCGTGTCCGGTCTCCTCAGTGACGGATTGACGGCAAGCGACATCAACGGCGTCACCCTCCCGAGCGGCTTCTCGCGTGTCGACGCGTTCCGCTCGGGAGTTCTGGGCGGCCAGGACACCTGCAACGCCCGCTACCGCTGAGGCCGAACAACCCGGTCAGTACAGCCCGGTCAGTACAGCGCGGACGCGAGCTTCCTGCGCGCCGCGACAACAACAGGGTCGGCGGCGTCGAACAGTTCGAACAGCTCGAGCAACCGGGTCCGCAACTGCGTTCTCTCGTCACCCGCAGTGCGCTTGACGCCGTCGATGAGACGGCCGAACGCTGCCTCTGGATTCTGCTGCGACAGTTCGACGTCGGCAGCTTCGATCCGTGCCGCGACATCGGCAGGGTCGGCGTCGGCCTTCGCCACAGCATCGGCGTCGACGTTCTGCACCCGCGCCAGGAACTTGACCTGCCGCAGCGCAGCTTTGGCGTCGGCGTTCGCAGGCTCGGCAGCGATGATGTCCTCGTACGCCGCGATGGCCTTGTCGAAGTCGCCCTCGTCGAGGGCCTCTTCGGCCGCCACGAGCCTCGGGTCTTCCGGCTCCGGCTCGTCTTCGATCGGCTCTGCTCCAGGAGGCCCCGTGAGCTTTCCGGCCGTGGCCTGTTCGATCGCCTCGATCCACTTCCGAAGCTGATCCTCCGGCTGCGATCCCTGGAAGTCAGCGAGGGGCTGTCCACTCGCGACAGCAACGACGGTGGGGATCGCCTGCACACCGAACGCCTGCGCGATCTGCGGGTTGGTATCCACGTCGACGCGTGCATGGATCCACCGGCCGCCGGCCTCCAGAGCCAGCTGTCCGAGCAGACGAGTGAGCGAAACAGACTGCGGCGACCGGGCAGAACCCAGATCGACGACGACCGGCACCTGAGACGATCGGCGTAGAACCTCGTCTTCGAAAGTGGCGGTCGTCACGTCGACGATCGGAGGCAAACCGCCTTCGGCGACCTCACCAGCCGCCGCAGGTGGCGGCGCCGGACGGTCTTTCAGGGCGGACAGATCCACTGCACCGGCGATGGATGCCGGAACAGCTGCTGGCGGACGGGCTGACGAGCGAGAACCGGGACGAGTCACGCTCTACAGTTTGTCATCTCATCCGCCCGCCCACTACCGGGAAGGTCGTCGCTCCCGCCCGGGTCATTCCGCAGGCTCCACTCCACTCCTGCCCAATCCGGGTCATTCCGCAGGCTCCACTCCACTCCTGCCCAATCCGGGTCATTCCGCAGGCTCCACTCCCGCCCAACCCGGGTCATTCCGCAGGCTCCACTCCCGCCCAACCCGGGTCATTCCGCAGGCTCCACTCCTACGCGACGGTCGAGCCCTTACCGAGACCGACGCCCGGTCCACTGAGCTCAGCGAGCTTTCCTGTCCGCGCTGCCCAGATTTCGAAGACGACCGTGCCGAACGGCGGCACGCTGGCGACTGCGGCGAGAAGTGTCGTGACGACGTTCCAGCGCAGCTTCACCGCCGTGACGACCGTGACGACCAGGTAGAGGACGAAAACAGCGCCATGAATCGGTCCGAAGATCTTGACGCCGATCTCGTTGCCGTCGGCCGGGATGTACTTGAACGCCATTCCGATGAGCAGACCGAGCCACGTGAGGGCCTCCAGGACTGCGACGAAACGGAAGCGCTTGGCGGTCGTGCTCAGGTCGAAGAAGTTCACCATGGAAGACCATTGTGCCCGAACTACTACGACACAGCGTAGTGGCTCTGATCTCACCCGTAGGTCTTGACCAGAGCCACCATGCTGTGGGCTTACTTTCTCTTTACTTCTTCGGCACCCGAATGATCAGCGCGTCGCCTTGTCCGCCTCCGCCGCACAGTGCAGCTGCGCCGACACCACCGCCGCGACGCTGCAGTTCCAGCGCGAGGTGCAGAGCGATACGCGCACCGGACATCCCAAGAGGATGCCCGATGGAGATAGCACCACCGTTGACGTTGACCTTGCTCTCGTCCACACCCAGTTCACGCGTCGAGGCGATACCGACCGCAGCGAACGCCTCGTTGATCTCGATCAGATCCAAAGCCTTCGGATCGATCCCTTCCTTCGCGCACGCTTTCACGATCGCCCGCGCCGGCTGCGACTGCAACGACGAATCCGGCCCGGCAACGACACCGTGTGCACCGATCTCCGCGATCCACTCCAGCCCCAAGCTTTCGGCCTTGGCCTTGCTCATCACGATCACCGCGGCGGCACCGTCGTTGATCGTCGAGGCATTACCCGCGGTGATGGTGCCGCTCTTGGAGAACGCCGGCCGCAGCTTGGCCAGGGTGTCGGTGGTGGTGTCGGCACGGATGCCCTCGTCCTGGGAGAACACGATCGGATCGCCCTTGCGCTGCGGGATCTGCACCGGCACGACCTCGTCGTCGAACACACCGTTCTTCCACGCCGTCGCCGCACGCTGATGCGACGCCGCCGCGAACGCGTCCTGCTCCTCACGGGTGGACGCGACTGCACCCTCGTTACGCGATTCGGTGAGCCCGCCCATGGCCTGGTCGGTGAAGATGTCGTACAAGCCGTCGTAGGCGAGGTGATCCTTCATCGTCACATCGCCGTACTTGAACCCCGCACGCGACTTCTCGAGCATGTGCGGTGCTTGGGTCATCGATTCCTGACCACCGGCGACGACGACCTCGAATTCCCCCGCCCGGATCAGCTGATCGGCCAACGCGATCGCATCGACACCCGACAGACACACCTTGTTGATCGTCAACGCCGGAACATCCATCGGAATCCCCGCCGCGACCGCAGCCTGCCGTGCCGGGATCTGACCCGCACCCGCGGTGAGGACCTGCCCCATGATGACGTACTCGACAAGCTCGGG
Source organism: Rhodococcus sp. RS1C4 (assembly GCF_002258225.1). NCBI lineage: Bacteria > Bacillati > Actinomycetota > Actinomycetes > Mycobacteriales > Nocardiaceae > Rhodococcus > Rhodococcus sp. RS1C4. The sequence goes on along the minus strand of NZ_NOXZ01000037.1, from coordinate 4,827 downwards.
AGCGACTCCCGACTTGTCCAACGCGCCCTTGATCGCGATCCCGCCGAGATCCGAACCCGAGAAATCCTTCAGTGCTCCGGACAACCGACCAACCGGGGTCCTGGCCCCGGCGACGATGACGGACGTGGTCACGATGTTCCTCCAACCGTATGCGACGAAGTTAGTCGCCATTTACTTTGACAGCCCCGGTGAGCGTTGCCAAGCAACCACCGCTAACGTCGACTCTATGACTACCGACACTCGACCGTCCAAGGGACTCCCTCTTCCATCAGACCTCGTCACGGCGATCGACCACGTCGGTATTGCCGTCCCCGATCTCGATGTAGCCATCGCCTGGTACGCCGAGCATCTCGGCATGGTCTCGACCCACGAAGAGGTCAACGAAAGCCAGGGAGTTCGCGAGGCGATGTTGTCCTTCCCCGGCGCCTCGGACGGGTCGACGGCGTTGCAGCTCCTCGCGCCGCTCGACGAGAACTCGACGATCGCCAAGTTCATCGATCGCAACGGGCCGGGCTTGCAGCAGCTCGCATATCGCGTCACGGACATCGGCCGGATCTCGACGGAGTTGCGGGCGCGCGGCGTTCGACTGCTCTACGACGAGCCCCGCCGAGGCACTGCGGACTCGAAAATCAACTTCGTTCATCCCAAAGATGCGGGCGGAGTCCTCATCGAACTCGTAGAACCGACCAAAAGTCCGATCCATTGACCCATCGTCTGGCTCTCTACCCTACGCACCGGTAAATTGACCGCCATGGCCACAGAGCAAGAGCGCACCGGTGTGCAACTTCCCTTCTCCCTCGTCCGAAAGGGATTCGACCGCGACGAAGTCACGAACTATTTCGAAAGGTTCGACGCCGAACTGCGGCTGACGACCGCTGATCGTGATGCCGCGGCTGCACAGGCCCGCGACCTGGCCAAGCAACTCGACGACGCCCGAGACGAGATCGACGAACTCCGCAAGGACATCGATCGCCTGTCGGTACCGCCGACCACCGCAGAAGGCATGAGCGACCGTATCTCTCGCATGCTCCGCCTCGCTTCGGACGAGGCATCGGAGGTCAGGGCAAAGGCACACGCCGAGGCCGAGGAAATGGTCTCGGTCGCCGAGCAGGAGAGCGCTCGTCTCCGCGGCCGTCACGAGTCGCTCGTAGCCGAGCTGGAAGAACGTCGGTCCGCGCTCGAGACCGAGCACGAGCAGACGATGGCTCAGGCCCGGACGGAGGCGGCGCGAGTCGTCGAAGCCGCACAGGCCGAGCGTGACCAGCTCGCTGCGGAGTCCGAGGCCAAGCGCGCCAAGGTGCAGGAGGACTTCGAGATCACGATGGCGGACCGCCGCACGAAGATCCTCGCTGCACTGGAGGATCTCGAAAGCTCGAGCAAGGCCGATGCGGCGCACCGCATCGAGGAGGCAACGACGGAAGCCACCCGTCGACTCCAGGCCGCTACCGAGCAGAGCGAACGTCGCATTGCACATTCGAAGGAACTCGCCGAGGAACTTCGGGTCCTCCGAAGCCGAGTTCTGGCTCAGCTCTTGGGCATTCGCGGACAACTCGATTCGGTTCCCGCGATGCTGGCGTCCGTCAACCGCGAGAGCGAACTACTGGACTCCCCCGAGGCGATCGCACTCGGCAAGGACGACGAGTCGTCCGACAAGGCCGACGACAAGGACAAGGCCGAAGCGTCTTCCTGACGGATGAATGCGGCGCTGGTTACGACCAGCGCCGCGTCAGGCCGCGGGTCGCCCTCCCCGACCAGCAGCCGGAATGCCAGTGCCGACGATTGTCCGGGCCCCCGAGCTCGGCCGCCGGCCACGCCACGATATGCGACACCCCAGGTCTGATCTCGTGATCGCAGCCCGGGCATCGGTAGGTCTTCGTCGCCCGGTTTCCGGGGACGGTGCGAGTCGTGAACTCCTCGTCGGACCACCCCGACGGACCACTCTCGATCCGGGCGCCACCCATCAGCGAATCGGGACGCGAATCACGCGAACCGTTGGTTCTACGGCTCGCTTTCCTGTCGTGATTACGCCGAGGCACGGTCTCGATTGTAGAAGAAGCCGTCAGAACAGCCGAAACTCCGTGCTCTCGGTTCCACGAAGAACGTCGTAGTCGAGGGTCAGGCAACGGATTCCGCGGTCCGTCGCCAACGTCCGTGCCTGCGGTTTGATGACTTGAGCGGCGAAAACTCCACTGACCGGCGCCAGCACCGGATCCCGGTTCAACAGCTCGAGATAGCGGGTGAGCTGTTCGACGCCGTCGATCTCACCCCGGCGCTTGATCTCCACCGCGACCGTCCCGCCGTCGGCGTTGCGGCACAGCAGATCCACTGGCCCGATGGCCGTCATGTACTCGCGGCGAACCAACGTGTAACCCTCACCGAGAGTCTCCACGTGTTCCGCCAACAGCTCCTGCAGATGCGACTCGACGCCATCCTTGACGAGACCGGGGTCCACGCCGAGCTCATGGCTCGAATCGAGTTCGACGTCCTCGATCGTGATGCGCAGTTCCTCGCCGGCCTTGTTGGTCACGACCCATTTGATGGTGTCGTCCTCGGTGGATTCGACAGTCCAGCACGGTGGACTCATCCAGTTCAACGGCTTGTACGCTCGATCGTCGGCGTGAATACTGACCGACCCGTCGGACTTGACGAGAAGTAGCCTCCTAGCAGGAGGAAGATGAGCGGTAAGACGGCCGACGTAGTCCACTTGGCACCGAGCAATTACGAGACGCACTTGCCCACCCTAAGCCAAACCGACCGCTAGTCTGTGACCACCATGCCGCAATTCAGACGATCCGCCGCACCGCTCGGATCACGCCTACTCGGCGACACGTCCGAGTCCCCCAGACGTCGACGTGTCCGCGTCCAGATACTGCTCACGATCTTCCTGCTGGGGTCCAATCTCATCGGTGCCGTCATCGTGGGTGCACTGGTGAGTGTTGTGGTGCCGGGGCCCGATGTGCTGGTTCCCAAGTACTGGTGGGTCAATTACATCGTCATTCCGGTCTACGTCGGCTTGGCGTTCATCGTCGGTGTTCTCTGGGGTACTACACGTGCCGTCCGGGCGTTGAGGTGGGCGATCGAGGACCGTAAGCCGACGCGCAAGGAGCAGGTCAACACGCTGTCCATGCCGTGGCAGCTCACCCGCGTTCAGATCCTGTTGTGGACAGTTGGGCTCGTCCTGATCACGACGATCGACGGCATCATCGATCCCCAGTCGATCCCCAAGGTGGCGTTCACGATCGGTGCCGGTGGAACCGTCGTCTGCGCGTTCAGCTATCTGCTGAGCGAGTTCGCGCTGCGCCCGGCAGCAGCACGCGCGCTCGAGGCCGGCGATCCACGACGCATTCGAATCGCGGGTGTGATGGGGCGGTCGATTCTGTCCTGGATCCTCGGGACCGGAGTACCCGTCGCCGGGCTCATGATCATTGCAATCTTCAGCTTCATCAGGCCGTACCAGACGAACGCGGACAAGATGGCCGTCGCGATTCTGGCGCTCGGAGGTATCACACTCGTCTTCGGTTTCTTCCTGACTCTCCTGGGTGGTTTCGCCACTACCGCACCCATCAGCAATGTGAGATCGGGAATGGCGGAGCTCGAGCGAGGCAACTCGGACGTGCACCTTGCCGTGTACGACGGCACCGAGCTCGGCGAACTCCAGAGCGGCTTCAATCGCATGGCCGACGGCATCCGCGAACGAGAGAAGATCCGTGATCTCTTCGGTCGCCACGTCGGACACGAGGTGGCCGAAGCGGCACTGAGCAAGAACCCCGAACTCGGTGGCGAAGAACGAGACATTGCGGTCTTCTTCATCGACCTGGTCGGTTCGACGGAAATCGCATCGACGCGTCCGCCCGCCGAAGTCGTCGCACTTCTCAACCGATTCTTCGCCGTGGTGGTCGACGAGGTCGACGAGCACGGCGGCTTCATCAACAAATTCGAAGGTGACGCCGCCCTCGCCATCTTCGGAGCTCCGGGCGATATGGAAGACCACTGCGGCGCTGCCCTTGCGGCCGCACGGAAGATCAGTACACGGCTTCGCGACGAGGTACCCGAGTGCAGTGCAGCCGTCGGCGTCGCCTCCGGACGCGCAGTCGCCGGCAACGTCGGTGCGAAGTCACGCTTCGAATACACCGTCATCGGCGATCCGGTCAACGAAGCCGCCCGCCTGTCGGACCTGGCCAAGAACGCCCCCGGCGCCATCCTTGCCTCGAAGATCACGGTGGAGGGCGCATCCAATCCCGAAAGCTCATGCTGGGAATTCGGAGACAGCGTCACCCTCCGCGGCCGATCCGCAGAAACCGTCCTCGCCTCCCCCACCGCCTGACGTCCCGCCCCGGGTACATGGGGCAGGGGCAAACCCATGCCAATCAACGGGTGCGCGGGTCAGTCCTCGCGCAAACGCTCGCCGTTGTGTCAGGTGCACGCCGTAGTGCTGGCACCTGGCCGTGCGTCTGTGTTTCTGGCCTGGCGGACGGGGTGGTGGATTCACCCTCGTGTTGTGCGTGTGGGGGTGGTGTCAGCGCACATTCGGGGGGTGTTTTCGTGGGTGTGCTCGACCGGTTATCGGTGCGGATGCTCGCCGTTGTGTCAGGTGCACGGCGTAGTGCCAGCACGGGGGTGAGCGTCCGGCACGTGGGCGACCGGTGTCTGAGGGGGTGTGCGGTGGGGTGTGTTTTTGGTTCGGGTATGCAGAACACCCCCGGGGACCGTGTGGTTCCCGGGGGTGTGCTGTGAAAGTGTGTTCGGCGGTGTCCTACTCTCCCACACCCTGTCGGGTGCAGTACCATCGGCGCTGGAGGGCTTAGCTTCCGGGTTCGGAATGGGACC